>JAFYJM010000065.1 GCA_017538125.1 Bacillota bacterium
ATACTGCCTGCATCCATCGACGAATTCGGGTGGCATGAGGGTCACTTTTTTTGTGCAGCTTATCTTGGTATCCATGGTTCTGTCTTTCGCGCTGCCGGTGAGCCGGCCTTATCTGTTGTTTTTTCCTTTGTTATAATATGCGTCAGCTTCTTCCTGAGGGACCATGCTACCGCCGGTAGCCCAAAGTATGTGCGTGCCCGGCTTGTTAACGAGGGCAGGGCCGATGAATGAAGCTGTTGATGACGGCTCGATAAAGATGCCTTCGGTGTCCTTCAGAGCGGCGAGGAAAGGATATAGCTCCTCGTCTGTGATCGTGTAGCAGCCTTCCACCATTGAGCCCATTAGCGCGCTCACGAGATATGATGCTCTGCCGCAGGCCAGTCCGTCGGCGGCAGTCTTGCCATCGAGACCGATGTCTGCGCAGCAGATCTTCTCGTTAAGCCCTGTGATAAGACTTAACGTCATGCAGGGCGAATGCGTCGGCTCTGCGAAGTAGACCTTAACATTGTCGCCGAAGATGGTCTTGAGGCCGAAGGTGATGCCGCCTGGTGCTCCGCCAACGCCGCAGGGGATGTAAACGTAGAGAGGGTTATCGGAGTCGACTTTGATACCCGCCTCCTCAAGCTGCGGTACGAGCCTCTTCGCTGCCACAGAGTATCCGAAGAAAAGATCTTTCGAACCTTCGTCATCCACGAAGTGGCAAAGAGGATCGCCTGCGGATGCTTTGCGGCCTTCGGCCACAGCTACCTGATAGTCCTGAGGATACTCCACAACGGTCACACCCTTGGATCTTAAGAGATCCTTCTTCCACTGGCGGGCATCGGCGCTCATGTGGACGGTGACTCTGAAACCGAGCTTAGCGCTGATGATGCCTATCGAAAGCCCCAGGTTGCCGGTCGAACCTACCTGGACTGAATAGCGGCTGAAAAGTTCCCTGAAGCGGTCTTCCAGAAGTATGCTGTAGTCGTCAGTTTCGCTGAGCAGGCCTTCCTTCATGGCGATCTCTTCAGCTAGCTTGAGTACCTCGTAGATGCCGCCCCTCGCTTTGACAGAGCCTGAGACTTTGAGATGACTGTCCATCTTGATGAAGAGCCTGCCCGGGAAGTCGCCGGTCATTTCGACCAGTCTCTTCTTCATTTCAGGTATCTCTTTTAACGGCGATTCGATGATGCCGCCGGTCTCAGCCGTGTCGGGGAAGGCCTTGAGGATAAGCGGCGCGAAGCGTTCAAGGCGCGCTTCAGCGTCATCTATGTCTGCCAGACCGTAGGGACAGGCTTCCTTACCGAGATCAGGGTTTAACCAGAAAACTTTCTCATAAGCGGCCATCTTGGCCAGGTATTCTTTGCCTTTCAATTCGTTTATGTCCATCATGTTTTTTGCTCCTTTTTATAAGCCATCCGAGTAGTTGATGATCCTTCTGAGGAAGCCGCTCTTGACCTTGGGCTTGGAAGCCGGCGGGGGCGGCGTATCTTCCGAATCCATGAATTCCTGATAATTCATTATACGCGCATTTATATAGCCTTCAGCAGTATCCAGTAGAGCGAAAGTGCCTCCGCTGCTGTCTCTTGGTTTGGTGATACTGCCGGGGTTGATGAAGACGAAGTCGCCGAGCTCAGTCTTGCCTGCTCTGTGGGTATGCCCGAAGATCGCGCCGGTGCATCCTGCCTGCATGGCGTTATAGTAGATGCTTTGCTTATTGTATTTCACGTTATGCATATGTCCGTGGCAAACGAAGAAATTTCCGGCTTCGGTCTCGAGGATCGTGAACTCGTTTTCATCGAAACATCTGTCGCAGTTTCCTCTGACAGCAACGACTTTTTTGCCGAGGTGCTTATGGATGTCCATCGCGTCGTCATAATAATCTCCGCAGTGCACGATAAGGTCTATTTCGGATGTTTTGGACAGCTTGTTGTAAACGTCGTATACCCGCTTCAGTTTGCCATGGGTATCGCTTATGATCAGTATTCTCATATTATTACCTCTTAAGGATATGAGCATTCAACTCTGTTAAAGTATAGCACAAAAGTTGTTTCCAAGCAATTGCATTTGTGCTATACTGTATTTGTGAGAGATTGAGCAAAATCAGACAGGGTCGCATCTTAGGATCGCGGCCGGATCAAGGGTTTAGGTAAGACCATGAACGACAATCAGAATTCAGGCAGATCCAGAAATCTTCTGACCAGAGCCTACTTCAAACAAGGCCTGGCTGTATTCCTCGTAGGCTTGGCATTGATATTAGTGTACTACAGTATCAATCACCTGGGAAACATCAAACATGTATTGTCAGAGATCAACGGTATACTCATGCCGTTTTATCTGGGAATAATAATGGCATATTTGCTATGCCCAATATATAACTTCACTGTGAGATTCACATACAAGAGAGTGAAGGTCAGATTCAAGAAGCACAAGACAGGCATGAAACTGGCCAGAGTCCTTGGTACGGTCGTATCTCTTTTGGTGATCATAGTTATAGTCGCAGGCCTGATCATGCTGATCATACCCAGCATGTATGAGAGCATATCCACTTTGGTGCCTAAGCTGCCGGGATACTTTAATTCGACCATAGCCATGATAGAGTCACATCTTAACTCTAATAACGAGCTGTCGGCGTTCCTCACAGACAACCTGGATAATCTGTCGGAGAACATATATAAATGGGCTCAGGATAAACTGATCCCTGCGTCTGAAGTGATCGTAAGCAGGCTTTCATCGGGCATCATAGCCACCATAGGAGGTCTATTCGACTGCCTGGTCGCGCTGATCATCTGCGTATACATACTGAACTCCAAAGAACTGTTCATGGCACAGGGCAAGAAATTGATCCTTGCGTTGTTCAATGAGAAACAGTCAAATGCGATCTTCGAGCTCGGAAGCGTCTGCAATGAGACTTTCGGAGGTTTCATAAACGGCAAGGTAATAGATTCGTTCATCATTGGTGTCATCTGTTTCATCTGCATGACGCTGATGAAGCTGCCTATGGCCATGCTGATCTCAGTCATTGTGGGTGTGACGAATATCATACCGTTCTTCGGACCATTCATCGGAGCTGTGCCGTCGGCTTTGCTCCTCGTGATCATGGATCCGGTCGCATGTCTGAAGTTCATAATTATGGTGGTCGTGCTCCAGCAGGTAGACGGCAACATAATCGGGCCTAAGATCCTGGGCAAATCCACCAAACTGTCAAGTTTCTGGGTAATGTTCGCGATCATAGTGGGCGGCAGCCTGTTCGGTGTGCCGGGCATGATACTCGGCGTGCCTGTCTTCGCAGTCATATACATATATATTGCAAAGGCTATCAACAGGAAATTAGATAGAAAAACTATCGAATCCGATACTCTTTATTATGAAGATTTCAGCAAATACGGAATCGACAGCAGCGAACTTTTAGGAGAGGAAGACTCAAAAGATGGAGTTGAAAAAGCTAAAAGCATCATGTCCAAATTTAAAAATCACTGAGAACGCATCCATGGCCGCATATTGCTCTTTCAGAGCAGGCGGCAGCTCAGCGTACCTGGTGGAAGTATCAAATACAGAAGAACTCAGGGAGACTCTTAAGTTTGTGACTTCGGAGGGTTTGCCTCATGTGATCCTCGGCAACGGTTCCAATACTCTGTTCGCCGATGGTCTTTATGATGGAGTGGTCATAAAGCTTGACGACAGCTCTGAAGAGTTCGGTTCAGCTGAATTTTATGAAGATGGCAGTGTCAGAGCAGGTGCTGCCATGCTTTTGTCTGCGCTTTCAAGGATGGCCGCGGCTGAGCCCAGATGCCTGTCTGGCATGGAGGGTCTGTCCGGCATACCCGGATCCGTGGGAGGAGCGGTGTTCATGAACGCCGGAGCTTACGGATATGAGATGAAAGACGTGCTTACCTCCGCTCACGGAGTGTCTTCAGACGGCATGAGCGAGAGAGATTTCAGCCCTGAAGAGATGGATCTCTCCTACAGGCACAGCGCTTTTATGAGCAATGGTTACATCATCACGTCAGCCTGCCTCAAACTGCATGAGGACGATCATGAGGAAATCAGAAAGCGCATGGCGGATTTCACTGAGAGAAGAGTTACCAAGCAGCCTCTGAGTTACCCGTCCGCCGGCTCCACGTTCAAACGCCCGGAAGGATACTTTGCGGGGAAGCTGATAGAAGACTCCGGTCTCAAAGGACTGACCGTAGGTGGCGCGCAGGTATCCACGCTGCACGCGGGCTTCGTGATCAACAAAGGAAATGCCACAGCTACTGAGATCCTGGAGCTCATACATCTCGTACAGGACATCGTCTTCGACAAATTCGGAGTGAGACTGGAACCTGAAGTAAGGATAATCGAGAACAAATAATATGGATAACAAAAGTATTATTTCCAAATACATGATGGTCTACGATCATCACACTCACACCACCTACTCTCATGGGAAGGGGAGCATCCTGGACAACGCCAGGGTGGCCCACGAAAAGGGCCTGAAGTCCATAGCCATAACAGATCATGGCCCGGGAAACTTCCTTTATGGCATGAAGATGAAACTCATACCTCAGATGAGGGAGGATATCAAGAAGGCGAGAGCGGAATATCCGGATGTCCGGGTGTTTTTGGGAGTTGAAGCCAATACCATCCGTAATGTGCCATATCTGGATGTGAAACCTTCCGAATGGGACAAGCTGGACATAGTTCTGGCGGGTTATCACTTTGCGGTAAGAGGGGCAGGCATGATCAATAACCGCCTGGGACTCCACAGCCAAAGCCTGATGGTACAGAATACGGACATGATACTGAACGCGCTCTATTACAGCGAGGACAGCGGCAATCATATCGATATACTGACACATCCCGGGGATAAGGGGCCTTTCGATATCGAAACCATAGCAAGGGCTTGTGAGGATACAGGCACATTCATGGAGATCAACGGCAAGCACCCTCACCTGGATGAGAAGGGAATAAAAATCGCGGCTAAATTTGACGTTAAGTTTATAATTAGCTCCGATGCACACATTCCTCAGAACGTGGGAGTCTTCGAGCCCCAGCTGGAACGTGCTTTAAAGGCAGGACTTGATCCTGAGAGAATAGTCAATATCAGATTAAGGTAGAGTATTATGGACGTAGTAATTGTTACCGGCCTTTCCGGTGCGGGTAAGACCAAAGCAATAGAGTGGTTCGAGGACAAGGGATATTACTGCATAGACAATATCCCGCCGACTTTGATCAACAATTTTCTGGAGCTTTCTGCTGCGGGCACCAAGAAGATCAAAAAAGCCGCCTTCGGTATCGATATCAGGGGCGGAGAATTCCTCTCAGATTCCAGGGCTGTGCTGGAAAACCTCAAGAAGAACGAAAACATCAGCCTAAAAATGCTTTTCATAGAGGCCTCCAATGAATCGCTGATCAGAAGGTACAATGAGACCAGGAGGATGCATCCTCTCTCGAACCAGCCCATAACGAATGCGATAATCGAAGAGGAGAAGACCAAGCTCCACGACCTGAGGACGGAGGCCAATTTCATCATCGATACGTCGAGGATGAAGGTGGCGGACTTCAACGCCGAGATGTCAAAGATCTTCGACTCAGGAGCTTCAGGCGATTCATTCGTCCTGAACATCATGTCCTTTGGCTACAAGAAGGGCATACCTCAGGAGACGGACTGGGTCGTGGACGCGAGATTCATACCGAATCCGTACTACATACCTTCGCTGAAGAAACTGACGGGCAATAACAAGAAAGTCTCGACCTACGTGCTGGGCAAGGACGTATCCAAGGAATTCCTGAACCGCTACACAGAGCTGATCCGCAAGGCCATACCGAATTACATCAAGGAGGGTAAATACAGCCTTACGATAGCAGTAGGCTGTACCGGAGGGCAGCACAGATCAGTGGCCATAGCGAACGAGCTTGCAAGGATTTTTAATGAAGAAGGCCGAAGAGTTACTCTTGAACACAGAGATCTTTAGTGATATAATATTTGCGGTAATAATTTTAGTATTACAAATACTGTCTATATAATTATTTTTTACTTGTAAAGGAGATAAAAATGGAGAAACTTATTATCAGCTGCTGCATTTGCGGAGCGGAAGTAACCAAGGAAAACAATCCTGCAGTTCCTTATACTGTAGAGGAGATCGTAAGAGAAGCCAAGTCAGCTTATGATGCCGGCGCAGCTCTTATCCACCTTCACGTAAGATGGGACGACGGAACTCCTACACAGGACAAGGGAAGATTCCAGGAGTGTGTAGACGCTATCAGAGAAGTTTGCCCTGATGTCATCATCCAGCCTTCCACAGGCGGAGCAGTAGGAATGACCGACCTTGAGAGATTACAGTCCACAGAGATCATACCGACCCCTGAAATGGCTACTCTTGACTGCGGAACCTGCAACTTCGGCGGAGACGAGATCTTCATCAATACAGACAACACCATCAACAACTTCGGCGACATCATGAAAGAAAGAGGCATCAAGCCTGAATGCGAAGTATTCGACAAGGGCATGATCGACCTTGCTCTCAAAGCAGCCAAGAAAGGCCACATCGACTATCCTATGCACTTCGACTTCGTACTCGGCGTTCAGATGACAGCCACAGTAAGAGACCTGGTATTCATGGCCGGATCAGTTCCTCCGGGATCCACCTGGACTGCTACCGGTATCGGCAAGACCTGCTGGGACATCGTAGCTGCTACGATCGCACTCGGCGGACACGTACGTGTAGGCTTCGAGGACAACGTATACATGTCCAAGGGCGTACTTGCCAAGTCAAACGGCGAGATGGTAGACAGAGTAGTTCAGATCGCGAAACTCCTCAACAGAGAGATCGCTACTCCTGACGAGGCCAGAGCTATCCTCGGACTCAAGCCCAGAGCATAATAGGCTGATTCGTAATAGCAGATCTTAATATCTGCTATATAATTCAGAAACAAATATATCATCGATAAAAGCTGAAGATTCCCGGCCGTACAGCCGGGAATCTTTGTTTTCAAATATATGCGTTGCCGCTGAAAAACAAGGCCTTTCAGATGTAAATAATTATAGATTTTTTCTTATTAATGTGCTAAAATATTAATATCTGAAGTAGTAATAATTTCGGATTTGGTTATTATTTAGAAAGAAATGGAGGTTATTGTTTTATGAAAAGGAAAATCCTGGTAGTAATACTGTCTATCGCAGTTGTTTTGAGCTTCTCCGGTATTGCGATGGCAGACGAAACGGGACAAGTTGACGGAAATGCTTCAGTCAACACATACACCCTGACGAAGACTCAGGATGCAAAAATTTCCAAGGCTATGAGTGAACTCAAGTCCGGTCTTGTCAAAACTGCAGACAAGAAACTTAAGGCTTATGGCGAAGATGAGACCGTTCGAGTATCCATTATCCTTGAAGAAGAACCAACGATTGCAAATTATTCCACCACAAACATCGCTGAAAACAATGCTGCGATGAATTATCGCCAGTCTCTGAAAGACAAGCAGACGAAGGTCGTTAAGAAGATCGAGACCGCTCTTGGCAAGAAACTGGACGTGGTATGGAATCTGACTTTGGCCGCTAACATCATTTCTGCAAATATGAAATACGGTGATATTTCTGCTGTAGAAGCGGTGGATGGCGTCAAGTCAGTTATTCTGGAGCGCAAATATGAGCCGACTATAGCTGAGAGAAAGAAAGCCGAGCCTGAGATGGCAACATCAGGCGAGATGATCGGTTCCGAAGCAGCATGGGCAGATGGTTATACCGGAGCCGGAAGCCGTATCGCTATCATCGATACCGGTATCGATGACGATCATCAGTCGTTCGACGGCAAAGCTTTTGATTATGCATTAGCTCAGTATGACAATGCAGCTAGCCTTGATCTTCTGGATGCAGAAGAGATCGATGGGCTGGTCCGCAAGTTGAACGTATATGAATGTGATCAGACTGTCAAGGGAGAGGATCTTTTCCGCAATGACAAGATCGCATTCGGTTACAACTACATTACGAAGAATCTGGACATCACCCATGAAAATGACGGATCAGGCGAGCATGGTTCTCATGTAGCAGGAATCGCGGCTGCTAACCGTTATATCCCTGATGGCGAAGGCGGATTTGACAATGCACTTGAAAAAGCACATACACAGGGAGTTGCTCCTGATGCTCAGCTCCTCGTTATGAAGGTCTTCGGAAGCTCCCCAGACGGCTCCAGCTATGATGATGGCGCTTATGACAGCGATTACATGGCTGCCATAGAAGATGCTCTGATCCTTGGAGCAGACGCTATCAACCTGTCACTGGGTTCAGCAGTTTCCGGTTTTGAGAAGGAATATGATTACGACTACGAGAATATCCTTGATTCTCTTGCAGAATCTGATACCGTAGTTTCCATCTCTGCTGGTAATAATTCTTCTGTAGGATCCAATTCTTACTTTGGTAGTCAATACGGCTTAGGAATAGCTTATGCAGATGATAATTCATTTAATACTGTAGGTAGCCCGGGATCCTATACTAATTCTCTGTCTGTCGCTTCAGTAGATAATATTGGTCAGACCGGAAACTATATCTTATCAGGTGAAGATGTTATTTTCTATGTAGAGAATATTGAAAGGCAGGAGCCTTTTACCAGTTTGGCAGGTAATGAAGAATATGATTATGTCCTGCTTGATGGAACTGGCAGAGCGGAAGCTATTGCAGAATTAGGTAATAATCTTGAAGGTAAAATCGCGGTCATAAAACGTGGTGATATCAATTTCTCCGCTAAGTGTAATTATGCAGTTGAAGCCGGTGCGATCGCTGTAATAATTTTCAACAATCAGCCGGGCACTCTCTCAATGGATTTGTCGGGTTATGAGTATACCGCTCCTGCAGTCTTTATTACTCAGGATGACGGCAATACTTTGATAGCTAATTCGAAGAATGCGGAGAAACCCGAATCCATAGAATACGATTACGAATATGAGGATGAGGATTCTGGCGAAACTGTAACTGGGCATGAAGTAGCAAATTACTATTTCGGCACTCTAACCATTCCAGAAGATATCAAGGTACAGGAGAATGATGTAGAGTATTACACTATGAGTGATTTCAGCTCTATGGGTACTCCTTCATCACTGACGATGAAACCGGAGATCACTGCTCCCGGCGGTGGTATTTACTCTGTCAATGGAGCTCACAACCAACTGGATGATAATGAAGAGTATCTTACTGGCGTTGTTGGTGATTCCACCACTTATGAGAACATGTCAGGTACATCCATGGCAGCTCCACAGGTTGCAGGTATGGCGGCAGTAGTCGCTCAGTACATCCGTGAGAACGGCCTTGCAGAACAGGAAGGCATCTCAGTTCGTACCCTTGCACAGAGCCTTCTGATGTCAACAGCCATTCCGGCTACAGATGAGGATGGTGAATTCTATAGTATTATGAAGCAGGGTTCCGGTATTGCTAATGTTGGCAACGCGGTAGAAGCAGCTTCCTACATCATTATGGATGAAAAAGCTACCAAGTCATATGCTGACGGCAAGGTTAAAGCTGAGCTTGGTGATGATCCTGATCGCACCGGTGCTTACAGTTATAAGTTTACTGTACACAACATGACAGATACCGATCAGACCTATACGCCGAGCACCAAATTGTTTGTCCAGTATCCAGTTTATGAAGAGAGTATTGATCCGGATAGTATACTTATGCTAGATTATACAGGCAGCCTTGAGAGCTACTCTGATACTTACACCGTTAACGGTGCAGCAGTTGATGCTATCACGGTTCCCGCAAATGGAAGCGTCGAAGTCAAAGTTGACTTGGCTGTCGGAGAAGACGAATTAGCCTTTATTGATGCGTATTATGAAAACGGAACATATATTGAAGGTTACACATTCCTCTCGCCCGAAGTAAGTGAAGAAGGTGCTATAGCAGATGTAGAATACTCAATCCCGATCCTGGCATACTATGGCAACTATTCGGATGCCTCCATGTATGACGAAGGCAGCATGAACGAATGGTTCTATGGGGATATGAATATGCCTTATTCATATATCACCTATTATTATTATGCGGGCGGTGACTACATTGCAAACAACATGATCACCCAGTACGTAGATCTTTATGATCCTGAAACTGAGTATTTACCGAATTATTATACCAGTAACCCGTATACCCTTGAGGACGAAAATGCTCTGGATCGTCAGGCCATCAATTCTCAGTCTATTATGTGGGAGTATGATACCAGAAACATTGATACTGCAGGCATTTACACCAACGTGATCCTTGACTCTGAGAACAAAGTTGTCAGCATAGGTGATCTGCAGCATGATGTTTATCCTGCATTCTACTATTCAGGATATGGTTGTTGGATCGAATACGGAGAAGATGATGTGTATGCTTACGGAGGAATCTACACCGAGATTAACAAGACCGCTGCTGAACTGGGATTCAAAGAAGGCGATAAATTCACCGCTGCTGCAGTGGCTATCCCTGAATACTACACACAGGGACAGAACGTTAAGAAGTCGACCGTTACCAGCTGGCTGGAAGACAAGACGCTGGGTGAGGGCGTTCTTAAGGGAACTACGTTCGTAGTGGATGACACCTATCCTGAGGCAGTTTCAGAGGCAGTTGATGTTGTGAAGACAGGCGAGACCACACGCTCCATCAGCGTAGAAGCCATGGATAATAACTATCTCGCTTATGCAGCTGTCATGAGCTTGGATAATTATGAGATAGCTGCTGAAATGGTACCTGAACAGACAGAAGCCGGTTCGACAGTAACATGTGACTTAGAATTTGATCTCAAGGACATTGGACTGGACGCCTTAGAAGAAGAAACATATGCATTGATCTTTGGTGATTACGCAGGCAACGAGACCTATTATATCTTAGGCTATGAGGCTGAATTCCCTATGTCCAAAGCAGTAGTTAAAGCACCTGCAAAGACATATACCGGTTCTGCCCTGAAACCGAAAGTAACGGTTACATGGGAAGACGGAACAGCAATGGTAAAAGATACCGATTACGAAATTTCCTACTTTGATGCTAACGGCGAGCCGGTTGAAAAGATGGTGAATGCCGGCACTTACTATATCGCAGTTAAGGGTATTGGCAAATACGCAGGAACACAATACGTTGAATGGTCTATCAAGCCGGTCAAGATCAAGACCGCAACCCTTAAGTCAAAGAGTAAGGTTTATACCGGCAAGAAGCTTACCAACACAGTAACTGTAAAGGCGAAAGTAAACGGCAAGACCAAGAAACTTACCAAAGACAAAGACTATACAGTTTCATACTCGAATAATGTGAACGTTGGCAAGGCTACCGTGACCATTAAAGGAAAGGGCAACTATACTGGAAAGCTCACTAAGACTTTCAGCATCAATCCTAAGGGCACAACGCTCAAGACTCCTAAGGCTGCTTCCAAGGCGATCACCGTCAAGTGGAACAAGCAGTCCAAGAAGATGTCTCAGGCTAGGATCTCCGGTTATCAGATCCAGGTCGCTACCAACAGCAAATTCACCAAGAATAAGAAGACAGTGAATGTGACCGGATATAAGAAAGTATCCAAGAAGATCACAGGTCTTAAGGGTGGTAAGAAGTACTACGTCCGCATCCGTACGTTCATGACTGTGGGCGATGCAACCTACTATTCGAAGTGGAGTGCTAAAAAGACTGTTAAGACAAAGAAATAACCAAATCATCATGCGGAGAACAGCTTGCTGTTCTCCGCTTTTTTTGTAATTTAAAGTGATCAGAAGGATCAATATTGTACAAAATTTCGTACAAAGCCCTTGACTTTATCATTTTCAAGTGGTAAAATATAATTACACGGAGGCGGGAATGTGTTATGCATTCCCGCCTGCCTTTTTTAGCAGATCATTTTATGAGGAAGCCGTAGATCATGTCTTTTGCGTCTGAGACTAAAAATGAATTAGCGAGGATCGAACCGGAGAAAAAATGCTGCATGCTGGCGGAGATAGCGGCATACATCAGGACTGCAGGATCTATCGGTCTGGTGGGCGGGGGCAGACACAGTATCACTCTGACCACGGACAACGCTGCCGTAGCACGTCATTTCAAAAAACTTGTAGAGAAGTACTTCGACATAGACACCAACCTTGAGATCTATGAGGGCGGCTCAGTGGGAAGGAACCGCAGGGAGAAGAGATTTGCTTACAGCATAATGATCGATCCGGAGAACCATGCGGAGGCCATCCTAAGGGAGTGCGGCATCATCCTTATAAGGGAAGGTCGCGACTACTACACGGACGGCATTTATGATGCTCTCGTCAAGTCCAAATGCGATAAGAGGGCATACTTAAGAGGAGCATTCCTGGGATCCGGCACCATGTCCAATCCGGACAAGTCATATCACCTGGAGTTCGTACTGAATTCAGAAGATATGGCTAACGATCTCCGAAAGCTGATCAACTCGTTCAGTGACCTTACGGCGAAGGTCGTGAGACGCGGTAAGAAGTACATCGTCTATATGAAGAAGGCCGACTATATCTCGGATACTTTGGCTCTGATGGGAGCCTCCGGCCAGGTGCTCAAACTTGAGGATACCAGGATCAGGAAGGAGATGCTGAGCTCTGCGAGACGCGCTATGAACTGCGACAATGCCAACGTGGACAGGGTGATCGACGCGTCGATGAAACAGGTGGAGGCCATAAGCCTGATCGCAGAGACCAAAGGCCTTAACTGGCTTGACGGTAAACTCATGGAGGTGGCGCTCCTGAGACTTGAGCATCCGGAAGCCTCTATAGCCGCTCTGGGAGAGATGTGCGATCCGCCCCTCAAAAAATCCGGAGTGAACAATCGCCTGAGGAAGATAGAAGAGCTGGCTGCGAGGTTAAGATCCAGCTCCTGAAATGAGCATTAAGAGCAGCCCTAAAACATTATATTGTATACATTATTATTTCAGAAATCGCACAAAAAACAATGTACTGGAATTTGTACAAAGGGCATAAATGTGATATAATAAATTAGTTAAACAGTTTTTAGACCCTTGTGGTTTGAAATAATCTTAAGTAAAGGAGAAGAGAGAGTGTTTACTGAAGAACTGACTGCTATCAGAGAAGCTGAAGAACAGTCCGAAAACATCAAAAAGAATGTCAAGACTGAAGTGAAGCGCATGATAGAAGCCGCCAATGCAGAAGCTGAGAAGATACTCGATGATAACGAGCTGAAAGCCAAGGAAATATACGATACCCTCATCCAAGAGGGTATGAACGAGGCTGACACCGAGTATGAAGCGGCTATCGAGAAGGCTCACATCGATGCCGAGAACATGGTCAAGGCGGCACAAGCCAAGAAAGATAAAGTTATAGATCATATTGTAGAAAGGATAGTGAGATCCGGTGTCAATAGTTAAAATGCAAAAGGTCTCGGTCATCGGCCTTGATAAGATCAAGGGCAGGCTTATAGCCCGGATGATGGACCTGGAAGCAGTGGAACTTACGGATCAGACGGACAAACTCACGGAGGATTTCTGGGCGGAGAACACCGTTCAGGACGGCGCGCAGGATCAGGTAACGTACTTTGAAGGCAAGATCGGCCGCGCCGCCCAGGCGCTGGACATCATCGACCAGTACGGTGAACTGAAGAATCCGCTTTTCAAGACCAGAAGGATCGTCTCCAGGGAGGAGGCGGCCTCTATACCGTCCCAGGAGATGGAGACGGAGGACCTGATAGCGCGGATCATCCAGCTCAATGAACAGCTGAGGAACAAGCGCGACGAGATCAACAGGCTTGACGTGGACAACATAATGTTCGAGCCTTGGAAAGACTACGAAGTGCCTCTGGATCAGTCCTCCACGCAGACCATGACGACGATCATGGGAGTCCTCCCCATAGCCTATGAACAGGCCAGGGCGGAGGAGGCTGTCAAAGGAGTTACCGAAAGATACGTAATGAAACAGGTCAATGAGGACAAAGCCATGAGATATCTGGCTATCCTCATCCCGAAGGAGGCAGAGGACGAGATCCTCGGTGTCCTGAAGGACGAAGGCTTCCAGGCTCTTGAGATGAGGGTCTATAAGGGAACTGTGGCCGAAAACATCTTAAAGAACTCTGAGCGGAAGCTCAAACTTCAGGACGACATTGAAGGCATCCTCGCTGAAATAAGAGAACTTGCCAAACGTAAGGAACACATCGAGGATTATCAGGACATCCTGACCATCGAACTGGACAAGAAAAAGACCAGATCCAAACTTCTGAAGACCAAGAAGACCTTCTATATGGAAGGCTGGGTGCCTGTTGGAAGGGTAGAGGCGGTCAAGGAGCTCCTGGATGCAAACGAATGCTATTATGAGTTCAGCGAACCTCAGGAGGGCGATGACGTACCGGTGCTTCTGAAGACCAGCAGGTTATTCAAGCCGGTCGAAGCCATTACCGAGATGTATTCGCTGCCGGCCTATGGCACCTTCGATCCCACCTCGATATTCGCTCTCTGGTACATCTGCTTCTTCGGAATGATGTTCAGTGACGCGTGCTACGGTCTTCTGATGGTGATCGTGCTAGGCATAGTGCTCAAGAAATACAATCTCGAAGGCACTATGTACAAGATGGTGAAGCTGCTCTTCTACTGCGGTATATCGACTACCTTCTGGGGAGTCATGTTCGGAGGCTATTTCGGCAACCTCTTCGAGGTGCTCGCAGAGACGTTCTTCGGCAAGACCATAGATATCAAACCTCTGTGGTTCGACCCGCTGGACGATCCTTTGAAGCTTCTGATCATATCGATAGCTCTGGGTGTGGCGCACCTGTTCCTGGGACTAGCGATCCAGGGATACATCTACCTGAAGGACGGTAAGGTCACAGACTTCATCTGTGACATAGTTCTGTGGTATACGACCATCATAGGCCTCTTCCTCTGGATAGGAGGCGGTATGCTGGGAGGCGCAGCGCCTGTGATCGGCAAGTGGATGTCGATCATCTCGATCGTCGGACTGGCGCTCACCGGAGGCAGAGACCGCAAAGGTGCGGGCAAAGCCATCGGAGGCTTCTCGAACGTATACAACATAACCAGCTGGCTGTCGGATATCCTGTCATACGCCAGGATCCTGGCCCTTGGCCTTGCTACCGGAGCGATCGCTCAGGTAGTGAATACCATGGGCGCGCTGGCCGGAGGAGGTATCAAAGGAGCTATAGTATTTTTGCTGGTCTTCCTTTTCGGACACCTGCTCAATTTCGCAATCAACGTTCTCGGCGCATTCATCCACTCGGCGCGTCTGCAGTTCGTGGAATTCTTCGGTAAATTCTACGTGGACGGCGGCGAAGCCTTCGACCCGCTGAGAAAGAATACCAAATATATCAAGATCGAAAACGAATAACTCTTAAGGAGGAGAAAAAAATGTTAACAGGTAATGGATTAGCTCTTATAGGAGCTGCGATCGCGGCCTGCGCGGGCTGCGGATCCGGTATGGGTGTAGGTATCGCGGGCCAGGCAGCCGCAGGCGTTGTGGCTTCAGATCCCAAGAAATTCGGTAGAACTCTGATCCTTCAGGCTCTCCCCGGAACACAGGGCATCTATGGCGTTGTAATCGCTTTCCTTATCATGGTAAAGACCGGATTCCTTTCAGGCGGGATGACAGACCTTTCAACAGCAGAGGGACTTATCTATCTGGCAGCCGGTATTCCTATCGGTGTCGTAGGTTTCCTTTCAGGTATCGGACAGGGCCGCGCGGCAGCATCTGCTCTTCAGCTCATGGCTAAGCGTCCGGATCAGATGGCCAAGGGAATCATTTACACAGTAATGGTAGAGACCTACGCCATCCTTGCATTCGTAGTTTCCATCCTTATCTGGCTGAGAGTGTGATTCTTAAATAATAAGTTATATCACCCTGATTAGATAAGAGGAAGAACTATGAGTATCGAAAAAATCACATCAACAATATTGGATGAGGCCAAGGAGCAGGAAAGACTTGCTCTCGAAGAAGCCCAGACCAAGTGTGATCAGATCATAGAAGAAGCCCATCAGAAAGCCAAAGCCTATATGGAAGCCATGGTCAAGAAAGGCCATGAGGAAAAAGAAAAGATCATCCTCAGACGTAAGTCCGTGGCAGCCATAGACAGCAAGAAGGTCCTCCTTGAGAAGAAACAGGAAGTGATCAAAGAATGCTTTGATGAGAGCATCACGAGGATAGTGAACCTTCCAAGAGATGAGTATATAAACTATCTCGTACAGGTCGGCATCAACTCCGACATGTACGGCGGTCTGCTCACATTCAATGAAAAAGAAAGAACGACCATCGCGCCGGAAGTCATCGAAAAGCTCAACGAAGCTACGGAACAGATGCGTATCGAGAAATACGGTGACAGGCCGTACAGCGAGAGGTTTGAACTTAATGAAGTATCAGAGCCAATTACCGGCGGATTCTGGATCAGATATCGTCTGACCTACGCGGATAACACCGTAGGGACACAGGTGGATTTCGCTAGAACGGAAATGGCTTCGGAAGTATCGAGAATGCTGTTTGAGGAGGAGTGACATGAGCGACTATATTTTTCCTTGTGTCGTCGTACGGTCCAAGGAAGTAGAGCTTCTCACCCGGGAGGAAATGCTGAAACTTCTCGAATTCGACTCGGTCCAGGATATCATGAACATTCTCGCTGAGCATGGCTACGGAGACGGTAAGGAACTGGATAATCCCAGAGACTTTGAAAAGATCCTTTCGAAGAATATGGAAGAGACCTACGCTACCGTCTACAGCACCATACCGGACGAGAAGGAGATGAACTTCTTCAAATATCCGAACGACTACCACAACCTTAAGGTACTCCTCAAGGCAGAATTCCTGAAGACTGACGCAAGCCACCTTCTGATCGACTCCGGGACGATACCGGCGGAGCAGATGGAAGAAATGCTCAGACGCCGCGACTTCACACAGATGACTGTGGAGATGAGAGCCGCGGTGGATGAGGCCATCGAGCTTTTCGCCAAGTCCAGAGATCCTCAGGAGATAGACATCAGGCTCGATAAAGCATGCTACAAAGACATGCTGACGGATGCCGAAGAGTCGGGCAACGAATTCCTCAAGGAATACGTCATGCAGCTTATCGACCTCCTTAACATAGACTCATTCGTGAGACTCAAGGAGATCGGCAAGCCAAGGACTTTCTATAAGAGAGTATTCCTTGATGGAGGCAACCTGGACGAAAACGCCATTGAACAGAAGGCGGCCTTGATCGTCAATGAGGTTGGCATTGCCGGCGTTGAGAAGTATCTGGACAACCGTAAGATGGAATTCGTGAAGGATGCGCTTTACGTGCCTTTCGGGATCGAACCGATAGTCGGTTATCTTCAGGCCAAGGAGACCGAGGTCATGAACCTCAGGATGATCTTGACCGGCAAGATATCCGGCATGGACGACGCGCTGATAAGAGAAAGGCTGAGGGACACATATGTATAAGATCGGTGTAATAGGAGACAGAGAATCCATTTTGGGCTTCAAGGCCGTGGGTCTGGACGTTTTCCCGATCGATGATCCCGACGAAGCCAGGAAGACCCTTAAAAGGATCGCAAAAGAAGATTTTGCCATAATCTACATAACGGAACAGGTCTATCAGTACCTGATGGATGACGTAGATGAATATACAGACTCCAGGCTCCCGGCGATAATTCCTATCCCGGGGAAGGACGGTTCTCTGGGCATAGGCATGACTTCAGTTAAGAAGTCGGTAGAAAGAGCCGTTGGAGCAGACATACTCTTTGGAGGTGACAATTAATGAGTCAAGGAAAAGTATTTAAGATATCCGGCCCCCTTGTTGTAGCATCGGGAATGGAAGATGCGAACATGTACGACGTGGTGCACGTAGGTCAGCAGGGACTTATCGGAGAGATCATCGAGATGAGAGGCGACCGTGCTTCCATACAGGTATATGAGGAGACCGCCGGGATCGGCCCCGGAGTGCCGGTAGAATCCACAGGAGCTCCGCTCTCCGTAGAACTCGGCCCCGGCCTCATCGAGACGATGTACGACGGTATCCAGAGACCGCTTGAAGAGATGGTGGCCACCGTGGGACCGAATATCACGAGAGGTATCAAAGTGCCTGCGCTGAGCCGCACGAAGATCTGGGAATTCGAACCCTGCGTCGCGGTAGGCGATGAGGTGGAGTCCGGAGACTTCATCGGTTCGGTCCATGAGACCGTGCTCGTAGATCATAAGATCATGGTGCCTAACGGAGTAAAGGGCACGATCGAATGGATAGACGGCGGAGAGCACAAGGTAGACGACATCGTCTGCAAAGTGAAGCTCGCTGAGCCTTATCCTCTGGAAAACCTTGAGGCAGGCGACATCAAAGAACTGAGCCTCATGCAGAAATGGCCTGTCAGAAGAGGCAGACCGTATAAAGAGAAACTCACTCCTGAGATGCCGCTCATCACAGGACAGAGAGTTATCGATACGATGTTCCCTATCGCCAAAGGCGGCGTGGCTGCGGTACCCGGACCTTTCGGTTCCGGCAAGACCGTAGTACAGCATCAGCTGGCCAAGTGGGCAGACGCTGACATCGTAGTATACATCGGCTGCGGCGAGCGTGGAAACGAGATGACAGACGTACTCATGGAGTTCCCTGAACTGACCGACCCTCGTTCAGGAGAGCCTCTGATGAAGCGTACCGTGCTCATCGCAAACACCTCCGACATGCCTGTAGCTGCGCGTGAAGCTTCCGTATATACCGGCATCACGATCGCAGAGTATTTCAGAGACATGGGCTATTCAGTAGCTCTCATGGCTGACTCCACATCCCGCTGGGCTGAGGCTCTCCGTGAGATGTCCGGCCGTCTCGAAGAGATGCCCGGTGAAGAAGGCTACCCCGCGTACCTGGCTTCCCGTCTCGCTCAGTTCTATGAGAGAGCAGGACGTACTATATCACTCGGCAAGAAGGGCAGGCTCGGCGCGCTTTCGGTAATCGGCGCTGTATCTCCTCCCGGAGGCGATATCTCAGAGCCTGTATCACAGGCTACACTGAGGATCGTAAAGGTATTCTGGTGTCTGGATTCAGCACTTGCATATGCGAGACACTTCCCGGCCATCAACTGGCTCCAGTCATATTCGCTCTATGTGGATAAGCTGGAGAGATGGTATGAGATGAACGTATCCAAAGACTTCCCGAAGATGAGAGCGAGAACGCTGCATCTGCTTCAGGAAGAAGCTGAGCTGAACGAGATCGTACAGCTGGTAGGCGTAGACTCCCTGTCATTCGATGACAGAATGAAGTTGGAGGTCTGCAAATCGATCCGTGAGGACTATCTCCACCAGAACGCTTTCCATGAGATAGATACCTACACCTCCATGAACAAGCAGTACAAGCTGCTGAAGCTGATCCTTACCTACTATGATCTGGGAATGGAAGGCATCAAGAAGGGAGCACCTTTCACGAAGATCGTCAACCTTCCTGAGAGAGAAGAAATAGGAAGATTTAAATACATCGAAGAGAAGAGCATCGACCTCGCATTCGAAGATCTGATGCAGAGGATGAGAGCAGATGTCAATGAACTGGTAGCAAAGGAGGCGGAACAGGATGATTAAAGAATACAGAACCATCAGTGAAGTAGTAGGACCTCTGATGCTCGTCAAGGACGTTGAGGACGTAACTTACGATGAACTCGGAGAGATCCTGATGCCTTCAGGAGAGACCAGACTTTGCAAAGTACTTGAAGTCAACGGACATAACGCACTCGTACAACTCTTCGAAGCATCCACAGGTATCAACCTTAAAGAATCCACAGTAAGATTCCTCGGACACGGCACGGAGCTCGCTGTTTCCGCCGACATGCTGGGAAGAGTATTCGACGGCATGGGCAGACCTAAGGACGGCGGCCCGGACATCATCCCCGAGAAGATGATGGATATAAACGGACTTCCGATGAACCCGGCAGCCCGTGACTACCCCGCGGAGTTCATCCAGACCGGAGTATCCGCGATAGACGGACTGAACACTCTGGTAAGAGGACAGAAACTTCCTATCTTCTCAGCATCCGGTCTTCCTCACGCTGACCTGGCCGCTCAGATCGCGAGACAGGCCAAGGTAAGAGGAGGAGACGCCGGAAACTTCGCGGTAGTATTCGCTGCCGTAGGTATCACGCATGAAGAGGCTGAGTTCTTTGCTTCAGACTTCAGAAGGACTGGAGCCATCGACAGAACGGTAATGTTTATGAACCTGGCAAATGACCCTGCTGTAGAGCGTATCGCCACACCGCGTATGGCTCTCACAGCAGCTGAATATCTGGCCTTCGACCTGAACATGCACGTGCTGGTAATCATCACTGATATCACGAACTATGCGGAGGCTCTCCGTGAGGTATCCGCAGCTAAGAAGGAAGTACCCGGCAGACGTGGCTATCCCGGTTATCTTTATACCGACCTCGCCACCATGTATGAGAGAGCAGGCCGTAAGAAAGGCTACCCGGGATCGATCACCATGATCCCGATCCTCACGATGCCTGAAGAAGACAAGACCCATCCGATCCCCGACCTTACCGGATATATCACAGAGGGTCAGATCATTCTTTCCCGTGAGCTTTATCGTAAGGGCATACAGCCGCCTATCGACGTACTGCCTTCACTTTCACGACTTAAGGATAAAGGTATCGGCAAAGGTAAGACCCGTGAGGATCACGCTGACACGATGAACCAGTTATTCGCGGCGTACGCCAAGGGCAAAGAAAATCTGGAGCTGGTAGCCATTCTGGGTGAATCCGCTCTTTCTGAGGTAGACCTTAAATACGCCAACTTCTCCAAGGAATTCGAGAAACTCTACGTATCTCAGGGATATGAGACAGACAGAGATATCGAAGAGACTCTGGAGACAGGCTGGAAGCTTCTGAGACTGCTTCCGAAGTCAGAACTCAAGCGTATCAAAGACGCGTACCTTGACAAGTATTACGAGGAGTAAATCATGGAAAGATTAAATGTTAATCCTACCAGAATGATGCTCACGACCCTGAAGAAGCGTCTGGCCACTTCCATAAGAGGCCATAAGCTTTTGAAGGACAAGCGAGATGAGCTCATGAAGGAATTCCTCGACCTCGCCCGCACGAACAAAGAACTCCGCGACGAAGTGGAGAAACAGCTGGGCTCTGTGTATAAGAGCTTCTCTGTAGCGTCGGCTGTAATGAGCGAGGAAGTCCTTGAAGAGGCTCTCATGTTCCCAAAGCAGGGCGTGGAGCTTGAGGTAGGCAGCCAGAACGTCATGAGCGTGGACGTACCAGTCTTCGATTTCAAGACCACGGCTGACGATCCTACAGACATCTATCCATACGGCTATGCGAACACATCAGGCGAACTCGATATGGCCATAAGCGATCTGTCGAGCGCGTTTCCTTTGATGCTAAATCTGGCTGCGAAAGAGAAAGAAGCTCAGATGCTGGCGGCGGAACTCG
Organism: Bacillota bacterium; assembly: GCA_017538125.1. Lineage (GTDB taxonomy): Bacteria > Bacillota > Clostridia > Peptostreptococcales > Anaerovoracaceae > RUG754. The sequence continues at coordinate 21,318 of JAFYJM010000065.1, forward strand.
AGCGTACCAGAAGAAGGGTAAATGCTCTGGAGTACGTCAAGATACCTCAGCTTGAGATGACCATCAAGTATATCAGAATGAAGCTTGATGAGAACGAGAGAGGCAATCAGACCAGACTCATGAAGGTCAAGGATATGATCCTTGAGCAGTCCATCAAAGAGAGAAGAGAGGCGGACGAGAGAGCTTTCCTCGAGAGCGTCGAACCAGGCGAGATGGCCAGAGAGCGCAGAGAGGAAGCTGTCGAGGAAGAAACCTTCCAGCTGCCTCCTGCATAAATCACAGAATAGCTTAAATGGCAGCAACGTCTGACTGATAAGTAGGATAATGGATGTAAAGGATAAGATACAAAAGATACTGGACGAAGATATAAACGTCAAATTAGCTCTTCATGGAGGTGGGGCGGAACTCACCTCCTTTGAAGACGGAGTGGCTAGGATAAGATTCAGCGGAGCCTGCGCTTCATGCATGTCGCAGACCGACACCTTCGACGAGGTGGTAAAGGCGCTTATCATGAAAAGCGTTCCCGAAGTAAGGGACGTTATGGTTGACGATGCGGTAAGCGATGAGCTTCTGGATTTTGCCAGAAAGATCCTAAGCGGGAAGATATAGGCCTGCGAAGGATATTTGCGGGATGTTTTAAGGAGAATAATATGAGTAAGTACACTGAAAGAGCAGCTGAGATACGCGCTATCGTTGAACCTCACTATAACTGCGGCCAGGGAACTGCAATGCCATTCGCAGAAGGTAAGGGCTTAAGCGAGGAGACTATGAGAGACCTTTGCGCCAACTTCGGTTCAGGTCTTAAGCGCAAATCAAACTGCGGAGCGCTTACCGGAGCGATCACGATCCTGGGACTTTACGGAGTAAACGATCAGGAGACAATAGACGATTTCTACAAGGCTTTTGCGGACAATCATGACGGCATGATGGACTGCGGTGCGCTGGTTGCAGACAACGAAGCAAAGGGCAACGCGCAGAAACCTTTCTGCGATGGATTGGTCATCGAATGCGTGGAACTGGTGGAAGCCATCCTGAAGGAAAGGAACCTTATCTGACTTACGTACAGTACAGCAACTGCTGCACCATTGAATGGTGCAGCAGTTTTTTCATGCAAAAACCCACTAGGCGCATGCCCAGTGGGCTTATCATGTCATTATGTTTAGGAAGCACAAGCTGTCAGGCCTGTGTTTTTTTGCGCTTGCTGGCTTTAAAGATCAGGAGATAAAGCGCTGCCAGATAGATCGTCACCAAGCCTATGACCGCCCAGCACATTATATCCGAGCGCGGAGCAAGGCCTACGAACACAAGCACTGGCGCGCCGAGTATGATTCCGAAGCTGCTGCCTGTGATCAGATTGTTTGCGGCTGGAGTGCTGAGGCTGGGATCGATCTCTCTCAGGAGCAGGACTCCGGAGCTGATAGTCCCGGTCATCATGCCGTACATTGAAACAAGGCCTTCATAGTAGTAGCCGGGATAGACTTTTCTGCAAACTATGGAAAGGTGGATCCAGGTAAGGATGCCTCCTGCTATGACCATGATGACGAACGGCAACCATAAGCCCACAAGGTCTTCTATATAGATGGACGCGATGCCTGCAACTATCATAATATCGAAGAAGAAGCCGGAAATGCGGTTCAGAAGATAATTGTTCTGGTAGCGTCTGACGATGATTCCGGCTTTCTTGCCTTTTTCAAGAAGCACACGGAGAAGTATGGCAAGAGCAGAACCTATGATGAAATTGAAACCCCAGATGAGAGAGTTGACAGTACCGGCCAGTCCGGAGGAAACAGCGGCTATACCGGAGGTTATGCCCCAGGATGCCAGGTAGGTCAACAGATAGACCAGGATCACCATGGCCAACTGGATGGAAAGCTTGTCGATGGAATCGGAAATCGGGATCTCGTCTTTTTCCTGGAAAAAATCCACAGGAGGATGCTCATCTTCTGCAGCTTTCCTGTCGCCGATCTTTCCTTTTCTCATTAGAATATTCAGAATGATAACTCCGACGATGCAAGCTACGAGATAGCCGGCTGCCGCAATGGCGAGACCGAAGCTGCGGCCTCCATCGAAACCCAGTCCTTCATAAGTTGAACCTATGTTATTGGCTTGTCCCGGGCCCTGACCAAAGCCCATGGGCAGCAAAAGTCCTGCTGCCTTGAAGAGGTCCGGCATGAGCGTATATCCAAGGGTAAGCGTGATAAGCAATCCAGCGATGCCTTGCACCAGGTATGAGCTGACTATTATTGCGCCGGATTTAAGGCCGGTAAGGTCTTCGGAAGGGGTGCTCTTGATGTCCGGTACGCGAAGGCTCATGGCGATGAAGCCCAGAGCGATACCATGATATACCAGGATCTCCATCAGGCTTCCATTGATCGTTATAAGTCCGGCATAACGGGCAGCCAGAAGGATGAAGCCTGCAAGTACTGCCACCGGCATCAGACTTTTTTTGATGAAGGGAACTTTCTGCCTGAGGAAATTCGCCAGAAGAATTGATCCCGCTATTAGCCCCAGCTGAATGATAATGTTCCAAAGCCCCGCATTTGCTGCAGAATAATCCATATTTTTCTCTTTCTTTAATTAAGACTGTAATTTATTATCAGGCGCAGATCCGGGCTCGTCACTTGCGAGCCTTCCAGACCTCAAGGTATTTTCTGAAGTTAGTGCCCGGATCAGTACTTAACTGATAGTATGTATCATTTGCGCTGAACAGCAAAATATGTGTTCTGGTGATCGCCATTAGGTCGATATCCGCAAGGCCAAATACATGCTCTCCCATAACCAGGCGATCATCGTACTGGACAAGTCTGCCTTTGCTTAAGG
>JAFYJM010000066.1 GCA_017538125.1 Bacillota bacterium
TATTGATAATTCGAAACCAAACAAAAAACGCTGCGGCAATCGGCCGCAGCGTTTTAGATTGCCATGATCGTTTTATTTTTTCTTCAGTCCGTTCTTCAGATAGATGATGCCTATGAAAAGGGAGAAGAATATGCCCGCGAAAGTAAAGTTCTTGACGGACGCAGACTTGCCGGTCATGTATGCATAGAGGCAGAAGACCGACAGCAGGAAGAAAAACAGTCCCTGGATTATATACTTAGTTCTGGTGCTCATCGTTATACACCTCCATGATCTTGACTGATGCAGAAGCGCCGATACGGTCTGCGCCTGCTTCTATCATTTTCATGCACTGGTCGTAATCCCGGATGCCGCCTGAAGCTTTGACACTCATATGGTCGCCCACGGTCTCTCTCATGAGAGCGACGTCTTCTGTAGTGGCGCCGCCTGAATTGAAACCGGTGGAAGTTTTGACGAAGTCCGCGCCGGCTTCCATCGAAAGCTTGCAGGCCTCTACGATCTCCTCCTTCGTAAGCAGGCAGGTCTCAAGGATAACTTTGACCACTCCGTCGAAAGCTCTGGCCGCTTCGACCACCGCCCTTATATCATCTCTCACGTAATCATTATCGCCCGATCTGAACTTGCCGACATTCAGTACCATGTCGACTTCAGAAGCTCCGTCCATGAAAGCCTCCTGAGTCTCGAAGACCTTAGACTGGGTGGTGCAGGCGCCGAGAGGGAAGCCAACTACGGCAGCCACCTTCACGTCGGTAGCCTTGAGATTATCGTAGCATCTTGCAACGTAGCAAGTGTTGACGCAGACTGAATAGAAATCATAGGCCGCAGCCTCTTCACAGAGCTTGTCGATCTGTTCGTTCGTAGCCTCGGGCTTGAGCAGCGTATGATCGAAGTATTTGTTCAATGGCTTGGGTAACTTCATGATTATTTGCGCTCTTTTTAAAAAAGAGTTTTCCTTTCATTAAATGATCACCACTATTATACCACAAAAAATCTCAAAGTGAATAGGTATTTGGGCAGTTTATGCTTGACTTGCTTTTGTTATTTGGGATAAAATAGTAACTTGAAGAAGTATTTTTAGGAGGACAAAATGGCAGTCAAAGTTTCTAAGTTCGGCGGCTCATCTGTCGCTGACGGGATCCAGTTGAATAAGATCAAAGAGATCATCAAATCGGATCCGGAGAGAAGATACATCGTAGTTTCAGCACCCGGCAAGCGTTTCGATGGAGACAACAAGATCACGGATCTTTTGTATCTGGTAAAGACGACCATGGAGAACGTACTTCCTTATGAGCAGCTTTTCCAGGTAGTCTGTGACAGATATACGGCGGTACACGCCAATCTGGGCCTTACTGTGGACATGCAGGCGGCTTATGACGAGATCCTGGAGAAACTGAAGACGAACCCTTCGGCAGACTACATTGCTTCAAGGGGAGAGTATCTCAACGCGATGCTTATCGCTGACCTCCTGGGTTTTGATTTCGTGGATGCGGAAGGTATGATCAAATTCGACGAGAACGGCAGATTCCTTATGGAAGAGACCAATCAGGCCATCAGAGACGAGCTTTTATCTCATGAATACGCAGTCATCCCGGGCTTCTACGGCAGCCTTCCCAACGGAGACATCAAGACTTTTCCGAGAGGCGGTTCTGATATAACCGGTTCGCTTGTGGCAGGAGCTTTAGGAGCGGAATGTTACGAGAACTGGACAGACGTTTCCGGCTTCCTCATGGCCGATCCCAGGATCGTTAAAAATCCCAAGCAGATAAGGACGGTCTCATACAAAGAACTCAGAGAGCTGAGCTACATGGGCGCGTCAGTCCTTCATGAAGACGCGATATATCCGGCCAGACTGGCCGACGTACCCATCAACATCAGGAACACGAACGATCCTGATGACCCTGGTACGATGATCGTGTCTCAGGAGAAGGCCATCGAACTCAAGGAGAAGTCCGGCGAGAGCGACATCATCACCGGAATCGCAGGTTCCAAGGACTTCACGGTAGTGGCCCTTTACAAGAACATTATGAGCCAGGAGAGAGGTTTCGTGAGACGTATCCTCGGTATCCTGGACGACTATAATATAAACTTTGAACATCTGCCTTCAGGCATAGACACGGTATCTGTAGTCATGAGCAACAAGCAGATAAACGGCAGGCTGGATGAGATCATCAATGAGTTCCAGTCCAGACTGAGACCGGATTCGATAGACGTGATCGAAGGCATAGCGCAGATCGCGACCGTGGGACACCAGATGTCCGCGAGAAGAGGTACTGCGGCTAAGTTATTCACGGCTCTTGCTGAAGCAGGCGTTAACATCAGGATGATAGACCAGGGCTCTTCTGAGCTCAATATCATCGTAGGAGTGGACAACAAGGACTTCAATAAGGCGATACAGGCGATATACGGAGCCTTCGTGGAAGCCTGATCAGCAGTCCGAAAGGAGGCATCATCCATGAAAAAACTCGTTACCATTTCCCGTCAGTACGGATCAGGCGGCAGAATGATCGGCAAACTCCTGGCAGAGAAACTGGGAGTGCCTTTCTACGACAGGGAGATCATCGATATGGCCGTTGAGGCCAGCGGATATTCAAGAGAAGTGATCGAAGGAGCGGAGATGAAGGCCAAATCCGGCTTTGCCTATAGTCTGGCCTCCGCTTTGAGTTTCAATGAAGGTTCAGTTGGAACGCTTTCAGTAAACGACAGGCTCTTTCTGGCACAGTTCCAGGTGATAAAAGAGATCGGAGAGACTGAACAGGGAGTCATAATCGGACGTTGTGCTGATTATGTTTTGAAAGAAATGCCCGGAGTCACCAACGTATTCATCTTCGCAGAGCAGGAGGACCGAATCCAGCGTGCGATCAGCGAATACGGCGATGACCCTGAGAACATAAAAAACACCATCAATTCCATAGACAAGGCCCGCGCCAACTATTACAACTACCACACCGGATATAAGTGGGGAGACTACAAGAACTACAACCTTTGCATCAACTCCAGCTATATAACTGAAGACGAGGCTGCGGAGCTAATCAAGAATTATGTGGAGAAGAGAAAATATATAGAGGAGGAAGAATGATGAAGAACGGAAGAAGCACAGCAGCAGGCGAGATCAGCGCCAAGGCCGTGGGAAAAGCGCTTATGAGCCTTATCGGACTCGGACTTGCATCAGGCATGGCACTGATCGCAGGAACGAACATGATCATGAGCAAATTATTTCCTGAACAGAAGGAATCCGAGGAGGAAGAAGAATAACCATGGCAAAAAAAGGAACATATTACATTACCACACCGATATACTACCCGAGCTCGAATCTGCATATCGGGCATACTTACTGTACCGTGATGGCAGATGCTATGGCCAGATTCAAGCGCCTTCAGGGATATGACGTGCATTTCCTCACCGGTACGGACGAACACGGTCAGAAGATCATGGCGAAAGCAGATGAGGCCGGTGTAACGCCTCAGGAATACGTTGACAATGTCGTTGCGGGTATCAAAGATCTCTGGAAGACCATGGAGATCTCCTATGATGACTTCATACGCACGACTGAACCCAGACATATCGAGAGAGCGCAGAAGATTTGGAACCGTATGTATGCCAAGGGTGACATATACAAGGGAGCTTACGAGGGACTTTACTGCAGGGAATGCGAATCTTTCTGGACTGAATCCCAGCTCGTGAACGGCTGCTGCCCGGACTGCGGACGTCCCGTGGAGCATGCGTCAGAGGAAGCTTACTTCTTCAAGCTTTCAAACTATGCTGATAAGATACTTCAGCTTTATGACGAGCATCCTGAGTTCCTGGAGCCCGAGACCAGAAGGAACGAGATGAGGAACTTCATCAAGCAGGGCCTCGAGGATCTTTGCGTATCAAGATGCACCTTCGACTGGGGCATTCCTGTGCCTAACGATCCCAAGCACGTGATGTACGTATGGGTGGACGCGCTGTCCAACTATATCACCGCTCTGGGCGGACCAGATGATGCAGAGGAGTTCAATAAATACTGGCCTGCGGACGTTCATCTCGTAGGAAAGGAGATCGTTAGATTCCACTCGATCATCTGGCCGGCTATGCTGATGTCGGCAGATCTGCCTCTTCCGAAGAAAGTTCTTGGCCACGGTTGGCTGCTCCTCGGAGGAGAGAAGGTATCAAAGTCAAAGGCTTCCAAGGGTATGGACGTAGTGGATCCCGTGATCCTCATCGACAGATACGGCATCGACGCTCTGAAGTACTTCCTCTTGAGGGAATACACCTTCGGACAGGACGGCAACTTCACGAACGAAGTGATGCTCAAGCGCATCAATTTTGACCTTGCGAACGACCTGGGCAACCTGCTTTCACGTACTGTCGCCATGATAGAGAAATACTGCGGAGGCGTTGTGCCGATGGCATCCACTCACGACGAGATCGATGAAGACCTCGAAAATATCGCTGTGAGCGCCGCTGCTAAAGTGTCCGAGGAAATGGACAAGTTCGCCTTCAACATGGCTCTTGAGAGGATCTGGACCGTCGTGAGACGCGCTAATAAGTACATCGACGAGAAAGCACCCTGGATCCTCGCAAAAGATGAGTCTAAAAAAGCTGAACTGGATACCGTCATGAACCATCTGGCGGAGACTCTGAGGATCGTTTCGATACTCATCTATCCTTTCATGCACACGACTTCCGACAAGATCAGGAAGCAGCTCGGACTCTGGTATGCTGACGTCGTCTGGGAGGATGCTGAAGTCTTCGAGATGATGTATCAGGAGCAGGTGAAGAAGGGCGAGCAGATATTCCCGAGACTGGACGTTGAGAAGGAACTTGCGGAGCTCAGCGCCATCGCAGAAGAAGAGGCCAGAAAGAAAGCCGCCGCAGCCACCCAGGATCCTGTGGAGAAGGCGATCCTGAACTCTGTCCCTCTTGAACTCAAGGACGAGATCGTTTACGACGACTTCGACAAGATGGACTTCAGAGTAGGTCTCATAATCAAGGCCGAGAGACATCCGAAGGCCGACAAGCTTTTGGTCTTCCAGGTCAAGATGGGCACCGAAGTGAGACAGATCATAAGTGGCGTGGCTGACAGCTATACGCCCGAGGAGATGCTTGGTAAGAAGGTGGTCGTAGTAGCCAACCTGAAGCCTAGAGCACTGAGAGGTATGGATTCCTATGGCATGCTGCTCTTCGCTGACGACGGAGACAAGGTCAAGGTAGTTACAACTGACGCTCCCGACGGAGAGATCGTCTGCTAGAAGAAACAGTTATAGCGGGGCCTTCGTGCCCCGCTGTTTAAACTTATATGAAAATATTATTTGATTCGCATACACATTTAAACAACGACACTTACACCGAAGAGGAGAGAGCAGAACTCATCAGTGAGATCGAAGAGTCCGACGTGGCGTACATCTGCGATATCGGTTTCGATATGCCGAGCTCCAGGCTTGCTCTCTCGCACGCAAGGCTGCTACCATGGTGCTGGTGCGCAGTAGGTATGCATCCTCACGATTCGAAGGACATGACTGAAGAGGGCATGGAAGAACTAAGAGAGATGGCTGCTGATCCCAAAGTCGTCGCTATCGGAGAGATCGGTCTGGATTTCCACTATGATCTGTCGCCGAGAGACACGCAGAGATACTGGTTCAGACGACAGATCAGACTGGCCAACGAGCTTGCTATGCCGATAGTCGTCCATTCCAGGGAAGCGGACAGGGAAGTCATGGACATACTGATCGAGGAGGGAGCGTTTTCTGAGAGGCGCAAAGCATCTTTTGCGGACGGCAGCCCTCATGTAGACATTCACTGCTACTCGGGCTCAGCGGAATTCGCTAAGGAATATCTTAAACTCGGCGCGATGCTCGGAGTGGACGGACCGCTGACGTATAAGAATAATAAGAAGACGATCGCTGTCGTAGAGACTGTGCCTCTTGAGAGCCTTCTTATCGAGACAGACGCGCCTTATCTAACGCCTGTGCCTTATAGAGGCAAACCGAACAAAAGTCCTTATGTGGAATATGTGGCAAGAAAGGTCGCAGAGATCAAAGGCCTGACCTACGAAAAGGTCGCAAAGGCCACGCTTGATAACGCAAAGAATTTTTTTGGTATAGAATAAATGGAATTCAAGAGAAAGATACTCAGTACGATCAAAGACAAAGGACTTGTAAAAGACGGAGATCATCTGGTCATGGGCCTCTCAGGCGGACCGGATTCGCTGTCTCTTTATGATGCCCTTAAGGATCTGAGACTGGACAATCTTAAGACAGGCGGCAAATTCGGTCTGGATTTCACGGTACATCCGGTGCATGTGAACCACAAGTTCAGACCCGGTGCAGCCGAAGAGGATCAGGCTTACTGCGAGGAACTTTGCAGAGAGGTGTCAAAAACTGTCGACGGCTTTGATCCTGTAAGAGTCTTCGTCGTGGACTGTAATGCTTTGGCTGAAGAACTCGGCATGACAGGCGAAGAGGCTGGCAGGAAGGCACGCTATGACGCTTTCAGAACGGTTGGATATGAAGTTATGGAGCGTTATGGCTGCGGACCGGACGACGTAAAGATCCTGGTGGCGCAGAATGCGGATGACCAGGCGGAGACGATACTTTTCAGGATACTGAGGGGGACCGGTCCGGATGGCCTGGCGGGCATAGCGTACGAACGCGATGATGAAAGCGGCTTCAAAGTGATCAGGCCGATACTGAATATCAAGCGCGCAGAGATCGAAGAATACTGCTTATCCAAAGGCCTTGAGCCCAGAAGGGATCATACCAATGAAGAGGCGCTTTATGCGAGAAACAAGATAAGACTCGAGCTCCTGCCTTATCTCGAGAAAGAATACAATCCGAATATAGTGGATACGCTGAACCGCCTTGGAAGGCTCGCAGGGGAAGACAAAGAATTCATGAACTCCGAAGCAACGAAGGCTTATGAAGAAGCTTTGATCGGCGAGAACACGCTGGATATCAGGAAACTTGATGCGATGGAACCTGCACTCAGGAAGCGTGTCTATGCGAGAGCGCTTAGCGCGGTAGGCATGACGGAGAATATAACCGAGAAGCACCTTTTCGCGATCGACAGATTAAGGACGTCACTTAATCATCCCGAAGCTGTGGCGGAACTTACTGAAGGTTTCCGGGTTTCGAAGAAAAAGAAAGAACTGAGATTCTACAGAGTATAGAATAAAAGAGCGACCATATGGCCGCTCTTCTTTAGTTATTTGCAAAGCAATTTGGTTTCACGGTCGATGATGTCCTGTATTTTCTTAAGGACATCGTCACTCAGAGGTTCAGGCCAGTGGTTCTTAAGTATGTCCCTGGCGCGTTCCCTGGCGCGCTGGGGCATGTCTTTAGAGCCATCGTTTTCCCAAGCCTCTCTCATCCTCCTGTCGATGAGGTCTGCAACGGAGATCTCATCTCTCATGTGCTTCAAGGTGTGCCGCTGGCTGAGGTAGTTTCCGGCGGGTCCTACCGCCTTGATGACTTCCACTGCCAATGCGTCTTCATCTGTGGGCACCGGTTTCTGGGTCCTCTTGAACATCCTGATATATTCTGCGTCCATCAGGAACTGCTCGAAGCTTACCGCCATTCCCATGTCTATCATGCCTGGCCCGTAAATGAAGTCGGTCCCTGCCAGCACGGGAAGGAGTCCGGTGATAGTCTTTTCATGGCCAAGCTGCTGGTCCATGATCTTGCTGTCGCCCTACGTGCCGCCAACCTTGGTCACAAGATCATAGTACTGTCCAAGCTGTGCCACCATGGCTCCGAACATTCCGTGTTCAGGAGCGCCTACAGGCGAAGTCGCGCGGCGCATATCCATTACAGTAGTGGAGCTGCCGTAAATGACCGGATTTCCCGGATTTACCACCTGGGAAAGCACTATGCCTGCCAGGATCTCAGCGTTGGTTACGACCAGGGTTCCCGACAGGGTAGCGGGAGTCGTGCCTCCCGCAAGTCCCATGGAAAGAATGCTCAGGTTCAGCCCCGCCCTACAGGTCTCGATGATCACCTGGCAGGGTCCCTCGTGGATCTCCAGCGGGCTGTTGGGACAGACACAGAGTGTCATGAACGGCCTTTTTCTCAGGGTTTCCTCGGAGCCGGCGATAGCTATGCCCATCTCTACCAGACTTTTTACATTGTGGCCGTTTTCCACGTCCAGAATAGCGTGCTTTGTGGTAGAGCTCATGACCGCTCGTGCTTCATAAAGGTCTTTTACTTCACTCGGAGCGTCCCTGGCGGTAACTGCAGTGGTGAAAGCCTGGATCTCAGGTATAGCGTCCACGAATCTGGCAAAATCGGCCAGATCCTGGGTCGTCGTGTCTTTCAGTTCCCCGGTTTCCAGATCGTACATCAAAAGTCCTGCGCCAAAGGTCGTGAATGATACGTCACCGTCGCCCAGCTCGAAATCATCCTTAGGGTCTCTGCCGTACATAGGATATCTGCCTGGCGCGGTCTCTATGGCCCATTCCACAAGTTTCCTGGGGAACTTGACCATCATAGTTTCGTGATCTACTGTGCAGCCTGCGTCTTCCAGTATCCGGCGTGCTTCTTCGCCGAACATCTTGACACCGTAGCTTTCCATGAGGTCCATGGTTGCGTTGTGAACAGCGATGATTCCCTGTTCATCAAGTATGCGGTATCCGCGTATGTCTTTTTTGAATTCGAATGCCATAGATTCCTCCTTTAATTTTTCATCCTATAGCATAATTATACCATCTGCCCGAACCGCTGGCAATAATTGCGGGGCGGTGAACGCAAAAAGTTTTCAGAAAAATGAAAAATAGGTGAATATCCATATTTGTATTGAAAAACAATTCTTTTTGTGTTAAAATACAAAAACACAATAAAAAAGGAGAAATAAATTGAAAAGATTTTCTAAAAACCTTACTGTTTATCTGCTGCTTTTCGCAGTCGTGTTCGGCGTCGCTTTTTTCTTCAACGATGCCAAGACGGCCCAGATCAAACAGACTGAGATCGAATTGAGCAAATTCATCAATTATCTTGAAAGAGAGAAGATCTCAGAGGTGGAGATCTCGGGCGTGACGATCAAGGGCAAAGTAGCCGAGAACGAATACGTTTACTGCTATGCGCCTTCGTCATATGAGATAGCCATCATCGACGAGGAGTATCTTTTCCCTCTGGTTAAGGAGGGTAAGATAGTATATAAGAGCCCGAAGCCTTCCACAGGTTCCTTCTGGATCAACGTGCTGCCGAACATCATCATGATCGGCGCCATGGTCTTCCTTCTGTATATCATGATGAACGGAGGAGGGAACGGCAAGGCCTTCCAGTTCGCCAAGTCCAGAGCGCGCCAGGTCAAGGGTGAGAAGACCACCTTCGACGACGTGGCAGGACTTGAGGAAGAGAAGGCCGAACTCGAGGAGATCGTCGATTTCCTCAAGAACCCGGGCAAGTATAAAGAACTCGGCGCCAGGATCCCCAAGGGCATCCTTCTCGTAGGCCCTCCGGGTACTGGTAAAACATATATCTCTAAAGCTGCTGCCGGTGAAGCGGGCGTGCCTTTCTTCACGATCTCTGGTTCGGACTTCGTAGAGATGTTCGTCGGAGTCGGTGCTTCGCGTGTACGTGACCTTTTCGGAGAAGCCAAGAAGAATTCGCCATGCATCGTCTTCATCGATGAGATCGATGCGGTAGGACGTAAGCGTGGTTCCGGTATCGGCGGAGGCCACGATGAGAGAGAGCAGACCCTGAACCAGCTCCTTGTTGAGATGGACGGTTTTGCGCCTAACTCGGGCATCATCGTAATGGCTGCGACCAACAGGCCCGACGTACTGGATCCGGCTCTCTTGAGACCCGGCAGATTCGATAGACAGATCGTGATCGGTCTTCCTGACGTAAAGGGAAGGGAAGCTATCATCAAAGTCCACTCCAGGAACAAACCTCTCGCAGAGGACGTTACCCCTGAGATACTTGCCAGAAGGACTATGGGCTGTACGCCTGCAGACCTCGAAAACATCCTGAACGAAGCTGCGCTCATCACAGCCAGAAGAAACGGACGCTTCATCAGAATGGAAGAGATCGAGGAAGCCATCCGCAAGGTCGAGATGGGTCCTGCCAAGAAGTCCAAGGTCGTTACCGACGAGGAGAAGAGACTTACCGCTTACCACGAAGCCGGACACGCTGTCGTATCAAGGAGCCTTCCTAAGCATATGGAAGTCCATGAAGTTACTATCGTGCCCAGAGGAAGGGCAGGCGGATACACGATGTACCTGCCTGAGGACGATAATCTCTTCCAGACCAAGCAGGAGATGTATAACCATATCGTCACATCCATGGGCGGCCGTGTAGCAGAGAAACTCAAACTGTCCGACATATCAGTCGGCGCATCCGGAGATATCCAGCAGGCGACCAATATCGCCCGCGAGATGGTCACCAAGTACGGCTTCAGCGATGAGCTGGGCAACGTGAACTACGGCGGAGACGGAGAAGTCTTCCTCGGAGCCGATCTGACGGCACACAAGACATATTCCGAAGACACCGCAAAGAAGATAGACGAAGAGATCAGAAGGATCATCGGTGAGGCCTTTGATCTGGCGGAGAAGATCCTTTCTGAGAATGATGACAAACTTGAAAGAGTAGCTCAGGCGCTGCTCCTCGTTGAGACCATCGATGGAGCGCAGTTTGAAGCGCTCTACACAGGTGAGATGGAGCCATCAGACCTTCAGAAGAGCGTCGAAGAAGCCAGCAAGCTTCAGAAGGCGCAGGATGAAGAAGAAGCTAAGGAGACCGAGAGGATCCTCCAGGAAAAGGCTGCCATCGAGGAGAGAGAAGCTGCGTTGAGGAGAGCTCAGGCAGCAGGCGGCCAGTTCGGCATCCCGGAGGACGAAGACGACTGGGATCATAAAGAAGGTGAATGATATGAGAACAAAGGTCATTAACAACACCATCACAAGACTTTTGAACTTTGAAAAATATTCAAATTTCAAACAGGCTCTCGAGGATACGGCTATAGTTAATGATTTTCAGGTGGTTTTGCTTTCGGAAGATTTCAATCCGCTGATCATAGTGGAGACGAGGCATCAGATAACCATTGATGAGGCTATCCGCGTAGGAAGAGATCTTGCAAGCGGAGTAGGCGATTCATACAGATTCGTGGAGATCGGAGGCACCAAGACATACTGGGGCGCCGTCAATATCAATTCGGAGAAATTCTACCTGCTCTTGGTGGACAACGAGGATAAGTACACCAACGAAGAGATAAACATGCTCGCAGACATCATCGAACTGTCCATGGGCATGTGGAAGTACACGCCCGAGCGGGATGCGAGGGCGGAGTTCATACGCGCTCTGATCAGAGGCAATAAGTCTCTGGCCTATTCGCTGAGAGAAGAGGCGGGTGTATCTTCTGAGAACATCCTCGGCGTGTTTTACATCAAGGACTTCGACCAGCAGAAGGTCGAAGAGGCATACAGAGAAGCGGAGGAGAGCAGCAACATCCGCGTCATCAAGGTGGTCGAGGACGAGGAGAGCTACGGTATCATCCTAAGACAGCTTTCGAAGAAGGACAAAGGTGAAGTCAATGAGATCGAGGAATGCATAGCGCTATTCGATCATATCAAAGAAGACAAGAAGGTCAGGATCTTCCATGTGACCGGACTGGACGGCATCGAAGGAGCCGGTGACGGTCTGAGGCTCATCAACGAAGCCAGCGCCTTCGTGGAGAACATCTTTCCTTACAAGAGAGTCTTCAGCAAATATGAACTGGTGCTCGTCTCAAATTGCATCTACATCCAGATCTCGGGCGGCCAGCTCAAGAAAAACTACATGGATCTTCTGGAACCATTCAGGAAAGAAGGTTCCAATAAGGCCAAGCAGCTCCTTGAGACTTTGGAGACCTTCGTGCTGGATGCCGGCATGAATTCAGCCAAGACATCCGACTTCCTGGAAGTGCATACCAATACAGTACAGTACAGACTTAAGAAGATCAATGAGATACTTGGAGCGGAGATCACCGGCAATCGCGTGATCCCCGGACTTACCGTAGCGCTGGCCTTAAGAAGGATGGAGAACGGAACCAAGTGATGCGTATCAGATAAGATCTGCCGTATGGCTGAGCTCGTAACCGGATTCGGGAGACTGACTGTGAGTAAAAACTTATAACTTGTTAAATGGTAAAGATCGGAAACTTTACAATAGAAAACGACTTCGTTTTGGCGCCGCTTGCTGGTATATCAGACGGCGCCTTTCGTCGTATCTGCTTCGAGATGGGAGCAGGTATGGCCTGCTCGGAGATGGTGTCTGCGAAGGGGCTTTTTTATGGTGATAAAAAGACCGGCAAGCTCCTTGAGATCCTGCCCGGCGAGGGGCCGGTCGGTTACCAGATCTTCGGCCACGAGCCGGACATTTTGGCTTTCGCTGCGAGAGAACTGGACGGACATGAGAACGCCTTCCTTGACATCAACATGGGCTGCCCTGTGCCGAAGGTCGTAAAGAATTTCGAAGGATCATATCTGATGAAAGACCCAGACCTCTGCTATGATCTGGTGAAGACCTGCGTGAAAAACACGTCGAAGCCGGTCACCGTCAAGATCAGAGCGGGCTGGGACAGAGATCACATAAATGCGGCGGAAGTGGCCTCAGCATGTGAGTCTGCGGGCGCCGCGGCCGTGGCCGTCCACGGCCGCACCCGGGAGCAGTACTACTCTGGGACGGCCGATTGGTCCGTGATCGCAGCCGTGAAGAAAGCTGTGAGACGGATCCCAGTCATCGGTAACGGAGACGTCATTAGTCGCGCGGACGGGATCCGCATGATGGAGGAGACCGGCTGCGATCTGGTGATGGTAGGCCGCGGCGCCCTGGGTAATCCCTGGATCTTCGATCCTGACTTTAGCGGCAGACCTTCCACAGACGAGCTCAAAAGAGTCATGCTGAAGCATCTCTCTGATACGGCGGACCTGAAAGGCGATCACATCGCTGTCCTCGAAATGAGAAAGCACGTGGGCTGGTATCTCAAAGGTCGGCCGGGCGCAGCAGCTTTCAGAAACGAAGTCAATAGGATAAACGATATCGAGAGGCTAAAAGAAGCCATCAACGGTATCCGATAATCCTTGAAAATATATTTGAATAGATATATAATCTATATGAAATAAAGCCATTGATCATTATTTTTTACGAGAACAGGGGATATTGGAGGTAAATATGTATTGCAGAAACTGCGGAGAACAATTAAGCGATTATGACAGAGTATGTCCGGCCTGCGGAACGCCTGTGGACAGAAGTTCTGTAGGAGGAGCGAACGCTCAGAACGAATCAGCTAACAGGACGACTTATCAGGACGGTCCTCAGACATATCAGTATAATGGTGCAGAACATCAGACTTACAACTACAGCGGTCCTGAGTATCAGGGTTCCTATGACAGCGGGTCACCGGGTTGGGGAGTCCTCGGATGCTGCATCCCTCTTGTAGGACTCATCCTTTTCCTGGTATGGAAGGATTCCAAACCCAGATCGGCCAAGGCTGCCGGTATCGGAGCATTGATAGGAGTAATAGCGATAGCGCTGTTTTATGTGATGTTCCTGATCCTGGGCCTGAGTTTAGGCGCGCTGGTGAGCAGCGGAGAATTTGACTTCAGCGAGATCGAAGACATACTCGATGAGTCTATCAGGATGATAGTTAACGGAGCAACGTTTTAAAGACTGCGGGATCGATACCGCTTTATAAATGAATCAACCAACGAGCGCACGATTTGACAAGCAAATCAGGTTTATTTACAAATGGCTGCCGATTTTTTGCGGCTGCCATCAAAGACCGGAGCGCTCGTTTTTCATTAAAGGATATCAGATGCCTGTCTGCGCCAGATGCGAGGGCGAACTGATCGGTATACTGGCAGCACTGATCGGCATTTGGTTTATGAAGCCGCCGTACTGGCTCATGGGGATAATGATGCTGCCCATGATCGCGGACGGACTTTTTCAGGGTCTTACGAAGTATGAAAGCACCAATTGGAGGCGCCTGGTGACAGGCTTTATGTTCGGTTTTGGTATAGCAATGATACTAATGATGTTTGCAATAGCTGTATTCAAATATGGTTTCACGATAGGCATAGAGGTGAACAACTAGGAGGCAACATGACAAAGGCAGTTTCGGTCGAAACTATGCGCAGATCTGACGCATATACAATAGAGAATCTGGTTCCGTCCAAAGAACTCATGTACAGAGCCGGGCGGGGCATCTTCGAGTGTGTGGACAAGTACAAACAGGAGCCCTGCAAACAGGCGAGCGACGGCAGAGAAGCCTGCGAGACCATGATAGCTTTTTCAGGCATGGGATCATGCAGGAGATGGTATCTGAGCTGTCCTTACGGCTGCGCTCAGAACCGTACCGGATGGCAAGCGCCTGTGATGATAGCTGCAGGCAAAGGAAACAACGCCGGCGATGGTTTCGTGGTGGCAGATCTTCTGAACAGCAGGGGTATCCCTGTTGATATCGTCCTTCTGGAGGAGAAGTTCTCTGAAGACGGTAAATTCTATTACGATCAGTGTTTGGAGGATGGCGTACCGGTCAGGCTTTACGAGCCAGGCATGGATCTGTCTGAGTACGGTACCATTCTGGACTGCCTCCTTGGGACAGGGTTCTCTGGGGACGTAAGGGAGCCTATGGCATCCATGATCCGGGAGATCAACGCTGCAGGTGAGGCAGACACTTTCATAGTCTCGGCTGACATCAACAGCGGATTGAACGGCGATACGGGCGAGGGCAGCCTCTTCGTCAAGTCTGACCTGACGGTATCGATCGGTGAATTCAAATTCGGTCACTTCAGAGGCCGCGCTGATGAGGCCATGAAGGACAAGGTTAACGTGGACATCGGGATCGAGATCATAGGACCGATCGAGGAGATAGAAGAATAAGCTCTTAGAGATACGAAGAGAGCCGTCCATCAGGACGGCTCTCTCTTTGCTTGATATTGATCTTCGGCGTCGGGTACAAGACCTAACGCGTTGGAAACTGTTTAGCCAAAATATCTCTTCAGCAGACCCTCCAGAGCTTTGCCATGTCTTGCCTCGTCCCTTGCCATTTCATGCACTGTGTCATGGATAGCATCGAGTCCGAGCTCTTTAGCTCTCTTGGCGAGATCTGTCTTGCCCTTGGTCGCGCCGTACTCAGCGTCAACTCTCATCTCGAGGTTCTTCTTGGTGGAGTCGGTAACTACTTCGCCCAGGAGTTCAGCGAACTTAGCTGCATGCTCTGCTTCCTCGAAAGCAGCCTTCTCCCAGTAAAGACCGATCTCGGGATATCCTTCTCTATGTGCAACTCTTGCCATTGCCAGGTACATACCTACTTCGGAGCA
>JAFYJM010000067.1 GCA_017538125.1 Bacillota bacterium
CTTTTAGGTCTTGTTATATGTTTGGCGCAAAAATCGCCGATAAGCATATTACCTCACTGCCTCGCCTATGCCTTCAGAGAAGGTCGGGTGGGGGTAGATTATCCTTGACATGTCCTCGAGGGTCAGGCCGCTTACGATGGCCTGCGAGAACTGGCTGATCATGTCGGTCGCCCTCGCGCACATAAGCTGTGCGCCGAGGACCTTGCCGCTCTCTTTGTCGGCGATGACTTTGATGAAGCCTCTCTCCTGCAGAGAGAGGAGGGTCTTGCCATTCGCGGTCATAGGATATTTCTTCGATACGACTTCGATACCTTGCTCCTTGGCTTCGTCTGCTGTCAGACCCACGGATGCGATCTCCGGACTCGTATAGATGCAGGACGGGATGGTCTTGACATCCACAGGAGCCGGATCGCCGTTCATATAGGCCACGGCGCATCTTCCTTCAGCCGTAGCCACGTGGGCGAGCTGGATGCCTCCGATGACGTCGCCTATAGCATACACTCCGGGAACCGAAGTCATGTAGTTCTGATCGACCAGAATGACTCCTCTCTCCATCGAGAGTGCCTTGATATCGTCAGACGCGTCTTCAGCGATCAGCCCTTTGGTGTTGGCGCGTCTTCCTATGGACATCAGCACCAGATCGCCGGAGACTTCACATTCTTTGTCCTTCTCGGTATAGCAGCAGGTGACTTTGTCGCCGTCGTCGCGGATCGATGTGACCATGGCTCCGGTGTGGACGTCGATCTCTCTGGATTTTTTGAAGATCATTGAGAGACTTCTTCCGAGTTCTTTGTCCAGGTTGGAGATGATAGAAGGAAGCGCCTCCACGATCGTCACCTTCGTCCCGAGCGAGCTGAAGATCGACGCGAATTCGCAGCCGATGACACCGCCTCCGATGATGACCAGTTCGCCGATCGGGCGATCCAGGTCGAGGAGTTCGTCGCTCGTGAAGACCTTCGGAGAATCAGCCCCCGGGATCGGCGGCACGCTGGGTACAGAGCCGGTGGCGATAAGCATCTTGCCGGCTTCAAGATCGACGGACGTACCGTCTTTGAGAGCGACCCTCACGTGATCGGCGCTGACCAGTGAGCCCAGCCCCTCGAAGACTTTTATCTTGTTCATCTTCATGAGGGAACCGATGCCCGCGACGAGCTGAGTCACGACCTCATCTTTTCTCTCACGGATCTTAGCCATATCAAAGCCGGTGGCATCGAAGTCCTTCAGACCGATATGTTCGCCGTGAGTTTTCAGTTCGCAAAAAAGATCCGCCGAGTGAAGCAGCGTCTTCGTAGGGATGCAGCCTCTGTTAAGGCAAGTGCCTCCCAGAGCGCGGTCCTCTACGAGAGCCACTCTCATATCGTAGACCTTGGAGGCCTCGATGGCTGCTTCGTAGCCACCGGGACCTCCGCCGATTATAACCAGATCGAATCTATCCATTATTCTTCATTCTCCCAGGTATATTTAACTACAGGCTTTCTGGCTGCGCCTACCTCGTCAGGTCTGCCGATAACGGCATTGTGAGGAGCGGCGTGAAGCCATTCAGGATCCTTCTCGGCCAGATCATAGAGTTCGAGAAGAGCGTCTACTGCCTCATCCATAACTTCTCTCGGTTCGGTCTCACAAGGCTCTACCATCAGAGCTTCGTGTACGATCAGAGGGAAGTACATCGTAGGAGGATGTACGCCGTAGTCGAGAAGACCTTTGGCAACGTCCAGAGCAGACACGCCGGTTCTGTGCTTGAGTTCGCTCAAGTCCATAACGAATTCGTGCATGCAGGTCGTGTCATAAGCCATTTCGTACTTCTCTGAAAGTTTGACTCTCATATAGTTGGCGTTAAGTACTGCGTTAGCAGATGCTTCGGGGATGCCTTCTTTGCCGAGGGTCAGCATGTAGGTCAGAGCCTTCACGATCACGAGGAAGTTTCCGTGGAAAGCTTTGACGGAGCCCATCGACTTAGGATAATCCTCGTAGTAATATCCGTCCTCTGCGTTTCCTGCGATGCGGGCGCCGGGAAGGAAGTCCTCGAGGAATGCTTTGCAGCCTACAGGGCCTGAACCCGGGCCGCCGCCTCCGTGAGGAGTCGAGAAGGTCTTGTGAAGGTTCACGTGCACGCAGTCAAAGCCCATATCGCCGGGACGAGCCTGACCCATGACAGCATTAAGGTTAGCGCCGTCATAGTAGCAAAGTCCGCCTGCTTCGTGGACGATCTTGGTGATGTCCAGAATGTTCTTGTCGAAGAGTCCGACGGTGTTCGGATTGGTCAGCATGAGGCCGGCCGTATCCTCTCCGACGGCTTCTCTTAGAGCATCCAGATCTACACAGCCGTCTTCAGCCGAAGGAATGCTCACTACCTCATAGCCACACATCGCGGCAGAAGCCGGATTGGTACCGTGGGCTGAGTCGGGCACGATGATCTTCGTTCTCTTGGTATCGCCTCTGTCGGTGTGATAGCACTTGATCAGAAGCAGACCGGTGAACTCGCCGTGAGCGCCTGCTGCGGGCTGGAGCGTAAATGCGTCCATGCCCAGGATCTCGGAAAGTGTATCCTCGGTCTTCTTGATCACTTCCAGGCAGCCCTGGACGGTGCTCTCATCCTGAAGAGGATGCACCTGGCGGAAGCCCTTGAGAGCAGCGATATCTTCGTTGACCTTGGGATTGTACTTCATGGTGCAGGAGCCCAAAGGATAGAAGCCCTTGTTCACGCCGTGGGTGCGCTGAGCCAGCTTGGTGTAGTGCCTGGAGATCTCGTTCTCGGAGACCTGCGGCAGGTGGAGTTCTGATTTACGTTTAAGATTTTCGGGAAGGTCTGTCTTAGGCACGTCGCACTTGGGAAGGAGCGTCAGGCCGCGGCCTTCTTTGCCGATCTCAAATATTAGATTCATAGTTCAGACCTCCTTTCCCGTTGATGCTTGAACAAATTGCGATGAGTTTGTCCATGTCCTCCTTGGTGTTCTTTTCGGTGGCGCACCAGAGGATGCTGCCGTCCGCGATAGGAAGTCCGCCCAGTATACCTTCAGCTTCGAGAGCGCTCATGAGTTCTTCATCGTCACAAGGGCAGCTTGTCACGAACTCATTGAAGAAATCCTTATGGAATACCGGATAGAAGCCTGCAGTCTTAAGTCCTTCTCTCAGATAGTGAGCCTTGGACATAGACTGCGTGGCAGCCTCCGCCATGCCTTCTTTGCCCATTGCGGCCATGTATACCGATGCGGTGAGTGCGCAAAGATCCTGGTTGGAGCAGATGTTAGAGCTCGCCTTCTCACGACGGATGTGCTGCTCTCTGGCCTGCAGGGTGAGCACGTATGCACGGTTGCCATTGTCATCCGTAGTCTCTCCTACGATCCTGCCGGGGAGTTTACGCATCATCGGAGTCGTAGTCGCCATGAAGCCTACGTAAGGTCCGCCGTAAGCAATCGGCATTCCGAGAGGTTGGCCGTCTCCGACGGCGATATCGGCTCCGCATTCTCTCGGCGACTTCATGATCGCGAGAGCTATCGGATTCACGCCCATGACGAATTTGGCGCCTGCAGCGTGAACGATCTCACCGATCGCCTCCGCGTCTTCGAAGTTGCCGTAGAAGTTAGGCTGCTGAAGATAGAAGCAGGCTGCTTCAGGATCAGCTTCCAGAGCATCCTTGAGCGCGTCGACATCGGTCACGCCGTCCTTCGAAGGAAGGACTACGAGCTTGGTGTTCGAACCGAAGCAATAGGTCTTCATGACCTGAACGACCCAGGGATGAGTGGTGGAGGAGACGTAAGCTGTCTTATGTTTCCTGTCCACACACATCGGAATGGTCTCCGCTGCCGCGGTAGCGCCGTCGTAATGGGATGCGTTTGCTACGTCCATGCCTGTAAGCTCGCAGATCATGGTCTGGAACTCGAATATCGACTGAAGAACTCCCTGACTGATCTCAGCCTGATAAGGCGTGTATGCCGTCAGGAATTCTTCTTTGGAAATAACGCTGTTGACTATGGCCGGAATGAAATGGTCGTATGCGCCTGCTCCGCGGAAGATGCTCTTGAAGACGACGTTCATGTCGGCAAGCTCTTCCATTTCTCGGGCGACTTCCATCTCGCTCAGACCAGAAGGAAGATCGAGAGGTTTTTTGAGTTTGACCTCGTCGGGGATGCAGCTGAACATATCTTCAAATGAAGTATAGCCCGCAGCTTGGAGCATCTCCTCTCGTTCCTTCAAAGTATTAGGTACGTATGAGCCCATTGTTTCACCTCACTTTCCTTAGGGGTCTTCAGGACCCGGATCACTCTTCGCCGAGCGTCTCGCAGAAAGCGTTGTACTCTTCTTCGGTGAGAAGTTCTCCCTTGTCGGTGATGTTCTCGACTTTGACGAACCATGCGTCATAAGGCGCGTCGTTGATCATCTCAGGAGCATCCAGAAGTTCTTCGTTGATCTCGACCACGGTGCCGGTGACGGGTGAATAGATGTCGGATACGGCCTTTACGGACTCTACGTCTGCGAAGGTCTCCTCTACAGCTACTTCATCGCCGGGTTCGGGAAGATTGACGAATACCAGTCCGCCGAGCTCGTTCTGCGCGTAATCGGAAATGCCGATGGTAGCGGTGCCGTCATCCAGAAAATTTACCCATTCATGTGTTTTTGCAAATAATAAAGCCATTATATTACCTCCTGAAATCTATTATTATCTTTTATAGAATACTGAACTTACCATGACGGCAGGGACGCGTCTGCCTCTGACGTCTACTTCGACCTCTGTGCCGAGCTCTCTCTCGTCAGCGTCTACGAGAGCGGTAGCTACGGCCTTCTTGATGTAAGGGCACATGGTTCCGGAGCAGGTGACGCCGATCTTCTTATCGCCTTTGTAGACGTCCATGTGCTCACGGATGATGCCTCTTCCTGTGACTTCGAGACCGACTTTCTTCCTGGTGGGAGGGGTCTTGGCCTCGATCGCGGCTTTGCCGATGAAGTCGCCCTTGTCCATCTTGACGAACATTGAAAGCAGCGCTTCTCTCGGAGTTACCGTGTCGTCCATCTCATGCCCGTAGAGCGGCATGCCGGCTTCAAGTCTCAATGTGTCTCTCGCGCCTAATCCACAGGGGATGAGACCGTAATCTTTACCTGCTTCCATGAGAGCTTCCCAGATCACGGGAGCCTCTTCCCACGGCATATAGATCTCAACACCTTCTTCTCCGGTATATCCGGTCGTGGAGATCATTACGTTGGTACCGCACATAGGAATGTCGAACTTGGCTGCATAGTATTCTTCAGGGATGCCTTCCTTGTCTACGAGTTTGCCGAGGATCTCGAAAGCCTTAGGGCCCTGAAGAGCTATCTGGCCTACGTAGGGGGAGATATCCTCGACTTTAACGTCGCCGAAGATATGTGCCTTGATCCAGGCGAAGTCCTTGTCCTTATTGGATGCGTTAACAACCAGCAGGAACTCGTCTTCGTCCTTTCTGTATGCGATGAGGTCATCCACGAATCCGCCCTCATCATTGCACATGGGTGAGTAGCGGGCCTGACCGTCATACATTCCCGTAAAATCATTGGTGAGAAGGTAGTTGAGGTTCGCCTCGGCGTCCGGACCCTCGACGGTGATCTCGCCCATGTGGGATACGTCGAACATGCCGCAGGCCGTTCTAACGGCGATGTGCTCAGCTATAACTCCTGCAGGATACTGCACGGGCATTTCCCAGCCTGCGAAGGGTACCATCTTGCCGCCATATTTGATATGGGTCGCATAAAGTGATGTTCTTTTTAAGTTTTCGTCTGCCATATACTGTCACCTCCGTTTCTCTACGGCAGCCTGCCTGTCGCCCTAAAATAAAAAGGGCACACAAAACCATTTTGTGTGCCCTGTCCTTTTACCTGAAAGATTTATCCTCGTCGGTGCGCAAGCGCTCTCCAGGGGCCTGTCAGAAATCAGTCCTTTTGCCTGAGAGTTTATCACTACGCCCCTTCGGCGCCGCCGGAGATCATGTCCCGGCGGTCTCTCCCGATTCCGTCATACAGGATAACATATTATCTCAATGATAATATACCACATTAAAGCGGCAAATTCAATATAAGATGAATAGTATACATTATATTTCATGTTTATGTAGGAGTGCGTTTCCGACGCTTTAATGATTTAATGCGATTTACAATAGGGCCCGGATGTGGTATAATAAATACACTTGATGCAGCTGTCAAAAACAGTTTTATGGAGGAGAGGAAAATGAAAA
>JAFYJM010000068.1 GCA_017538125.1 Bacillota bacterium
AGACGCTTCGACTCAGAGTCACGACCGTTCTTAGAGCTACCTACACCTTTTTTACTTGCCATTAGTGTACCTCCTAACTTAAATCAGTAATTACTTAAGAGCAGCTTCAATAGTTTCGATGATGACAGCCTTGGTAGCCTTCTCATCGATCTCGATATTGTTAGCTTTAGCAATAGCGATAAGTTCATCCTTTTTCATGGAAGCGGAAACCTTGATCTCCTTGACTTCCTCTGCGGGTGCTTCAGCCTTTACTTCCTCAGCTTTAGGAGCCTTGGACTTAACGCCGAGACCTGTGATCTCGACCATTGTATAGGGCTGTCTGTGACCCTGTTTCTTCCTGTAGTCTTTCTTGGATTTGTACTTGAAGATGACGACCTTCTTGCCTTTGCCAGCTTCAACTACTTTACCCTCTACAGCTGTTCCGACGTAGGGAGTACCAACCTGGATACCCTCTCCTTCTCCGAGTACGAGAACGTGATCGAAGCTTACGGTGTCACCTACTTCAGCATTAAGCTTCTCTACGGTGATAACGTCGCCTTCCTGCACTCTGTACTGCTTTCCGCCTGTTTCGATAATTGCGTACATGTTTTTTTATTTCCTCCTCTATCCAGTCTCGCCATCACCGGTGGCGCCGATCTGATTCAGCGCACTTAAAAATAACCGTATCTGAGCGGCTCAACTACTGCATAATAGCAAAGAAACCGTGGATTGTCAAGGATTTTTTGCATATATATAGTAAGAAAAATATTTTTTTCAGATGCGATAAAATCTCCACCTGCAGTATTACCCTATTGAAAAGACACAAGAAAAGTTGTAAGGGTTAACAGGAGGAAACAAAAATGACCATCAGAAAATCATTCAGAAAAGCCGCAGTCCTTGTTCTGGCTATCGCACTAGTACTCACAATGAGCACTGCAGCATTCGCAGGTACGGAAGTCGGACAGACCAAAATATCTATGAGCAAGGCCTACTCTATCGCTCTTAAGGATGCGAAACTCACTAAGTCAGAGGTGAAAAACGTCGAGAAGGAATACGAACATGGCAAATATGAGATCGAATTCACTAAGAAAGGCACCAAGACTGAGTATGACTATGAGATCTCAAAGACAGGCAAGATCCTTGAGAAGTCCGTGGATTACAACAGAGCTAGAAACACCGGCAAGAAGAAACTCACCGAAGAAGACGCCATCGATAAGGTAGCGAAATTCAGCGGATTCAAAAAGTCGACCATCGAAAAAGGCACGGTAGTTCTCGAGAAGGATGACGGCCAGTGGGTCTATGAAGTAAAATTCGACGCCAAAGGATATAACTATGAGTATGATGTTCACGGCAGAACGGGCAAAATACTCGAATACAGCAAGGAATCGATCTAATTGATTCATATATCAGCGCTAGTCAAAAACGGCCTCTAAGAGGTCGTTTTTGACGTCTGAGGGGGTCGGACACACTGTGCGGTTCTATTTTGTCAGAATGATTGAATTGATAAAAGGATATAAAAGTGTTATCATATTAAAACACGGTATTGTTCAGTATTTGGAGGGATAAAATGGATAACCAGGATCCAAAATTAAAAGTAATTGAAAACGAACCAGAGCCTGAGACCGAAAACGAAACCCAAGACAGCAAAAAGTCAGCGGAATACTACTTCAAACAGGTCGCTAAAGTTACCGGCTGGTCTTATGATCAGGCGCGCGAAGAAATGAAGACGGTCAAGAAACAGCTAGGTATCCCCTATGGTTATTACTATCGAAACAATTATTTCGAGTATTCCAGATCCAAACAGGAGCGCAAAGCCAACAGATATCACAGAAAGCAAAAAGAAAAAAAGGAGATGCTTGCACGCATCATCTCAGAGACCGGCCTTAAAAAGAATGACATCAAGACTTTCATCAAAACTCTTAACGAATATGAGATCTACAAGGTGAATCTGGAGAAGATCAGCATATACGGAATGTATAAGATGGGCATTGATAAGATCATTCCCCTTCTCGAGTCGCTTAAGCTCGAAAAAGAACTTTCGGAGCCTTTGAAAAAGGATCTTTTGTCTGTGGATTCCGGAGTCCTTTCTTATGTAGATCTTTCCGAAAAACTTGAAAAGTATATGGAATGCATCAGGGCTACTATCACTCCTTTTTTCAGCGAGAGATTGAAAGACAGGCTGGAGTACAACATACCCGGCTTCCTTGAACAGAATGCGGACAGAATCGATAAAATAATAGAGGACATCGTGATGTCGCAGATGCTCCTCGGTTTCAGATTCAGTGAATACGTCATGCTACATCTCTATGAATATGATCTCGCCGGCAAACGTGAGTTTTTGAGCGACTCCGATAAGGACCGCATAGTGAACTCCATCAATACACAGGAATTCTATGACTGCGTGGGAAATAAATATTCCCTCTATCTAGTATTAAAGGATGCTTTCGCGAGAGACTTCACTCCGATCATGGACGAAGAGGACTTCCCCGCTTTCATGGAATTCATTGACAGGCATTCGGAATTCGTTCTGAAGCCTTTCAACGATTCCATGGGCCGTGGAGTCAAACTGATAAGCGTTACTCCGGGAAGCAATCTTGAAGAACTGTTCGCAAGCCTTCTCGAAGAAAACCTCACTTTCCTTATGGAGGAGCGTATTATCCAGGACGAAAGGATGGCCGTATTCAATAGGGATTCCATCAATACTATAAGACTTATGGTCTACTATAACGGTGAGCAGGCCATCCCTGCCAATTCATTCATGCGTACGGGCAGAGCCGGCTCGTTTGTCGATAATGGTGGCGCAGGCGGGCTTTTCGCTAACGTGGATCTCGCCACAGGCGTCATTAACACAGTCGGAGGCAATGAGACAGGCGCGCTTTTCGAAGAGCATCCGGATTCACATATCAGGTATATTGGTTTTCAGATCCCTCAATGGGACGAAGCTCTGAAACTCGGCTGCGAGTCATGCAAAGTTTTCGGAGAACCCTGCTTCATCGGCTGGGATCTGGCTCTCAATGACAAGGGCAAATGGGTGATCGTAGAGGGAAACGGCTCGCCGCAGTTCCTCAATCAGGTACCGCTGTGTCACGGTCTTAAACAGTATATGAAAGATTTTATTGAGAACAACGGTATATCATTAAACGAGTAAAGAAGCATTGCAGATGATCATGACATACAAAAAGACAGCCTTTCGGGCTGTCTTTTGATTTGATCATTATTTCTCGATGATCACGCCGTCATCATCGACCAGGATGTCCATGATCTCGTCAAGCTCTTTTTGTGAGATATCGTCCTGCGGAGCAGCGAGCTGCTCTTCCTTGGGCTTGAGACTGTCGAGGAGGAGTTTCTCCACCTTGTCCATGACTTCGGGATGGGAGTTAAGGTATTCCTTAACGTTCTCCCTGCCCTGTCCTATGCGCTCGCCTTCAAAGCTGTACCATGAGCCTGCCTTCTCGATGATGCCTGCGTTGGCGGCACAGTCAAGAAGATCTCCTGCCTTGGAGATGCCCTTGCCGTACATGATGTCGAATTCGACCTGCTTGAACGGAGGAGCTACCTTATTCTTAACGATCTTGACTCTGGTGCGGTTGCCTACGACGTTATCGCCGATCTTCAGGGATTCTATCTTTCTGACGTCCATTCTCAAGGAAGCGTAGAACTTGAGAGCGCGTCCTCCGGTGGTCACTTCGGGGTTGCCGAACATAATGCCGACCTTCTCACGAAGCTGATTGATGAAGATCACACAGGTATTGGTCTTGTTGACCGTACCGGTGATCTTACGGAGAGCCTGTGACATCAGTCTGGCATGGAGTCCCACATGAGAATCTCCCATGTCTCCTTCAAGTTCTGCTCTGGGTACGAGAGCAGCCACGGAGTCGACTACGATAACGTCCAGCGCAGCGGATCTGGCCAGCATGTCGCAGATCTCCAGCGCCTGTTCACCTGTATCAGGCTGTGATACGAGAAGTTCGTCCACGTCTACCCCGAGGTTTCTGGCATACACAGGATCGAGCGCGTGCTCAGCATCTATGAAGGCTGCGCGTCCGCCCTTCTTCTGAGCTTCTGCCACCACGTGGAGAGCCAGAGTCGTCTTACCAGATGATTCAGGCCCGTAGATCTCTATGATCCTGCCCTTGGGAACTCCGCCGATGCCAGTAGCCATGTCAAGGCTGATGGAACCGGTCGATATGGCTGAAACGTTGAGATGCATGTCATCTCCCAGTTTCATGATGGATCCTTTGCCGAATTGCTTCTGTATCTGAGACAGAGCCGCTTCAAGAGCTTTATCTTTGTCAGTTTTGTTGATATTATTAGCTGCCATATTCATTCTCCTTTGAAATAGAACATTTGTTCTTTACTCAATAATACTACATTTTGAAGATTCGGTCAAGGATATTTTTTTAGGATATTCGGTAATTTATTTAAAGCCTTTCAAAGCGCTTTAACTATCTCGTCATAAAGCTCTTCATAAGTATCAAGAGCTTTGTATTGAGGGAAGTCTTTTTTGAGCTGTTCGGTAGTCCTGAAGAGGAAACCAGCCTTAGATGCCTGTATCATCTCAAGGTCGTTGAAACTGTCACCAGCAGCGATCGTATCGAAGCCCATGGCCTGTAGACACTTGACCGTAGTGAGCTTGGAATGAGAGCATCTCATGGTGAAGTCTGTTATCTCACCGTTCTCCCCCACCACCAGCTCGTTGCAGAACAGCGTAGGCATGTCTAGCTTTTTCATGAGCGGCGCGGCGAACTGTGTGAAAGTATCGCTGACGATTATAGCCTGAGTCGTGGCCCTGAGTCTGTCCATGAATTCCTTGGCTCCGGGAAGCGGATCGATCTTCGCTATGGTCTCCTGGATCTCTTTGAGCCCGAGTCCGTGTTCCTTAAGGATCTCGATCCTGTATCTCATGAGCTTGTCGTAATCAGGCTCGTCACGTGTGGTTCTCTTTAATTCAGGTATACCTGAGGCTTCAGAAAAAGCGATCCAGATCTCAGGCACCAGTACACCTTCAAGGTCTAAACATACGACGTTCATAGTACTTCCTTCCCATTTAAAATGATATTAGTTTCGGGCGTTCAGTCTTCATCCCTGAAAAGCAGGGATCTGATGGTATGATACACGCCCTCTTCTTCGTTTGTAAGCGTTACATAGTCGGCTTGTGCCTTAACTTCGTCTTCGGCATTGCCCATGGCGACACCGAAACCTGACTCGATTATCATGGCGCTGTCGTTCGGACTGTCGCCGAAACTCATGATCCTCTCAAGCGGGATACCGGACATTTTCGAGAGCTCGTTCAGCGCATTGGCTTTCGAAGTGCAGGCACCGCCTATTTCAAGATTATAGAACATTGATGAAGTTACGGTGAAGCCGATGTCCTGATTTGCTGAAAGTTCAGCGAGGACTCTTTTTTTGTCTTCGGCTGTCCTGAAGATGACGTTTATGTTCTCTATCAGGCTTATATGTTCTCTCCAGAACTGCCAGATGTCAGGCACGGGCTTTCTGGTCCTCAGGGTATAATCTGCACTCTCGACACAGTCTGCCCCTGTCTTGTACCAATCATATCTGGATTGTTCTATGAAAGCTCCTCCCTCGGAAAAGACTTCGATCGGAAAGCCCGATCTGTATAAATAATCCATGCACCACAGAGAAGCTTCTTCAGACAGATAATCTGAGAATACGAAGTCACCTGTCCTTATATCAGCTATATGAGCTCCGTTAGAGCAGATCACGTATCTCAAGCCTTCTATATCTGAAAGGTAATCAGGCAGAGCCACGTATGGCCTTCCGGTAGCGATAACTACCTGATAGCCCTTTCTGATGGCTTCTTCCAGACACTTTCTGGTGTTCTCAGTAAGGCCGTTCCTTGTCAGGAGCGTACGGTCAAGATCCAGCGCTATAAGGCCGATATTATTCAGTATTTCAAGTTTTTCTTTTGATATCGTCATTTGATGGTTTGATAAACATCATTGAGCATTCTCAGAACGAAAAGATTCCTGTTCCAGACTCTGCCTCTGTTGCCGCGCCATACCTTTGTCACGCGGGTCTCACCTTTATAATTCGTGCCAATGTATGCCAGCCCGGCAGGTCTTGCATCATCGATATCGTCAGGACCAGCTATACCTGTTATGGCTATACAGATGTCAGAGCCGGTTTTGGCTCTCAAGCCGTCCGCCATCTCTCTGGCCACTTCCTCAGATTCGGCGGTATACTTCTCCAGAGTCTCTAAGGAAACCCCCAGTTCCTCCTGCTTGGCCCTCCAGGTATATGTCACAAGGCCTCTCTCAAAAACTGCCGAGATCCCGGGGACATCCGTGAGCGCCTTAGCGAAACCGCCGCCGGTGCAGCTTTCGGCACATGATATGGTGATGTTCTTTTCTATCAGCAGTTTACCGACTACGTCCAGAAGATCCTCATCTTCGTAGCTGTAGATATAATCGCCGATCAGGTCGTTGACCTTACCGATCATCTCTTCGCAGGCTGCTTTCGCTTCTTCATATGTTGGTCGCTTGGAAGTTACTCTCAGGCTGCACTCCCCTTCTTTGGCATAAGTCGCGATAGTGGGATCAGTCTGACCGTCAATGAGAGGCAGAAGGATCGTCTCCATGCTTGATTCACCAAGATTGATGGTGCGGATAATCTTGTAATATATAACACTGTCACGCTTGGATTCCAGTATCGGCTTGAGCTGGGTCTCGAACATCTCCTTCATCTCTCTGGGAGGCCCCGGAAGAGCAGCTATATGTTTGCCGTTCTTGGAGATCATGAAGCCCGGCGCAGTACCATGGAGATTTCTTAATACAGTGCAGTTGTTCTCCGGGAACCAGGCTTGCTTGCGATTGTTTTCGGTCCAATTGTATTTCGAATTTTTGAAATGATTTACAAGGATCTCCAGCTGATCTGGATATTCTACCAGTTTCTCACCGAAGTATTCGGCTATGATCTCCTTGGTCAGATCATCCTGGGTGGGCCCCAGGCCGCCTGTTGTTATGATGAGATCACAGTCATGGTATGCGAAATCAAGAAGTTCCTTGAGCCTTCCGGGATTGTCGCCGACTGTGTAATGATACATCACATCATAGCCGAGATTCTGAAGTTCTTTGGACAGATAGGCAGCGTTCGTATTCACCACCTGCCCGAAAAGTATCTCAGTTCCTACAGTAAGTAAAGCTGTTTTCATAGATCATTCCTCTGGTATAGTTATGTAAAGATAGTTGTTTTCAATACTAATGATGAAGTCATTCATATAATACCAATTAGTCGGATCATACTGTAAAACTTCATCTTCTCCGGTCTTGATATACTTTTCCAAAACACTTTTATTCGTAATAACTCTCAACTGATGATCGTTAAGAATTTCCGAATCATATAAATAGTGCTTTGAGTAATAATCATTCAATAATTTGATATGATCCACATATCCTGAGACGGACTCCCTCAGCTGATACTTTTTGTTCTCATATAAAGTATCATCATAACACTGGTATATGGTCTTTTCACCGTTTATATATTCATATGTGTAGTCCGAATCCAGAATGACCGATGGGAAAATGATGTCACCGTAGAAATGCTCATGATCATTACCTGAATAAAACTCGATCTCACCGCAGTTCAGTTCATAGCGATTATAATCGTCCGATAATGAAGCAAAACTTTGGCTTGTAACATAGAAGTTCTGAAAATAAGTATGATCTTCACCGGTTATCTCGAGAAGATAAGCCTTTATGCCGTAAGAAGAAAGAAATTCCGTGACCTGTACCTTGTCTCCCAGTTCGCTTCTGATCGCATCCATGACCTCATCTTCAGAGCCTTTTGAAGCGAAACTGCAGCTGTTCGGATATGTGCTCTGGTAGTTTTTTAGAGGTACGTATTTATATTCCATGGCAGGAAGGTCGATCAAGAAGATCTCTTTGCTCTTTACTACTTCCTTCGGGCCGCAGCCAACTGATGCAAAAACCATCAGAACGGCTGTAAGCAGCAAAATGATTCTTTTGATCATTTTGAGAATACCTGCTTGTTATCCACTACGTACTGATAGCCACTCACTACGGTCATCACAAGAGCAGCCCAGAGAACCACCTTACCCAGGATAGTGAACCAGTTTTGATCAATAACAGGCGCGATGAGAAGCATGCAGACAGCGATCATCTGTAGCACAGTTTTGATCTTGCCGCTCATGGCGGCAGCTATGACTATGCCCTCTGATGCGGCTACGGTACGGACACCTGCCACCAGAAACTCTCTGGCAAGAATGATTATCAGCATCCATGCAGGCACAGGATCCGGTATCATCAGGCAGAATGCTGCGTATACCAGGACTTTGTCAGCCAGAGGATCCATGATCTTGCCAAAGTTAGTCACGAGATTATACTTCCTGGCTATCTTGCCGTCCAGCATATCCGTGAAAGATGCAAGTATGAAGATTATAAATGCGACAAGATACCAGTTGAGATAATAAGCCGCTATGAAGAACGGCACTGCGATTATCCTGGCTAAAGTGAGTTTGTTAGGAAGATTCATTTGCTTTCCTCCACTTCATGACCGACGAGATCATAGTCGAAGGCATCATCTACGTGTACCATGACCAGATCCCC
Source organism: Bacillota bacterium (assembly GCA_017538125.1). Lineage (GTDB taxonomy): Bacteria > Bacillota > Clostridia > Peptostreptococcales > Anaerovoracaceae > RUG754. The sequence continues at coordinate 8,568 of JAFYJM010000068.1, forward strand.
GGGTCTGAGATCATTATTTGATGTGAAAATGACGGAGTTATCTATCTCCGGAGCATCATATCTGCTTCTTCCGACGTAGCTTCCATCGGGATCTTTTTCTTCTGTTAATACCTGCAGGACTTTACCTATGAGTTCCTGATTGTGTTCATAACTGATATCAAGCTGGAGCCTCATGACCTGATCCAGCCTCTCCTGCTTGATCTCTTCAGGCACTTGATCCTCCCTGTCTCCCGCCGGAGTACCCTCTTCCTGAGAATAAGCGAAAACGCCGAGCCTCTGAAAACTCTCCTCTTCTACGAAGTCGATAAGATCATCGAAATCGTCTTCCGTCTCTCCGGGGAAGCCAACGATAAGAGTAGTCCGGATGGCGATATCAGGTATGGCAGCTCTGAGCTTAGCCATGGTATTTCTTATGGAATCACCTGTGGATCTCCTGTACATCTCCCTCAGTACCTTGTCTGACGAATGCTGGATGGGCACATCGATGTAATGGCAGATCTTAGGTTCTGTCGCCATCACCTCGATGAGTTCATCAGTGATCCTGTCCTCATAGCAATACATCAGCCTGATCCACTCTATGCCTTCCACCTTTACGAGCTTCCTGAGAAGCTCAGGCAAAGCAAATCGGCCATACAAGTCTGTCCCGTAATTAGTCACATCCTGGGCTATCAGTATGATCTCTTTAATTCCTCTGGAAGCAAGGTCTTCAGCTTCAGATAACACATCTTCAATGGCTTTGGATCTGAAACCGCCCCTGATGGAAGGTATCACGCAGTAAGCACAGCAATTGTCGCATCCTTCGGCTATCTTTAGAGTCGCTGAATAAGCTCCTTCTTCGAGGATCCTTTCATTATAAGGAAGTATAGAAGGATAAGCGCAGGCCGCAAAAACATCCGGCCCGGACTTATCATATCTATATAGCCCTTTTATGATATCAGGCAGATCTTCATAATCGTTTACGCCTATGATCGCGTCTGCTTCGGGTATCTCTTCTGCGAGTTCTTTGGAATAACGCTGGGAGAGACAGCCTGATATTATGACTTTTTTGCCGTCATCTTTATATTGAAGCATGTCGAAGATCTTTTCTATCGATTCCCTCTTGGCATCGTTTATGAAGCCGCAGGTGTTTACGACGATGACGTCGGCATCTTCAGGGCTGTTGGCAGCTGTTATATCGTTTTTCAAAAGATAACCGAGAGCTGTCTGTGTATCATTAAAATTCTTGGGGCAGCCCAGGGTCTCGAAATATATCTTCATTTAGAAAAATGTCTCCTGCTCTTCTTCGGCCTGAGCCTTTTGCAGCGCTTCAAACTCAGCTCTGGTCATGATGACCTGACGAGGGCTGGAACCGTCCTGAGGTCCTACCACGCCCATCTCTTCCATCATATCGACTATTCTGGCTGCGCGGTTGTATCCTATCCTGAACCTTCTCTGGAGCATGGATACGGAAGCTTTGCCGGAATCGATGACCAGCTCTATCGAATCCATCAGAAGTTCATCTCCCATGGAATTCTGATCCTTTGAAGAGGAGCCGTTAGTGTCGGATCTCTCTATGCGGGCCATGATCTCCTGCTGTTTGGGATCGTTGAATCCTTCTACCTGGGATTTGACGTAGTCGATGACAGCATTGACTTCTCTGTCTGATACGAAGCAGCCCTGGATACGTGTAGGCTCGCCCTGACCCATCGGTCTGAAGAGCATATCGCCCTTTCCTACGAGCTTCTCCGCACCCTTTTCATCCAGTATGGTCTGAGAGTCAACGTGTGATGAAACTGCAAAGGCTATCCTTGAAGGTATGTTTGCCTTGATGACGCCGGTGATGACGTCGACAGAAGGCCTCTGAGTGGCGACGATCAGGTGCATACCTGCAGCCCTCGCCTTCTGAGCTATCCTGCAGATGGAATCCTGCACCTGTGATGATGCAGCCATCATAAGGTCTGCCAGCTCGTCAATGACTATGACGATCTGAGGAAGTACCTTGTCGGGCTCATCGTTCATCTTGACAAGATCATTGTATGAGGCGAGATCCTTCGCTCCTTCGATGTGGAACTTATTGTATCTTTCCTCCATCTCGGCAACTGCCCAATTCAGGGCTGCAGCAGCCTTGGTAGGGTCTGTCACTACAGGTATAAGGAGATGAGGTATGCCGTTATAGTTGCTTAATTCGACAACCTTAGGGTCGATCAAGATGAGCTTGACTTCATCCGGATTCGCCTTATATAGGAGCGATACCAGGATAGAGTTGATGCAGACGGATTTGCCTGAGCCGGTAGAACCCGCGATCAGCATGTGAGGCATATCCTTAAGGTTAGCCACAATGGCTTCGCCGGAAATGTCTTTACCGACTGCAAAAGTGATCTTGGACTTGGCGCTCCTGAAGTTGTCTGAATCTATGATCTCCCTTAATGCAACGGGGGTCGATCTCTCGTTCTCGATCTCTACGCCGATGGCAGCTTTGCCGGGGATCGGCGCCTCTATACGTATGCTCCTGGCCCTTAAGTTAAGCGCGATATCATCAGCGAGGTTAACTATCTTCGCGACCTTGACTCCAACAGCCGGCTGGATCTCATATCTCGTGACCGTAGGTCCTTGAGTTACCTGGATCACCGACGCGTCCACGTTGAACGATCTCAGAGTATCCTCAAGCTTGATAGCCTTGGCCTGAAGCGAGCCTGTGGATTCTTTGTTGGATGCCGATGGTCTCTCCAGAAGATTGATAGGCGGCATCTTGTATTTCTTAAGGACTTTGGCTTTGTTGATCTCACTGGCTGAGATCATGGCCTCACCTGCTTCTTTGTCAGAGAGTTTTTTGACTACAGCCTTGTCCGGATCATCAGGCTTGACTGACTTATCAGCCGTTTCCTTTCCGGCGGATCTTGAATTGCTATATGTATTGATGTTTATGGACTTGGAACCTTTGTCATCTGATGAAGCTTCACCGTCCAGACCGTATCCCATGGAAGGACCTTCGCTCTCTTCAAGACCGATCGTGCCCGACTCAGTACGTCCGAAAAGCGAATCATCATTCATGTACTGAAGTACGCTGTCCATCTTCTGTTCTTTCTTATAGTCAGGATTGACAGCTGTGGAGATCGGTATGTACTTCTCTTCCTTGCCGGAGCTGACGCCCGGAAGCTGAGAGGTCTTGTTGTCCGCCTTCTTAGGTATATCTTCCTTTGAAGGTTTCTTGACGACGGGCCAGGGATCTGTAGCTACCTTAGGCGTTACCTCCTGCTCATATTCATCATCGAGGTGCGCGTGCTCTTTGATCAGACGCCTCTCCTCCATCTTCTCACTTATGGTCTGCAGACCTCTGGATATAGGAGTATTGATGATCAGCAGCAGACAGATCAAGATCGCAGCGCCTGTGAAAATATAGCAGCCAAGATTGCCGAGCCACTTGACTATTGCCGTACCTATCAGCATGCCGAACAGCCCTCCGGACTGGAGAAGTTTGCCGCTTTCGAAGAATTCCTTGATGCCCCAGCTGAATGGTATAGAATTCGGCGCTATGAAGCGGATCGTGGACCATAAGGTGCAGATCATCAGAAGCATGAATATAAGAAGCAGCAGCGTCTTAAGGTTGAAATGGGAAGTCCTCTTGGCGAATAATAGAATGCCGAATATTATGAGGATGAACGGAATAGCATAAGCTATATGTCCGAACAGCCCCATCATACCGCTTTTAAGCACCTCGCCGAGCTTTCCGGCTCCTGTAGTAAGGATACTTACCGCGAAAAAGATGCCGATGGCGATGGTTATGATCGCCCAGATCTCATCAATTACTCTTTTATCTGCCTTTCTCTTTTCCTGGATCTCCTTGGCCTTCTGTCTCGCTTTGGACTGCGAAGGGTCAGTTTTTTTCTTTTTAGCCTGAGACATTTTAATACCTCTTTTTATTTAACAAGCGTATATATGATCACGACCAATGCCAGTACAAACAGATAGTATGAGAAATACTTGAGTTTGCGGTTGGTCACGACTTTGAGCATGACTTTTACAGCGAATAATCCGCTTAGAAAAGCGACTATGACGCCGACGATCACCGGGCCCCACTCGGATCCGGACACTCCTTGCTTGATACCGTCAGGCAGCTCAAGTAAGAATGATCCAAGGATCGTGGGGATGGAGATCAGGAAGACGAACTTCACGGCGAATTCTCTGTCAAGTTTGCAAAGGAGCGACGCGAAAAGCGTAGAGCCTGATCTGGATATGCCGGGGATTATGGCTATACCCTGTACGATACCGATGAAAATAGAATTTCTGAAATTAAGGTTTGTAATGGTCCTCTTACCCCCGCCCCAGGTCTCTGCAGCTATGAGAAGCAAGCCGGTAACTATGAACATGATGGCGATAGCTATCGGTTTGGAGTATAAATACTCGAATTTATCCCCGAAAAGCACACCTATAAGCGCCGTAGGAATGCACGCAGCGATGATCATCACGCCGAGTTTCCTGACAGGCCTTTCGTCAAGCCTGAGTCCCTTGCCTGTACATAAATCTTTTATTGTCAACACTAATTCTTTCAGCAATTCCCATATATCATTCCAGAATACGACGAATACCGAAAGCAAAGTGCCGAAATGCAGCATTACCGCAAAGAATAAAATGCTGTTTTCGCTGATACCGAAGAAATTCTCCAGTAGCGCCAGATGTCCCGACGACGAGATCGGCAGGAATTCTGCCAGTCCCTGGATAAGTCCGAGTATAACAGCCTGTAAATAAGTCATAAATCTACTTCTCCTTTATATATCCCATTTTGTATAATGTCTCCGCGCCAAGGACTCCTCCTCCTGCTGCGCCTCTTAAAGTATTATGCGAAAGCCCAATAAACTTCCAGTCGTAGATCTTGTCTTCCCTGAGCCTTCCTATAGATATGCCCATGCCTTTGTCACGGTCTACGTCGAGTTTGACCTGTGGACGGTCATCTTCCTCAAAGTATTTGATGAACTGCTCTGGAGCCATGGGAAGTTCGTTCTCCTGAGGGAAGCCTTTGTAATCTTCAAGAGCTTTTATGAGTTCTTCCTTGGTGGCTTTTTTCCTGAATCTGACGAAGCAGGCAGCGGTGTGACCGTTCAAGACCGGTACTCTGAGACACTGGCAGGTTATGTTGATGCAGTCGCCCTTTACGATCTCGCCGTTTTCGATATGTCCCCAGATCTTAAGAGGTTCGTCTTCGGACTTGGCTTCTTCCCCTCCGATAAACGGTATGAGGTTCTCGACCATCTCGGGCCAGGTCTCAAAGTTCTTGCCTGCTCCGGATATGGCCTGATACGTGGTTATAACTGCCTCATAGGGTTCCCAGGGCATCCAAGCTTCGAGCGCTGGCACATAGGACTGTATCGAGCAGTTGGGCTTGACGGCGATGAAACCGTTCTTGGTGCCAAGACGCTTCCTTTGGTCATCGATAACCTTATAGTGATCAGAATTGATCTCAGGGATGACCATAGGTACGTCAGGAGTCCATCTGTGGGCTGAATTATTGGATACAACAGGAGTCTCCGCTTTGGCATAAGCCTCCTCTATGGCTCTGATCTCGTCCTTTTTCATGTCTACAGCGCTGAAGACGAAATCCACCATTCCGGATATCTTATCAACGTCGTTCACGTTCATGACCTTCATCGAAAGGACCTTTTCGGGGATCGGAAGTTCAAGTTTCCATCTGCCTTCAACTGCTTCCTCATATGTAAGTCCTTCTGATCTGGGACTTGCTGCCAGAACTGTGATCTCAAACCAGGGATGATCCGCAAGCAAAGTGATAAATCTCTGGCCAACCATGCCGGTGGCTCCCAATATGCCGACTCTTAATTTCTTCATGTCTGTTACCTTCCTTGTCATATATTCTTTGAGTCCCAGAGGCAGAGTTCCTTCAAAGGACATTCTTTACATTTAGGTCTGCGGGCATCGCATATGTTTCTCCCGTGGAAAATAAGGCTGTGATGAGTTTCAGACCACCTATCTTCGGGTATTCTTTCCATCAGCTGAAGCTCAGTGGATAGAACGTCTCCGGCATCTGCCAGGCCTATCCTGTTAGCTACTCTGAACACATGGGTGTCTACCGCTATCCTCTGCTTGCCGAAACCTACGGATAGCACTACATTGGCCGTTTTGCGGCCTACGCCGGGCAGAGATACCAGTGAATCGTAATCATCCGGTACTACCCCATCATACTTTTCTGTGAGTACTTTTGCAAGGTTAATTATGTTTTTGGACTTGGTGCGGTACATGCCTATAGTGCGGATCAGATCCTCCACGTCCTCCTGCCTTGCTTCGGCCAGCGATCTGGCATCCGGATACTTACTGAAAAGCGCCGGGCTGACCCTGTTGACGGACTTGTCCGTAGTCTGTGCGGACAGACATACCGCCACAAGCAGCTCATAAACGTTTATGTGATCCAGAGCGCACTTTGCTTCCGGATAAGTATCTTTAAGAATATCAAGTATTTTGATGATATCTTTATTGTCCATTGAAATAATAATGAGTTTATGTTAAAATTGTATACAATTCTGAATTCTAAGGAGTTATCTATGTTAAGTCTTGATTTCCTCGATAACAATTACGTCGATGACCGTACTCCTCAGGAAAAAGCCAAGGAGCAGATCAAGATCGACATCCTCACCCGTGAACTGCGCCCCGGGCAAAGGCTCATCGAGCAAAAGCTCTGTGAGCGTTTCGGCCTTTCCAGGCCACCGCTAAGGGAGATCATCAACCAGCTGGCTTCTGAAGGATATGTGGAACTCATCCCCAAAAGAGGAGCCTTCGTCAATGTCTTCGACTCAAGGATGCTTGACGACCTTCTTAATATGAGGAACCTGCTCTACCCTCAGGCCGTTCGCTGGGCTATCGAAAGGATCACAGTCGATGAGCTGGAGATGCTCCAGGAGACCTTCGGCTTCATCCAGTTTTACACTCCGACGGGAGATATACCTAAACTTAAGAAGTTTACCGCAGGTTTCGATGCTATCATATATGATTCTTCAAAAAACCGCGAACTGAACGATATCCTTAACAAATACGATTTCATCATCGAACACACTTTGCATCCCCAGACCTACCCTGTTAACTATCCTGAAACAGTATTAGAGGAATACAGGGCCATATACGAAGCCTTCCGCACCAGGAATTCATCCCAGGGAATGGAAGCAGCCCAGGTACACGCGTTCAGGTCGATGCTGAGGATCAAATCATTCGATTACAGGAGCAATAGCTGATAAAACCAGTTTACTATAGGGCTCAGTATCAAGTCTGTTATATTGAAGATTATGAGCACCATGAGTATCAGGAAACCTCTCTTATATACCGGATACCACCAGCTGTATTTCTTGAGGTCGAAGATCTCAGTGACTATGCCCCACCCGTCTAGAGGCGGACAGGGTATCAGATTGAAGACCATCAGGACCAGATTGATCAGCACTACATAGGTGCAGACCATAGCCAGATAGTACAGGGCGTTCTTTCCGCTGCCGTAACCATAAGCGTTCACCAGCGCTTTGGTGATGAAAGAAAAGATCACGGCGATTATTAGATTGACAGTAACACCTGCCAGAGAGACGATGAGTTCGTCTCTCCTTTTGTTTTTGTAATAATAAGGATTGATCTCCACGGGCTTACCCCAGCCGAAACCGGCTATCAGCAAAAATATGAAGCCCAGAGGGTCTATATGAGCCAAAGGATTCAGTGACAGCCTGCCCTGAGCCTTGGGAGTGGGATCACCTAATTTATATGATGCGTATGCATGCCCTGCTTCATGAAAGGTTATTCCGATAATGATGCCCGGAAGGATCAGCAGTTTATCCGTGAGAGCCTCAACGATATTGATGTTGCCTGCCATTAGCCTTTCCACCACCAGTATGCCTATCATGACCCAGAAAAGCGGATGCATACTGTTGAACAGTCTTTTTATCTTATCTATCAGATCCATTATTTACCTACCATTTGAAATCCGGATCTATCTCATGGATAGTCGGAAGTATGCCAATGCCTCCTGGAGTCTGGCCCGGAAGCTGCCAGAAATCATGAGCAGTATACTCATTCCCCTCGATGATAACAGGCCCGGTTGGAGTGATGGCCACGTCCCAGCCTACGTATCTCACCTGAGGTATGACTTTGGCGGCCTCTTTGACCATCTGAACGGCTTCTTTGACATAAGGTATCTTATATCCTATAAGAGGTATATGCGTATTCGGATGCTCTGTATAATGGATGCCTGCAGTCGTGTCTCCTGAGTGGCAGGGGTAGAGGATCTCGCCTGTCTCCAGATCTACGGGGCTGTGAAGTCCGAAATTGTCCACGATCCTGCCGTTGATACCCATCTTGAAGACCGATATCAGGCAATGCGGCTCTCCGTCAGGCCCGAGCAAGGTGATCATCCTCATCGTGTTTACTGAATAAGGATAAAGTTTGGCAACGTCCGGATGGTTTTCGATTACCTGTTCCAGTGTGCCGAAGCCCTTTTGCTTGACGTAACTGAGGAAGTCTTCAGCATCTTTGAAATCAGTCTTGTACTTCAGTTCCGCACCGTCTCCGCAGCTAAGATCAAGCATCTTGAGGAAGTATTTGTCATTGTTTTCATAGAACTTCCTGATGTCATCGTCTGTAGCTTTAGCCATATCGACAAAATCTCTTCCGATGTAGTCCTTGAAGACTTCATTGAACTCAGCCTTGTTTGCGAAGACATGGTTGTAGCTCTGATCATTCATGTAGCTTATGAGTTTCTTGGAACGGAATCTTGTAAGGTAAGTGTCCCTCTGTTTGCCTGAAAGGTTCCAGAACTCGAAGTCGACGTAATCGTTATATCCTGCACCGTATCTCACCATGCACCAGAGCATATCAAAGAAAAGATATATTTTGCTCTTGCCTGATCTCTGATGTCCCTTGTCGATCGTTGAAAAGAACTTTTTGAAGGAAGCGCCTCCGATGACTCTGAGGTAATATCCCAATCTGCTTTCTTTCTTCTCGTACATGTTTGCCTCCAAACTTAAATGACTGCTCTGAGCTCTTCCAGATAATCATTGAATGATTCCTGGACATCGTTCTCGCTGAAAAGATCGTCCTTAAGGCCTAAGAGCCTTAAAAGATACTTGGTAAAGACCGGATTCATCAGCATGAACGGACCGATGGAAGAAGTGCCGAAAAAGTTCTTTACATGGATGCCTTCTAAATCAGTATCCGGATTCATGCCCTTCCCCTTGTATACCTTGATGAACGGCGTATTGAAATCCCCATAGATGTAACTGTTCTGGCTCCTGCAGCCGATCATAAGCATACCGTTGAAATTACCTACGAAGTGTGTGTTGCACCTGGGTTCTGTCATACGCCTTACAGATTTATAATCAAAAATGCTCAGGCCTCTTATTTCTACCTTCTCATCGCTCAAAATATCATCGCCGATGATCTTGGTACCGAATATTTCCGGAGCATTTCCCGTCACTACGAAGACCATGCCGCTCTGTATGGCATGGATGATGTAGTTCCTGTAAGGCATAAGGAGTTCTATGGTTTTCTCGATATCGTCTTCGGTCATGCTGCCAATATACACCATATCGGCCTCTCCTGTTATGAATTTGGGAGTATCTCCGGGATGAGTCTCTATGATGCTGATCTCTTTGCTGCACTTCTTGAGATATTCAAGGTCGTTCGGCTCGCCGTAAAGGCCAGAGAATTCAGGATAAACAAATTCTATTTTTTTCATGTGATCTTTCTCCTTGTTAAGATACGATGCTTTCAAGTATGTCTTTGGTGCTTGCCGCAGGATCGGCATCGTTGATAAAGAACACTTTATCGATCACCATCTGTCCTGCGTATTTCTGTACGTCGGCTCTGTCTTTGAGAACCAGTATCCTCTCATTCGGTATACCTGCAAGAGTGAGTCTCATCTTGAGCTGCTTGCCCATGAGTCCCGTGACAGCTATCTTCTTGATCTTAGGGTCGTTGAGGATTCCGTAATCCCTCTCATAAATGTTAAGAAGTTTATCTACAGCCGGAACAGATCCTTCCTCTTCGTTATCCTCATCGTCCGTAAGGAGTACGACCATTTTATCAGAAGGATCCCTTGCGATAACTTCAAATACCGTGGATACCGCTGAAGCAGACTTCGTGCCTGCTTCAAAAGTATAGTAGCCGATGCCGTCTTTTTCGATAAGAGTATCATTGATATCATTCGACTTTTGGCTGGATAGGAAGGCACTGATCTCTCCTTCCCTGTAACCGAGTTCTCTGAGCATGGCAACGGCGGAAAGCACGTTGAAAGCATTGTAGATGGTGTTGGAGATAAGCGGATACTCATGACCGTTTACCATCATGGTCCTGTTGTCTAGATCTACAAACTCTGCGTCATAGTCCATATTGGGTGTTCTGAAACCGCATTTGTCGCATCTGAACTTGCCGATGTGCCTGTAATGCCTGTAATCATATTTTACTCTGCCGCCACACCTGGGACAGATAGAGTATTCCCTCGTATTGTTGGTGAGAACTTTGTTCCTCGTATCGCCCATGCCATAATAAAGCCTTCTCGAGCCTTCACCTAGTTCTGACGAGATCGGGTCGTTGGCATTGAGAAGAACGGTCGTCTTATCACCGAGCTTTCTCAAAGCATTCTCTATATGGTCGAAAACGTTTTCAGGATGGCTGCTCCTATTAAGGCTGTCCTTAAAAATATTGGTCACAAGGAGATAATCAGGACCGATCTTGGCCATCTGATCATCCAGAGTGAGTTCGTCAGCCTCCAGCACAGAGCAGTCTACTCTGGCCTTGTTCATTAGACTGACACCTCTGATAAAGTTCGTGGCATAGCCGGCTTTGGTATTGGCGCCCCAGTCGTTGAACGAAGTGCTCATGCCGATGTATTTCAGGAAATCGTTTATCAGGGCCGAAGTCATGGACTTGCCGTTGGTGCCTGTAACTGCGATGATGAGTTTTGGCTTAGTTATAGTCTCGAAAAAGCTGGGACAGATCTTGCAGGCGACATGTCCCGGCAAGTCCGTATCCGTCTTTTTTCTGATGTTGCAGAATACCATCATCAGTTTTGCTGCCCAGAGGGCCAGGTAAAATCTAAACATTTGCTCTCCTTAAAGTATTTCTGTCATTAGTGTTGAAATGTTCTCCTTGAATTTTATCCAAAGAGATCTGTTGTTGTAGTCTTCCAATGTAAGTTCGTGGCCGTCTTTCATGTCTTCATAGAAAGCTTCTTCCATTTCTTTGGCAAAGTCTCTGTCAAAGATGAAGGCGTTTGTCTCGAAGTTCAGCTTGAAGGATCTGATATCGAAATTGCAGGATCCGACGGAGGCCACTTCGCCGTCAGATACTATGGTCTTAGCGTGCAGGAAACCGTTGTCATAGATGAAGACCCGGCAGCCTGCTCTCAGCAATTCGCCTACGAAGGAGTATGTCGCCCAATATACGAACACGTGGTCCGGCTTACACGGTATCATGACACGTACGTCAACGCCGGACTGTGAAGCCATCTTGAGCGATTCTACTATCGACTGATCGGGAACAAAGTACGGTGACTGAATGAAGACAGACTTTCTGGATGTAGTGATCATCTTCATGTATGCTCTTTTGATCTCCTGGTGAGGCGCTTCAGGACCGCAGTTGACGATCTGGACACCTTTGGACCCTACCATGTTGCTTTCATCCACAGAAGTCGGTATCATTACCTCTTCTTTGGTGGTGAACCTCCAGTCCATGATGAATCTGCCGAGGAGCTCTTTGACACCCTCTCCTCTGAGCCTTATGTGTGAATCACGCCAGTGACCGAATCTTTTGTTCATGTCACAGTATTCCCTGGCGATATTATAACCGCCTGTGTAGCCGATCTTCTCGTCGATCACTATGATCTTGCGGTGATTCCTGTAGTTCAGGTTCAGACCGATCTTGATGCCGATCTTATAAAGTCTTGGCGGGAAAAAGTATCCGACCTTTCCTCCGGCTTTAAGGTAAGCCCTAAGGGCGCGGTTTCCTATGCCTCTTGATCCCTGCGTATCGACGAGCAATCTTACTTTGACACCTTCTCTGGCTTTCTCCGTAAGGGCTGCGATCAGTCTCTTGCCAACTTCATCATTCTTTATTATGAAGTATTCGATACAGATGCTTTCTTTGGCTGCTATTATGTCGTCCAGGATGCGGTAAAACAGCTTCCTGCCGTCAGTTATGAGTTCGACCTCATTGCCGTCCGTATAAAGCGATTCGCCGTATACCTGGTTGAGTTTGACCAGGTCGCGCCTGGACACGGCAGCAGGATTCACTATCTCACCTTCATCCGTATGATCCTTGTTCATCTGCGCTTTGAGAAGCTTTGATACAGCGTCCCATTCCTCGTCGTAAAGGTGATTGATATGCGTTCTCGAAAGGTTCTGGTTGAACACGAGATAGAAGATGAAACCTATCACCGGTAGAAAGGCCAGCACCATGATCCAGGCAAGTCTGGACGTAGACGTCTTTCTTTCAAGGAACAGTACAGCAAAGATGAATATGAAGTTTATGGCATATAAAACTGCAGTTATTGATACTTTGCTAAGCAGTTCCTGAATGTTTTCCAAATCAGACGATCTCTCCTTCCAGACTGAATGTATTTGAAGAGGTTATCCTGACTTTGAGCAGCTCGCCCTGAAGCGCAGGATCACCTTTGAAGTTTACGAGTTTGAATGTATCTGTTCTGCCGGAAAGTTTGTGAGAGTTCCTTCTGGAAGGCCCGTCACAGAGCACTTCCACTACTCTGCCAACATAGGCGGCGTTCTTGGCCTGAGACACGTTGTTGATAGAATCACAGAGCCTGTCGAATCTCTCGTGCTTGATCTCTTCGGGTATCTGGTCTGATGCTTCGGCTGCCGGTGTACCCTTCCTGATCGAATAAAGGAAAGTAAAAGCAGAATCGAAGCCGACTTCATCACAGAGGCTGAGCGTCTCATTGAAATCCTCTTCTGTCTCTCCCGGGAAGCCTACTATGATGTCCGTAGAGATGGCCATGTCGGGATCCACCTCACGAAGCTTCCTTACGAGATCCAGGTATCTCTCCCTGTCATATTTTCTGTTCATCCTTCTGAGGACTTCAGAACTGCCGGACTGTACAGGCAGATGGAAATTGTGACAGAGTTTCCGGCAGTCCGTGAAGCAATCGATCAGTTTATCTGAAAGGTCCTTCGGGTGCGAGGTCATGAACCTTATCCTTTCGATGCCGTCGATATCATTTACGGCTCTGATAAGATCAGCAAAGTCCCAGACTCTGTCCTCGCCCTGCCCTTTATAACTGTTCACGTTCTGCCCGAGGAGCATGACTTCTTTGACGCCATCGTCAGCGAGTTTCCTGATCTCCGCGATGATGTCCTCCGGGCACCTCGATCTCTCACGGCCTCTGGTATAAGGAACGATGCAGTATGCGCAAAAATTATTGCATCCGAATGTTATGTTCACATAGGCCTTATGCTTGTAAAGCCTGTTTGAAGGGAGGCCTTCGATGATATCTCCGCCCTCAGGCCATATGCTGAGCTGTTTCTCCTTTTCGTTATAAAGGTTGTCTAGAAGCTTTGGAAGCTCATGAAGATTATGAGTGCCGAAGATCACGTCCACCCAGGAATATTTGGCCTTTATAGTGTCTATGACGTGCTGTTGCTGCATCATGCAGCCGCAGACACAGACCGTGAAGTTCTCTCCTTCAGCTCTTTTTCTGTGTATCAGCTGACCCAGGGTACCAAAAAATCTCTTATCTGCGTTGTCTCTGATGCTGCATGTGTTGAAGATAACAATGTTGGCATCCTTACGGTCTTTGGCAGGCACGTAGCCTTTCTCGATGAGCATGCCGGACATGATCTCTGAATCATGTTCGTTCATCTGGCAACCGAAGGTCTGTATGAAAAATGTTTTACTCATGTTTTTCTTTCCTGCCCATCAGAAGACCTATGCAGCCTTCGGCATCGGTCTCGCCGGACAACAGTTTATGAAGCGTCGTGGTTATGGGCATTTCTACGTTATATTTCTGAGCGAGTTCGTTCACGGCTTCCTGTGTCGTGTAGCCTTCGACGACCATGCCGATCTTATCGAGCGCTTTATCCATAGGCATTCCCTGTCCAAGCAGGATACCGAACCTGCGGTTTCTGGAATGCATTGACGTACAGGTAACAACTAGATCGCCTATGCCGCTCAGGCCTGCGAATGTTTCCGGCCTGCCGCCCATGGCGACTCCGAGGCGAGTCATTTCTGCTATTCCTCTTGTGATAAGAGCAGCCTTGGCATTGTCTCCAAGTCCCAGGCCGTCTGATATGCCGCAGCAGAGAGCGATGACGTTCTTCACCGCTCCTCCGAGCTCCACGCCGGTAAGATCATTATTGGTATATACTCTGAAGTTCTCGTCCATGAAGACCTGCTGAATGGTTTTGGCGAACTCCGGATCTTCTGAAGAAGAACATACTGTAGTCGGAAGATTTCTCGCTACTTCTTCAGCGTGGGAAGGTCCGGAGAGACAGGCAAAAGGAGAATCTCCGTAGTATTCACCTGCTATCTCGGACATCCTTTTGAGTGTGCCGATCTCTATTCCCTTCGCAACGTTTACTAAAGGCACCTCATCCCTTACTATCTTCATCTCTTTTAAAACTGATCTGAGGCTCTGTGCCGGAACGGCCATGATGGCAAGTTCACAGTCAGCCAGAGCTTCTTCGAGATCTGCCGTAGGCTTAAGAGACTTCGGAAGGATGATACCGGGAAGATATTTATGATTACCGCCTGTAGCCTTCATCATGTCCATCTGAGCCTGATTCCTGCCATAGATGGTAACGTCATTTCCTTTGTTGGTGAGAAGGATCGCTAGAGATGTTCCGAAACTGCCGGAACCGATTACAGAAATCTTCATTTGGAACCGTCCTCCTTCTTTTTGTTCTTGTCAAGGAAAGATAACGTTGGTTCTTCGTGATTAAGAAGCCTTTTGATGTTTCCTCTGTGCATGAAAATTATTGTAGCGGCCATGATGAGAACGTATACGAAAAATCCTTTTTCAAGAAAGATCGCATAGACTGCCGCAAGCGCAGCGCCTGCAATAGAGCCAACGGACATGCGCTTCGATATGAGCGTGAATATAACTACGGTAAGCAGGCAAAGAAGCGCGAGCTTCCAGTTGACTCCGAGGAGCCCACCAAAAGCGACAGCTACGCCCTTGCCTCCCTTGAATCCGTAGTAGACCGGGAAGACGTGTCCGAAGAAGGCTGCCAGACAGGCCAAATAACCGTACATCGGGCTTCCGAAAACAGCGCCGAAGATGACTGCGGGGAGCACTCCCTTAAGAACGTCTACGGTCAGGGTGATCAGCGCGGCCTTACCGCCCATCACTCTTAGGACGTTAGTGGTGCCGGCATTGCCGCTGCCTTCTTTCTTGATGTCTATGCCTCTGGCCTTACCAAGAAGTATGGCCGGAGAGATGCTGCCGACAAGATATGAAATTATTACAGTCAAAAGTATTTTAACCAATGTAATCGTCCCTTTCGCCCTTTTCTCTGAAGATGAATTTGATGGATGTGCCTTCGAAGCCGAAACTCTCCCTTATCCTGTTCTCGATATATCTGGAATAAGAGAAATGCATCAGTTCTCTTTTGTTCACCTGGAAGCTGAAAAGCGGAGGCTTGACACCGATCTGAGAGCCATAGTAGATCTTAAGACGCTTGCCCTTGTCCGAAGGAGGCTGCTTCATGAGCACAGCATCCTGGATCAGAGCATTGAGCTGGCTCGTAGGAACTCTCATCGCACGGTTTTCGGCTACGGTCTTGCAGGTCTCTATGACCTGGTAGACCCTCTGCTTCTCTGTAACGGAGATGAAAAGTATCGGTGCATAGCTCATGAACTGGAGATCGGCTTCAAGAAGTTTCCGGAAGTCTCTCATGGTGTTGGTCTCCTTGGGCACCAGATCCCACTTGTTTACTACGAGGACTATGCCCTTGCCTGCTTCATGGGCTATGCCGGCGATCTTTTTGTCCTGTTCGGACAGACCTTCAGCTCCGTCGATCATCAGGACGCATACATCGCATCTTTCTATCGACGCTACTGCGCGTACTACAGAATACTTCTCTATATCGTCGCTTATCCTGGACTGGCGTCTTATACCGGCTGTATCTATAAGGATGTACTTATCTCCGTCCTTCTCAAATGGAGTATCGATGGAATCCCTTGTAGTACCGGCTATAGGCGATACTATTACACGGTTCTCGCCAAGGAGACAGTTGATGAGAGAAGACTTGCCCACGTTAGGCTTGCCGATCACTGCGATCTTTATGTCTTCTTCGTCTTCCTGCTCAATATCGTCAGGAAAACCAGCCACGACCTCATCCAGCACGTCGCTGAAGTTAAGCATGTTCGCTGAAGAGATCGGGATAGGTTCTCCAAGCCCAAGCTCATAGAAGTCATAGAAGAAATCAGGCAGATTGGAAGGCTTGTCTATTTTGTTTATGACCAGAACGACTTTTTTGCCGGTCCTTCTGAGCATGTTGGCCACTTCATGATCAGCGTGTGTCAGACCTTCTTTGCCGTCGCACATGAAGATTATAACGTCCGCGAGATCCATGGCGATCTGTGCCTGCTCTCTCATCTGGCTAAGGATTATATCCGTCGAAGAAGGTTCTATGCCGCCTGTATCTATCAGACCGAAGGAGATGGAATTCCACTCAGCTTCAGCGTAGATCCTGTCGCGCGTTACGCCCGGCGTATCCTCGACTATGGCTATCCTCCTGCCTACTATTCTGTTGAAAAACGTACTTTTGCCTACGTTTGGTCTGCCGACTATGGCGACTATTGGCTTACTCATCGAACAATCCTCCGATAAATGTACCCGGGTCAAAGGCTTCGAGGTCTTCTATGCCTTCGCCGGTACCGATGAACTTGATGGGCATATCGAACTCATCGGCTATAGTGATGGCAATGCCGCCCTTGGCGGTGCCATCCAACTTAGTAATAACTATACCTGTTATATCTGCAACGTTACCGAACTCCTGAGCCTGAGAAATGGCATTCTTACCTGTAGTGGCGTCGAGTATAAGCAGAGTCTCTCTGTCAGCCTCCGGCCACTCCCTGCCGATGACTTTATTCATCTTCTCAAGCTCGTTCATAAGGTTCTTCTTATTCTGGAGCCTTCCTGCGGTATCGCAGATGAGAACGTCGATCTTTCTGGCCTTGGCTGACTGGATCGCATCAAAAATCACAGCAGAAGGATCCGCGCCTTCCTGATGCTTGATGACGGGAATGCCGTTCCTCTCTCCCCATATAGAGAGCTGCTCTGAAGCAGCGGCCCTGAAAGTATCCGCCGCAGCCAGCATAACGGACTTGCCCTGCCCTTTGAGCATGTGCGCAAGTTTGCCGATAGTGGTCGTCTTGCCACCTCCGTTGATGCCTATCATAAGCACGACAAGGGGCGTATTGTCCGACAGCTTCTGTCTGTCACCCTTGTCCACACAGTCCAGGATGATCTTCGTCAGTGCTTTTCTGACGTTCTCAGGTTTGGTTATATAGTCAGTGGCGATCTTGTCACGGATCAGATCCATGATCTTCATGGTCGTCTCCATACCGATATCAGAGGTTATCAGGATCTCTTCGAGATCGTCCATTACCTCCTCATCCACTTCCATCTTCGCAAAAATAGTGTTATGTATCTTTTCTCCGAGATTGCCGAAGAAAGATTTTTTCTCTTTGAATACGCTCATAATACTCCTTTTATTTCAATATGACGCAAAACATCACAGCTCGAACTCGCTTCCCATCCTCAGGGAAAGCACTTTGGAGATGCCCTGCTCCGGCATTGTCACGCCGTAAAGCACGTCCGCATGCTCCATGGTGGCCTTCTGGTGAGTGACGACCGTAAACTGGATATCATTGAAGTTCCTAAGATAATTAGCGAAACGGTCTATGTTCGCATCATCAAGCGCAGCCTCTACCTCGTCCAGTATGCAGAAAGGTGTGGGCTTAGTCTTAAGTACGGCGAACATGAGAGCGATTGCAGTCATGGATTTCTCTCCGCCGGAGAGAAGATTGATGTTCTGAAGTTTCTTTCCTGGAGGCTGAGCGTTGATCTCGATGCCGGATTCCAGAGGATCGTTCTCATTGTCCAGAGTAAGCTCAGCAGTTCCACCGCCGAAAAGCTCCTTGAATATCTCTTCAAAGTTCTTCACGACTTCGTTGAAGTTCGATCTGAACCTTGTCTTGATGGTCTTGTCCATATCATCGATGATGGCTTTTAGTTCATCCATGGCATCGGTGATGTCTTTACGCTGTTCCAGAAGGAAGCCGTATCTTTCAGATACTTGCTTGTATTCCTCGATGGCACCTACGTTTATATTGCCCAGCTCTTCAAGACGATTCTTGATCTCCCTGCTCTGCTTGACAGCCTGAGAATAGGCGAAGTTTTCTTTACGGAATTCCAGAGCCTGAGCATAACTGATCTCGAAGTCCTCAAGGAGTTTCTGCTTCGCTGTTTCGAGCTGAGCCTCGTTCTTAGCGAGCCTGATCTCCTGCTGCTGCTTCTGTGAAACGTAGGAATTGTATTCATCCACGATAGAATTATAGTCTTCGTTCATCTCCGAGATAGAGCTTAGAACATCCTGTCTCTCAGCCTCTACGTGAGAGATATATTCTTCAAGATCTTCTTTCTCTTTATTAAGGGACTTGAAGAGGTCTTCCACGTCATCCGAGCCGAACATCAGATGCTCTCTCTTCTCTTCGATGCGGTCACGTCTCTCCATCCTGTCGTCTATCTGTTCGGTAAGATCGTCGATACTATCCTGGGTGATGGACATGAGGTTCTCGAGAGCTTCGAGTTTATTATCAAGATCTGTTTTGGAGATCCTTGCATTGGTAATGGCTTCATTAGCGGCCGTGACCTTGTCCTGGATATCTTCCATGACCTTAATGATATCTTCTGAACTGGCCTCAAGCTCTTTGATCTCAGCCTCACATTTCTCAGCCTGTTCGGTCGATTCAGCGATTATCATCTCAGTGTTGGCAAACTCTTCTTCAATAGACTTTAGTTCGTTGTCTCTCTTCTCGTTTGCTTCCTCTGCATTTCTGACGTTGTCTTCGAGAGAACGAATCCTGGACTGAAGGTCTACGTCTTTCAGCTTAAGAGAATTCAGTTCATCCTCCAGCGCCTTGAGAGATGCTCTTAAGGTTTCAAGCTTCTCCTCGTCACCGGCGAGTAATTCTGTATAATGATCCTTGTCCTTCAGGAGTCTGCGCATTTCAGAATCGAGAGAGATGATCTCATTTTTTCTGGAAAGGATGTTAGCGGTCTTGTTTTTGAAACGTCCTCCGGTGATGGCGCCATTGGCATTTATCACTTCACCATCCAGAGTTACGAAGCGTACAGCCTGCCCCACAGTCTTCGAAAGCCTTACAGCTGTATCCAGATCGCGAACGATAACAACTTTGCCGAGA
Organism: Bacillota bacterium; assembly: GCA_017538125.1. GTDB lineage: Bacteria > Bacillota > Clostridia > Peptostreptococcales > Anaerovoracaceae > RUG754. Next base: position 27,966 of record JAFYJM010000068.1, read on the forward strand.
AGATAATCGAAGATAGCTTCATATTCCGGATCGAAGCTTATTATCTCGCAGGCGAGTCCCTCGAAACCATTGGCCTGAGTTATGGCTTTCTCAAGCCTGGCTCTGGAACCCTTGATGGATCCTATCGGAAGGAAAGTAAGCCTGCCTGCTGAAGCTTCCTTGAGTCTGGCTATGGCATTCTTGGCATCTGAATCTTTCTCGCATACTATATTCTGCAGTCCTTGACCGAGAGCAGTTTCAACAGCTGTCTCAAAGCCTTTAGGAACGTTTATAAGCTCCGCTACTGTGCCGATCAGACCGTGGTTCTCGCCCTTCATGATGAACCTGACGGCATTGTTGTAGCCTTCGTAGCTCGATTCCATCTCCTCGAGGGCTTTTTTGCGGGCTGCGGCTCTGGAATGGCTGATCTTAGCGTCTTCGATCTTGAGAGCCAGAGCCTTGATGTCAGAATTCGTTTTATCGATGTTCTTCTCGTAGACACCTACTCTGTCCATGACCTCTCTGCCCTTGAGATCGTTATGCTCCTTCTCTTCTTTAGCCTTGAGGATCTCCCTGTTGATGGCCTGAGAATCCTCCTTGAGATCCATGGAATCCTGAAGGAGCTGTTCCTTCCTCCTCATCAGAGTCTCTTTCATGCTTGCGACAGAAGAAGCTTCGGATCTGAAAGCTGAAGCCTTCTTGGAAAGTTCCATGATCCTGTCCTTGTTATCGTCAAGCGCGGATTGCTCATCTATGGATCTTTTGATGATCTCATTATATGCAGAGATCGCATCTGTAAGGACTACCGTGGATCTGTCAAAATCAGCCTGCAGTTGATCTTTTCTGGCTTCCTGTCCGTCGCTTACTTCGATCTCTTTCTCAAGTTTCTCCGAAAGATCATCTATCTCTGAAGTCAGTCTGTCGATGTCTCTGTCGAGAGTTGCCAGCTTCTCATCGTCCAGCTGAGTCTTATTCTTTATCTCATTTATCTGATTGACCTTGTCGAGTAGTTTCTCCCTGGCTTCGTTACCAAGAGTCTGAAGGTTTTCATTCCTCTCTCTGCATGCGGCGATCTCCACGTCAAGCGTATTCTTGTCTACTTCCAGCTTGTGGATGCTCTCATTCAGCTGCTTGACGTCGTCCGAGCCGGACTCCTCCTGGTTAGTGAGCCTGTCTATATTCCTCAGGGTAATATTTATGTCGAGATCCTTTTTGACGGCTCTGAGTTCAAGAGCCTCCTGAGCCTTCTCGCTGTCCTCCTTGAGACCTCCGATCCTTCCCTCTATCTCGCCGATGATATCGTTTACTCTGTCCAGATTTATCTGGGCGTTTCCGAGCTTTCTCTCAGCTTCGTGCTTCCTGGTCTTGTACATGACAACGCCGGCAGACTCTTCGAAGATCTCTCTTCTCTCCTCGGGCTTGCCTTCTACGATGTTCTGTATCTTGCCCTGACCTATGATCGAATATCCGTCGACACCTATACCGGTGTCCATGATAAGTTCGCGGATGTCTCTAAGCCTGCATTGATTGTTATTGATGAGATACTCGGATTCGCCCGAACGGTACATCCTTCTAGTTATGGCGACCTCGTTATAGTCTATGGGAAGGATCCCGTTGGAATTGTCAATCACAAGCGTGACCTCTGCCATGCCGCGGGATTTTCTGGAGGCTGTGCCGTTGAAGATGACCTCCTCCATTTTGCCTCCTCTTAACATCTTGGGACTCTGCTCGCCTAGCACCCAGCGGATGGCATCGCTTATATTGGACTTGCCTGATCCGTTAGGTCCTACTATACAGGTTACTCCCGGATGAAAATCTATAACGACAGGTTCCGCAAAGGATTTGAACCCGTGCATCTCGATCCTTTTAAAATACATTATCTACCTCTCAATTTATCCAGCGCCTCTTTGGCGGCGTTCTGGCCTGCTTCTTTTTTGCTCCTGCCGGAGCCCTCGCCGAAGTTTTTGCCGTCCACTTCCACATGCACAAAGAATACTTTGCTGTGGTCCGGACCTTCGCTCCGGTCTGTTATATATTCTATCAACGGCTTGCTGACGTCTCTCTGTACGTACTCCTGAAATTCTGACTTGTAATCAGTGAAAAGTCCGCCTCCTAAAGCTTCTTCGATCGTGGGGCCCATCATATCCAGGACCACTCTCACTGCAGCCTCATAGCCTCCGTCCATGAACACCGCGCCTATCAAGGCTTCCATGGCGTCCGCAACTATAGAATCCTTGAATTCTCCGCCTGTATGACGCTCTCCTACGCCCAGTCTGATGCATGAGTTCAGCTTTATCTCCTTGCCAACTCTTGCCAGTGACCTCTCGCATACGATGAGCGATCTCAGTTTAGTGAGCGAGCCTTCAGGCTCCCGGGGAAGCCTCTCATAAAGTTCAGTGCCAATAATGACATCGAGCACTGCGTCTCCGATGAATTCCAGACGCTCGTTATCTTCCTTAACAGAAGGATCTTCACGCTTATATGAGCTGTGAGTCAAAGCCTTCAGAAGCAGCCCCTTATCCTTGAAATCATATTTGATTGTTTCTTCCAATCTTTTGCTTTCCAATGTATCAGATCGACTCCTCTATGATCTCTATAACGTTCTGCTCAGCGAAAACGACGGCCTTTAAGATCGTGCTCTTGACGCCTTTGGCGCTGGATGAGCCGTGCATCTTGACTACCGGCCTCTTGATGCCGAGGATCGGTGCTCCGCCGTATTCGGAATAGTCAAATTCCTTCTTGAGTTCTTTGAGCTTGTCCACCAGAAGGAGCGAACCGAGTCTGGCATGCATGCCATCGGTGAATTTCTTCTTGATGGTCTTGAAGACGTTCCAGGCCATGCCTTCGGTGAGCTTCAGGATGATGTTTCCTGTGAATCCGTCCGTGACTATAATATCAGCCCTGCCCTTAGGAACGTCGCGGGCTTCGATATTACCCTTGAAGTTCAGGTCAGTGTTCTTCAGGAGTTCAAAGGTCTCCTTGGTGAGCGGGCTGCCCTTCTCCTCTTCTTCACCTATGTTGACAAGGGCGACAGTGGGGTTCTCCCTGCCGAGCACTTTTTCCATATATATGCTGGACATGATGGCGAAATCGACGAGATTGTTCGCTTTGCATTCAGCGTTCGCGCCTGCGTCGCAGAGGAGCGATGCCTCTTTGCCGAGTATCGGGTATATGGTGCAGATGGCGGGCCTGTCTATGCCTTTGATCCTTCCTATGATCAGGAGACCGCCTGCCAAGAGCGCGCCGGTCGATCCTGCAGATATGAACAGATCGCCCTCGCCTCTTTTGAGCATGTTCATGCCGACTACGATGCTGGAATCCTTCTTCCTTCTTATGGCCAGGGCCGGAGCTTCATTGTTCGTTATAACTTCCGATGCATGGCAAATGCTGATGTTAGCAGGCCTTTTGTGACCGGAAGCTTCTTTAAGAGCTTTCTCAAGACGCTCTTCATCTCCTATAAGGATGATCTCATGTTCAAACTCTCTTGCCGCCATGACAGCGCCTTCGACTACAGCTTTAGGGGCGTTGTCTCCGCCCATACCGTCCAATAGAATCTTCATAATAGTTCCTCCTGGTTCAGGACATATATATACATAATCTATCATACCACAAATAGTAGCAAAAATACAACACAAAATACCTTTTTCTATACAATTTATTGTATTTTCGCCCTTTCTTCACAAAAGGCACAAAAAAGCCCCCTCAAGGGGGGCTGATCTTATGAAAAACTTACTTGGGAAGGCCTTCTTTGGTGAACGGCAGGTTCTCGAGCTTCGTAAAGTATTTCTGATAATTCTCTCTGAAAGCTCTCTGATAATCCGGATTGGCCGTGTGGTGCAGATCATGGATATAATCGTGCTCCTTACCTATTACATCGACATTTGTCAATTCTATTATGTAAATGGCAAGGTCTGAACATTGATCGGAGATATGTTCAAGATTCTGCAGGATGCTCTGGTAACGTATGCCTGCCACGGCATCGCAGATATTTCTCATCATTCTGTAGACGTGTCTGGAATTGAGGTCGTCGATAAGATCGTCTATGACTTCCTCCATAGGCTCTACTCTCTTGGCCAGTTCTTCGTCGTTCTTTTTATAAGCGCTTATCGTGAGATCCAGGATGTCATAGATGGCGTCTATAGCAAGTCTGAGTTCTGCTTTCGCATACTCAGTTATCACAAGGCCGTTATCTCTCATGGCAGCCACATCGTCCTTGATGTTGACAGCCAGATCGCCTATCCTTTCAAAGCAAATGAGCGCCTTGATCTGGAAGTTCTGATTGCGGTTGTCCCTGTCACGCTTCACATATGGAGAGATGGACACGACATATTCGTTGGCCTGGTCTATGACCCTGTCGAGCAGGATCTCTCTCTGATTTATCCTATTGTCTCTTTCAGGATCATATTCATAGATCTGTCTTACACAGGCATCATAGTTATGATAAGCAATATCGCTCATATGACCTATGAGGTGCGATACCTGTGAAAGCGCGAGTACAGGTGATGTGATGAGCCTCGGATCGAGTTCCTGAAGAGCTTCCTCGATGTCGATGTCCTCTTGTTCCTTGGGAACGTCAGGGATCAGTCTCTCAGCGATACGAGCAAATAATCCCGAGAGCGGCAGGAGAAGCACAGCAGGAACGAGCCTGAAAATACCATGGATGTTAGCCACGCCGCCGGAGTCGAGTGACATGGTCCACAGCTCATCGCTTATCACGCCGGTCATCCTGAGTATAAATATACAAACGATGATCAGCACAGCAGCAAAGATATTATATATCACATGCACTGTCGCGGTCCTCTTTTGCTCAGGTGTCGCTCCTATCCTGCTGACGATATAGGTGGTGATACAGTCGCCTATGTTGACTCCAATGATCACAGCGAAGATGCCGCTGAACGTCACGCCCATCGACGAAGCGATCGACTGTATGATACCGACGACCGCAGATGACGACTGGATAATGGCGGTAACACCTACGCCGGAAATGAATTGCAGCAAATAGTTGTGTTCAAAGGACACCAGAAGACCAGTCAGACCGTCGGAGAACTTGCCTACAGCGCTTGACATGTATATCAGGCCCATGAAAAGCACACCGAAACCGCAGGCGATGTTTCCCATGTTTTTATGGGATCCTCTCTTGGAGAACATGATCAGACCTATGCCTATCACGAGCGCCAGAGGAGCCAGATTGTCCGCTTTGAAGAAATACAAAATGCTGTCTTCGGCGGACTTCAGGTCCATGAGTCTGATGACCTGAGCCGTTATAGCGGTTCCGACATTCGCTCCAAGGACTATGCCTATGGATTGCCTGAACGTCAGGAATCCCGCGCCGACGAGACCTACCGTTAGTACGATACAGGCCGTGGAGCTTTGTATGACGCAGGTAACGAGCATGCCCAGAAGGAAGCCCAGAAAAGGCTTATTAGTCACCTTAGCAAGAGCGGTCTTCATCGCTCCACCGGAACTGGACTTGAGACCGTCACCCATTATACGCATTCCGTAAAGGAACATGGCAAGGCCTCCCAGCATTGCCACGATCCTATAAAAAATCACCATGCAGCGTAACTCCTATTAAAACAAATTATGCTTCCTTGCACTCTTCTCTGAGTTCTTTGATGATAGCATCGATCCTTCTTACAACAGCTCTGAAGTCCTCAGCCTCATAGCCCCTGGTCGTCATAGCGGCTGTGCCGATACGAACGCCGGAAGCCTGCATAGGTGAACGTTTCTCGTTGGGTACGCAGTTCTTGTTGAGGGTGATGCCGTTAGCATCGCATCTCTCCTGAAGCTGCTTGCCGCTGAAAGGCTCATCAGAGAGGTCGAGAAGGATAAGATGGTTATCAGTGCCTCCGGTCACTATCTTGTAACCAAGTTTAAGGAACTCGTCAGCCAGAGCTGCGCAGTTCTCTACTACCTTCTTGGCATAGTCCTTGAAATCAGGTCTAAGAGCTTCTTCAGCGCAGACCGCCTTAGCAGCGATGACGTGCTCCAGAGGGCCGCCCTGTGCATAAGGGAATACTGCAGAGTCGACCTTCTTCGCAAGTTCTTTTCTGGCGAAGATCAGACCGCCTCTGGGTCCTCTCAAGGTCTTGTGTGTGGTAGTCGTGATGATATCAGCGATGCCGAACGGTGAAGGATGTACTCCGCCTGCAACGAGACCGGCGATATGAGCCATATCCACCATGAAGTAAGCGCCGACTTCCTGAGCGATCTTGCCGAAGGTCTCGAAGTCGATGATCCTGGAGTAAGCAGATGCGCCGGCAAGTATAAGCTTCGGATGATGCTCCAGAGCCAGCTGTCTGACGTTTTCCATATCGATGAAACCGTTGTCATCTACATCATAGAATACAAGATTATAAGTTTTGCCGGAGAAGTTTACAGCAGAACCGTGAGTAAGATGTCCGCCGTGATCCAGGTCAAAGCTCAGAACTGTGTCGCCCGGCTCAAGGACCGCTTTATATGCGGCAAAGTTAGCCTGAGAACCTGAATGCGGCTGAACGTTTACGTGATAATCGGTATTGAATACCTTTCTCCATAGATCGCAGCAGTATTCTTCTATCTGATCGACGAATTCTGTACCGCCGTAATATCTGCCCTTGTTTCCGGAATATCTTTCTACCGGAGGAGCGGGATAGCCTTCTGCGTATTTCCATACGAGGCAGCTGCCGTTAGCGGCCATTACAGCATCAGAGCAGTAGTTCTCGGAAGCGATGAGCTCTACGTTGTTACTCTGTCTCTCGAACTCTTTTTTGATCAGTTCTCCTACCGTAGGAGAAGTTTTCATGATAAGTTCATAGTTTTCAATGTTATACTTGTCGTACATGATTTAAACCTTGCCCTTTCAATAAAATCTGATGGAATATATTATCCGGCAGGCGCCGGTCTTAAACTAAAGCCCTTCTCACCCACTTTAAATCCATTATATCGTAATTATATCAAAAATCAATAATATAAGGCGCAAAAAACAATAATTGGGCTTTTGATTTTTTACGGCCTGTGTTACAATCACTATGACCAAACAACTCTATGATCAAGGAGGATATTATGTCCATCAAAGGAACACTCGTACCTGCCCTGACTTTTTTCGATAAGGACGGTAACATAGATGAAAACTTCACTTCCTGGCACATGAATTGGGTGCTTGATAACGGCGTGAACGGACTTTTCGTAACAGGCACATACGGCTCGGGATACCTCATGGATGCGGACCAGCGCGTGAGAGTATATGAGATCGCCAAAGAGATCACGAATACCCATCCCGGTACATATGCCGTAGCCCATGTCGGAGCGAACGATACGGCGACTTCAGTATATCTCACAGAACATGCGAGAGATCTGGGCTATGACGCCGTGAGCGCTGTGAATCCATATACTTTCAAATACAGGGATGATGAACTCGTCGGTTATTATGCGGATCTTGTCAAAGCTGCGAACGGCATGCCTGTATTCGCATATAACAACCCTTCTCTTACTTCCAAAGTTATCGATTTCGAGCTTGTAAGGAAGTTTGCAGACGTAGGAGTGAGCGCCATGAAGGACTCCTCACTGAACAGGGATCTGGCGCTTGCGATCAAAGATCTCAGAGAAACGGAAGGCGTGGATTTCGAATACATCTCCGGCTCTACCAAGGACTGGCCGTATTTCAGATCTATTGGAGTCAAAGCGATGATCGCGGGAGCCTGCAATTACGTGCCCGATCTGGTCTCATCGATGTACAGACTATCTCTCGGGACAGATGAAGAAAGCTTCCTCAAACTCTGTGATTCAGTCAATTATCTCAGCAGTTTCACCAAGGTCGGCAACAGCCTTATATCATCTCATCTCGCTTTGAAGTCAAGAGGCTATGACGTGCCCTATATGAAACGTCCTCTCATCTGCCCTTATGATGATTATAAAGAGAAGATCGAAGAAGACGCACAGGCGATCGAAGAAGCGGCAGAACTTGCCGCAAGACTTGATCCGGAATACAGGTTTATCAAGTAAAAGAAAGGCTTACCGAAGCGGTAAGCCTTTTGATTTATAATTCCATTTTCATTGCTACCGGGAAGCAACTCACATCCCGCTGTTCGCAGGATGAGCAGCCGAAGAGATCCGAGGCCTCTTCCCAGTTGATCCTTTTGAAACCCAGGGATTCAAAGAACTCAGGCACCTTGGCGCAAAGATAGATCCGCTTGCCGCCGAGTTTCTGAACTTCTTTGATGACCTTATTCATCATTATGCGTCCGATACCGGTCCTTCTCATCGGGAAATCAACGCCTATACCGTTGATGTAGTACTCGTCTTTCCTGGTGGCCAGCATGACAGCGCCCACCAGATGATCAGGCTCCTGAACGACTTCCCAGCACTTGATCATTTTAGTTCCCATAGCCTCATCGTTACCGAACTCAAGTCCCATGGGTGTCATGAACTCCACAAGTTTTTCGTAGTCTTCGGTTTCTCTCATAATGAATCTGAACATCTTTTATTTCCTCCCGGATGTATCTGTTAGCATTCTCAATTTATGCGTAAATAAAACGGATTTACAGCATATGATTTATGTCAACCTGATTGAATATCAAGCGAGACCGAATCTTTTTCTGATCAAAGTCCTCAGCCTGCCTATAAGATAAAGTGAGCCTGCGCAGATCAGCCCATCATACTCATCTATGCGTTCAAGCGCTTTTTCGAGTGCTTCTTCTATTTCCTTGACCGCTTCAGCCCTGCCTCCGCTTACTTCGACAAGAGTTTTAAGTTCTGATGCGCTTAGCTTTCTGGGATTATCAGGTTCTGTAGCGATGAAATCATCTGCGATCTTCCTGAATTCGCCTATAATATGCTCGGTATCCTTATCTTTGAGCATACCTGTGAGCATCAGAAGTTTTTTATCGGCTAGAAGTTTCTCATACCCTTCCCTAAGCGTCCTTGCTCCGTCAGGATTGTGCGCTCCATCTATTATTATCAGAGGCTCATCAGTCATTACTTCAAACCTTCCGATCTGCTTAGCCTTCTTCATGCCTTCATATATGGCATCGATACCTATCTCAATGCCACAGTCGTACTGAAGAGCTTCGATGGCCTTGAGAGCGCAGACTGCGTTCTCTACCTGGTGTTCACCGATCATCGATATTTCAATACCGTAATACTGCGCTCCGGCCTTCACGTCGAAGACGGTGCCTGTGAGGCTCTCATTTACGATCTGAGCCTGCATATCAACTGTTTCATATAATTCAGCGTTTAGTTCTTTCGCCCGCTCTCTGAAGACATCAAGGGCTTCAGGTGTCTTAGCTGAAGTAACGACAGGACAGCCTGCTTTGATGATACCGGCCTTATTCCAGGCTATCTCACCTAAAGTGTTTCCGAGCCTGTCGGTGTGGTCATAAGAAATGGACGTGATCACAGATACCAGAGGATCCTTGATTATATTGGTCGAGTCTCCTATGCCGCCCAGCCCAACTTCCAAAACTACGTAATCCGCAGCCTTTTCTTTGAAGTACAAAAAAGCAACAGCGGTGATCACTTCAAACTCCGTTGGGGAATCTTCTCCCCTGTCCGTTATCGCTCTTACCTTCTCCAGAACTCTGTCGGTATAGACCTCAAGATCATCGTCAGAAATGAAATGATGATCAAGTTCTATCCTCTCGTTGAAGATCTCAAGGAAAGGCGAAGTATAGAGTCCTGTTCTGTAACCCTGCGCCTCAAGTACCTCATAAATATATTTGCAAACTGAGCCCTTACCGTTGGTGCCTGCCACGTGGATGCACTTAAGATCATCCTGAGGATCACCAAGCTCGTGCATGAGCGAGGTCATCCTTTCAAGACCCAGTATGCTGCCGAATTTTTCAAATTCATGTATCTTAGATATCGCGTCCATAATACATACCGAGGCGCAAAAGACTCCTTCCCGGGAATCCTTTGCGCCCTCTTCTTTCTCAATAGTTATTTAAGCTTCTCAGAGACGCTCTCAAGCTGTTTGGTGACCTTGTCGAGCATTTCCTCATATTTGACCAGTTTGTCTCTCTCAGCCTGAATCTTGGCCTCAGGAGCCTTACTTACGAAGCCTGGATTATTCAGCATTCCGTTGGAACGCTTGACTTCTCCCTCAAGTCTGGCCTTCTCCTTGGTCAGTCTGTCGAACTCTTCCTTATAGTCTACGAGCTCATCAAGAGGAACGTAGATCTCAGCGCCGTCTATTACTGCGGATACAGCGTCACTGGGGATATCAGCCTTGCTGTCCGTATAGGTCAAATCGGAGATATTGGCAAGACTTACGAGATAAGGTTCGCCTGCCTTGATGTATTTGGCTCTGTCGCCTTCTGTAAGTACCGTAACGCGGATCTTCTTGGAAGGCACTACGCCTTTTTCGGCTTTGATATTTCTGATGGCTTTGATGGCATCCATAGACATATCAAGAGTCTTTACAGCCTCCGGATAGATATAGCTCAGACTGGTCTCAGGCCATGAAGCATTGATCAGATATTCAGGCTCTTCATCACCGTGAGGCAGGAAGCCCCATATCTCTTCAGTGATAAAAGGCATGAAGGGATGAAGCATCTTCAGCATGTTCTTGAGGCACATGATTAGAGTGAATCTAACGACCTTCTTGTCTTCTTCGTCGTCCGACCAGAGTCTCGCTTTGACGAGTTCGATGTACCAGTCGCAGTATTCGTTCCAGATGAGATCATATACCCTCTGCCCTGCAAGAGACAGATCATATCTGTCCATAGCCTGATTGATATAATCTATCGCGTCGTTTATTTTGTTTAGCATCCACTTATCTTCGTTCTTAAGTGGGATGTTCTCGAAGTTAGTAGTGTTGGCGCAGACTCTGCCGCAGCAGTCGGAGCAGCATTTGGCCATCTCTTTGAAGTTTCCATCCTCGTCCTGGATGTTCATGATGACGAATCTGGAAGCGTTCCAAAGTTTGTTGGCGAAGTTTCTGGCTGATTCGATCTTTTCGATCTGGAATCTCATGTCATTACCTGGGCTTATACCGGTCGAGAGCATGAATCTCAGAGCGTCAGCTCCGTATTTATCTATGATCTCCAGAGGATCGATGCCGTTGCCGAGCGACTTGGACATCTTGCGGCCCTGAGCATCCCTGACCAGACCATGGATATAGATGTCATAGAATGGCACCTCACCCATATATTCAAGGCCTGAGAACATCATCCTTACTACCCAGAAAAAGATGATATCATAGCCTGTGATCATGGTCGTGGTCGGATAGAAATAGTCAAGGTCCGGCGTCTTTTCAGGCCAGCCGAATACGGAGAACGGCCAAAGCGCTGATGAGAACCATGTGTCGAGCACGTCTTCATCCTGACGGATGTGAGTGCCTCCGCATTTAGGACAAACTTTAACGTCTTCACGGGATACGGTCATCTCACCGCAGTCATCGCAGTAATATGCAGGTATCCTGTGTCCCCACCAGAGCTGTCTGGAAATGCACCAGTCTTTGATATTTTCAAGCCAATGAAGATAGATCTTGTCAAATCTCTCTGGAACGAACCTCGAATCGCCTTTTTTGACAGCTTCGATCGCAGGCTTGGCGAGATCCTCCATGGCTACGAACCACTGATCAGAAAGCATCGGTTCTATAGCAGTATGGCATCTGTAGCACTCGCCCTCAGGTATGATCATCTTTTCGATCTTGATAAGATAACCAGCTTCGTCAAGGTCATGTACCCAGGCTCCGCGGCACTCATATCTGTCCATACCCTCGTACTTACCTGCAAGCGCGCCCATCGTGCCGTCGGTATTGATGCAGCTTACGCAAGGAAGACCATGTCTCTGGCCAACCTCGAAATCATTGAAATCGTGTGCGGGAGTGATCTTAACAGCGCCTGTGCCCTTTTCAGGATCAGGATAAGGGTCTGCGATGATAGGTATCTCTTTGTTGATGATAGGCAGGTATACTTTCTTGCCGATGAGATCAGTGTACCTCGGATCATCTCCTCTGACGGCTATCGCTTCATCGCTGAACATGGTCTCAGGACGCGATGTGGCGACAACGATGCTGTCAAAAGATCCGTCGACTGCAGGATAGGCGAAATACCAGTAAAATCCTTCCTTGTCATTATGTTCTACTTCAGCGTCAGAAAGAGAGGTCCCGCAGACAGGACACCAGTTGATCAGGCGGTTGCCTCTATAGATAAGTCCTTTTTCATATAATCTGATGAAGGCTTCCTTTACAGCGTTGTTGCAGCCCTCGTCCATGGTGAATCTCTCCCTGGACCAGTCGCAGGAGTCACCGAGCTTACGGCACTGGCGCGTGATGCGTCCGCCATATTCTTTTTTCCATGCCCAGGCGCGCTTAAGGAATTCTTCACGTCCCAGATCTTCTTTCTCAAGGCCTTCATTCTGGCGGATGCTTTCTACGACCTTTACCTCCGTCGCTATGGATGCGTGATCTGACCCGGGTACCCATAGAGCTTCGTATCCCTGCATCCTCTTGTATCTGGTGAGTCCGTCCTGGAGAGAGTGATCCAGCGCATGACCCATGTGAAGCTGTCCGGTGATGTTAGGAGGAGGCATTACGATGGTAAAAGGCTTCTTATCGGGATTTATCTCAGCCCTGAAGCAGCCCTCCTCTTCCCAAGTCTTGTAGATACGATCCTCGAAACTCTTGGGATCATACGTTTTAGCTAAATTTTTCTGCATGATATGCTCCTTTAAAATATAACGCCGTCAAGGAAGACCTTGATGCCTATTATTATCAGAATGATGCCGCCGATCGTAGTTTCTTTGACCTTGAAGCGTCCGCTTATGAAATGGCCCGCGTTAAGCGCTATGAGGCAAAGAACGAACGTCGTGACGCCTATCAGAAGACCTGCAATAAGGGCCATATGCGCAGTATATGATGAGATCGTGAATCCCACAGATAAAGCGTCTATCGATGTGGCTATTCCCTGAACTATCAGTTCTCCGGCTTTGACAGGCTTACCACCCTGAGCGTTATCTTCATCATTGCCCTCTTTTATCATCTTGATACCCAGATAAAGGAGCAAAATGAGAGATATCCAGGGGGTAAACTTTGTAAGCACGTGTATCACGCTTACCAGTTCATGGACGAAAAACCATCCAATGACCGGCATGAGAAACTGGAATACCCCGAAAGTACCGGCTATCAGCGCTTTGCGGCTCCGTGTCATCTCAGGTTCTCTTAAGCTGTCCGCTATTGAAACGCTGAAAGCATCCATGGCCAGGCCTGCGCCTAAAGCTAAACTTGTAACGAAAAACGACAATCCAAACATAACTAAATAATTATAGCAAATTATCGGTATATTGTTAAGATGATTTTTTCATCTGCTGTATTATATGCGTTACCTGATAACTCTGCCGTTTCCCCCGCTCTTGAGAAGATTCCTGACGTCAGCAACGGTCGTACGGTTGTAGTCGCCCTCCATGGTGTGCTTGAGGCAGCTCGCGGCTACAGCGAAATCTATCGCTTCCTGACATCCCATCTTCTGAGTGAGAGCATAGATCAGTCCGCCGGCGAAACTGTCTCCTCCGCCTACACGGTCTACGATCTGTATGTCGTACTCATCGGAGAAATAGTCCTTGCCAGCCTCTCCGTCATAGAGCATCGCGCTCCAGCCATTACGGCTCGCTGAGAAGCTCTTTCTTAATGTCGTCGCGATATACTTGCATCCATATAGTTCGTGGATCTGTTTTGCTGTCCACACATAGCCGGCTTTATCCAGTTCGGCGCTCTCTACATTGGTGCCTTCATATTTAAGGCCAAGGACCTTTTCAGAATCCTCCTCATTAGCGATCAGAACGTCCACATATCTCATCAGCGGCTTCATTACGGACTGAGCCTTTTCAGAAGTCCACAGTTTGCCACGGTAGTTGAGGTCACAGGAGATCGTGAGACCTTTGGCTTTGGCAGCCTTACAGGCGTCTTCGCAGATCAGTCCAAGCTCATCCGAAAGAGCCGGATTGATGCCGGTCCAATGGAACCAGTCTGCTCCATCTAAGATCTTCTCCCAATCGAAGTCTTCTTTTTTTGCCTGAGAGATAGCGGAATATGCTCTGTCATATATTACCTTGGAAGGACGCTGAGACGCGCCTTTCTCCAGATAATAGAGCCCCAGCCTGTCTCCTCCGAAGACGACGTTTCCGGTATCGACTCCGAAATATCTCATCGAATTAATGGCAGCATGTCCGACGTCAGAATCAGGGACCTTGGTAACATAGGCCGAATCCAGCCCGAAAATTGCCAGGGATACGGCCACGTTGGCCTCCCCGCCGCAAAACGTAGCTTCCAAATTCTCTTTCTGGAAAAGTTTGGTATATCCCGGGGCTGCAAGCCTGAGCAGGATCTCTCCAAATGTGATCACTTTCATAATGTTTATCCTTTCAAAGATGTATTCATACCTCAGAAATATCCGCAGTATATCTGATATATTTGCTTTGAGATAAATCAAAAACTAATAAATTATAACAAAAAAATCAGCATATGTTAAGGGGCAAATTAATAATATATGCATAAAAAGATCTTTTCAGACGTTATGATATAGCTACTATGATATAGACAAAGTCTAAATTTATGTTATATAATGATTTAAACCAAGTATAATATAATGTGAAAGAGGTTTGATATGGCGTTTACGATGGAACAGGAAGTCTTCGACAGACTCAAAGAAGAATGCGTAAGTGCTCTTAAGACACGATCAGTCTCAAGAGCTGACGAACTTATAAACACACTCATGGACACTGAAGGAGTGATCATCCACTGCCCTTATCATCATTTTATAGTTCCTGCCACGCTGCTCACGATGGCAGCTCTGGAGAAATACAAAAAAGAAGACGAGCTAAGAGAATGGCTCGAACTCGCTGAAACACGCGCCAAAGCCGTTCCCGGCGGCGTGTGCGGAAACATGGGAAACTGCGGTTCCTCAGTAGGAGCAGGCATCTTCCTGTCGGTTTATACCAGCGCATCCCCTCTCTCGGTCGAGAACTGGAAATGGGCCAATGAACTTACAGGTCACTGTCTCTTAAGGGTAGCAAGCTTCGGCGGTCCGCGCTGCTGCAAGCGTACGTGTTATCTTTCCCTCTGGGAAGCTATTCCTTACGTAAACGAGAAGTTGGGCCTGAGCATCAAATTTGATGAAGCTCTCATATGCAAGTATTCTGATCATAATATGGAATGTCTCAAAGAGAACTGCCCCTTCTACAAGAACAATCTCAGGAACTCAGCAGACGGTATGCCTATAATAGTGCCGGGCCAGATGCTTCCCAAAAAAGATCCTTCCAAAGACTGCGCCTGCCAGTACGAGCCTGTTGATATCGAAGGAGCTGAATGTTATATACAGTGGCTTAAAGACAACGGTTCATTCGTTAAGAGGGACGAGCCGATCTGTGAAGCTCAGGTCGATAAGAAGATAATAGAATTCACAGCAGAGACCGACGGCTATCTGAGCCACAGGATCGAAAACGGAGACTATTTCAGAGCAGGTTCGGTCATCGGCACCATCAAGAGCAAAAAATATTGATATGACCCTTGCCTTTTCTTTTGACAGGTGTTAATATATGCCTTGTGCTTCGAACAATATAGCCCGCATTTAGTTATTTGCGGGCTATTGAAATGCAAATATATATCTTAAGGAGTTGAAATGGAACAGAGAGTATTTGAGAACAGAGTTGAAGTCATAAGGTATCAGGTCTTAAGGGAGATGGCCCGTCACGCATGGGAAGGACATGATGCCTTTACGGCTTTTAATGAGATCGCGAACGTAGTCGCGAAAAAAGGTCAGCCACCCATGAGCTGCTGCATATATAAAGACCGCGCTATAATCGCAGAACGCATGAGGATCGGATTAGGAGAATTCCATGGATCAAAAGATACGATCCAGGTCGTATCCATCGCCTGTGATGAATGCCCTAAATCCGGACATATGGTAACAGATATCTGCAGGGGCTGTGTCGCTCATAACTGCAGAGAAGTCTGCCCCAGAAAAGCCATAGTGATCGACGGCCGCGGATATGCTCATATAGATAAAGAGCGCTGTATCGAATGCGGACGTTGTGCATCAGCCTGCAAGTACAATGCCATAATCAATATGCGCCGTCCCTGTGAACGCGTCTGCCCTACCGGAGCGATAGGCATGGATGATGAAGGCGCTGCTGTCATCGATCAGGATAAATGTATCGTATGCGGAGCCTGTGTATACGACTGCCCCTTCGGCGCTATTAATGACATTTCAGGCATAATGAAGGTCGTGGATGCCATCAAGAACAAGACTGAAGATAAGAAGATCTTCGCAGTAGTCGCACCTGCTGTGGCTGTTCAGTTCCCCGGAACTACGGTCGGACAGGTCTTCAGCGCTATAGAGGCGCTTGGCTTTGACGGTGTATATGAAGTGGCCATGGGCGCAGACGAGACCGCGCTTACTGAAGCTGCAGAACTAAGGGAAAAAGGCTTCCTTACATCATCATGCTGCCCTGCCTTTGTGGAATATGTGAACGTGGAATTCCCTGAATTGAATGATCACGTATCCTCTACACTGTCTCCAATGGCGCTGACAGGACGCGTTATCAGAGAACGATATCCTGATTCAAGTATCTACTTCATCGGCCCCTGCATCGCCAAGAAATACGAGTGCAAAACAGAAAATGTTAAGCCTTACATTAATAAGTCACTAACATTCCTTGAACTTATGGCGCTGCTGGACAGCCGCGGGATCGATATCTCTTCGATGCCAGAAATGGACGTTCAGGATGCATCGCCCTTCGGAAGAGGCTTCGCCAAGACAGGCGGAGTTACACGCGCCATCAAAAGAGCCATTGAGGAACTCGGTTATGACGACTTTGAGTTCAGACCTGTAATATGCAACGGTGTGGCCGAATGCCGTTCAGCGCTGATGCGCGCCAAAGCCGGTAAACTAAATGGGAATTTCATCGAGGGCATGATCTGCGAAGGTGGCTGTATCAAGGGAAACGGCACGCTGATGAACAAAAAGAACAGCGACCTTCATATCGATGATTATTGCTCATCAGCTGTGAAGCAGACGCTGAAATAATGAGCGCGATCAACGTCATTATAATTACTAAAAAAGAGGGAGAAAATTATCATAGTTTTCTCCCTCTTTTAATTCGATCATAATATTTTTTGACTAAGGAAGTGTCAAGTAAGTATCAGAGCGATAATCCAAAGTCTCTCAGCTCCTTAAGCTTGGCTTCTGACTTGTTCTGGTCACCGTATGCGGTAATTATGCCCATGTTAGTCGCGCCGAAGAACTTAAGGATCGATTTATATTCACTTATCGGTGCATCATATACTCCCGGGGAGCCTGAGCTCAGGAACATGGCATATTTATCAGCCATAGGTCTGCCTATAGAGTAGAATCTTGTAATAAAATTCATCATCTGTCCTGAGAAGCCCCAGTAATATATCGGACTTGCGATGACTATCATATCAGCCCACTGATTTAGTACAGGATATACCTTTTGCATATCGTCCTGCTGTACGCACTTGCCTTCGCCTTTGGTATGGCAATATTCGCAGCCTATGCAGCCTGCTATCTTCATCTTAGCAACGTCCATGATCTCTACTTCATGGCCCTTTGAAACTGCACCTTCCTTGAATGCTTCGATATGAGCTTTAGTGTTGGAATTGGCACGTGGGCTTCCGTTCAAAACTAATATATTCATAATTTCCTCCATGTGTTTTCAGCAGCTTACGGCCGCGATCTATTATAACAACTATTTGATATCCGGAAGGACTCCGAAGAACACAAAGTCCTCATCGAATTCGTTTACAAGCGAATGTTTGCCTTCAACAGGACAGTATGTAACCATTCCTGGTCCAAGAAGCGTCTTAACATCATCCGTTACTTCATAAGCTCTGCCGCTGATAATGTAGCAGACTTCGAAATTCGATGTATGCTGATGAAGACCGATGGAACATCCTGGAGGGATCGTATTTATGATAATACCGCCCATTTCAGTCTCGACTCTTTTGGTGAAGATGTGACCCTCGCCGTCTCTCATGTGCTCGACTTTTTTTGCTTCGATATCCTTGAAATCGTAAACCATTTTTACCTCCGATCTCCCTCAAGCGCTTTATTGAGCGCACCTCCGAGGAACAATATCATTATTATGATCCTCACCCACAGGAATGCCAGGAAAAGTGACGCCAGCGATCCATAAAGGCTTGATGCGTGATAGAACCTGGGAATGAAGAATGCGAAAAGCTTGGTGAATACGAACCAGCTTACTCCTGTGAATATCGTACCCGGGATCTGACTCTTTAGGCTGTGCCTGTTAGTGGGAAGATATGCGAAAATGAACAGAACTGCAACGAATGCAGCCACTATAACGATAATGCTGCTGACGTTCAGGATCGAAGTCAGATCGGATTCTATGAAATCCACTCCGATCTTTTCCATCGTATTGCTTATCAGACCTAAGATCTGCTTTCCGAGCATCTCGAATACGAGAAGTGCAGGAATGAGAATAACGAGCACCAGTGTGAACAAAACTCTCTTGATAATGTTCAGTATGCCCTTACCGGACTGCGCACCGTCGATGCCGTTAAGTCCGGCCTGGATAGCATTGATGCCTGCAGAAGCAGACCACAATGTGGTCAGTGCCGCAACTGAAGCGAGAAGTCCTCCTGACTGATTCCTGAGATTCGTGATCATAGATTCCACGAGATCCTTCAAAGAATCCAGATCAGGCAGTATCTGAGAGAACAGATCCGTTACATCTTTAGGAGAATAACCCGGAAGCAGATTCACTATAGAAATGATCAGCATCAGGAACGGGAACGCCGCAGTTATGATAAACAGCGTCGCATTTCCGGCGTAGACGTTCATTTTGCAGTCGCCATAGATCTTTATTGTTTTGAGAATGAGTTCCTTATATTTCTGCATTTACGTACCCTTTCAAAAAACTCTTCCTGTGAATTGGCGTTATACCGTGTGATCTAATGCCTTCATAGTGTTTCTTTGTGCCGTAGCCCATGTTCGATTCAAAACCGTACCACGGATACTCTTCAGCATAGGCCATCATCATTCGGTCCCTAGTGACCTTTGCCACGATCGAAGCCGCAGCAATCGACAAACTAGTAGCGTCACCCTTGATAATGTTGGTTTGAGTCTGGCCGATACCTGACAGTTTGACTGCATCTATTAGGACGTGCTCCAGAAGGCCCAGATCTCGCTTTTGGAGGACTTTATCGGCCTTTTCGATAGATTGGACCATAGCACGCTTAGTAGCCTCCAGAATGTTTATCTCGTCGATCGTCTCATTGTCGCAGATGCCTATGCCTACGGCAAGAGCTCTATCAAGGATCTGATCATAGAGTTCCTCGCGCTTCTTCAGACTGAGCTTCTTGGAATCATCGACGCCAAGCACGTCAAAGTCTTCCGGGAGCACCACACAGGCTGTGACTACCGGTCCCGCGAGAGGCCCCCGCCCTACTTCGTCGACGCCTCCTATATTGCCATAGGCGCGCCGGTACTGAGCATCAAATGCTGACATCTCAGCATGACGAGCTATAAGTTTTGCTTCTCTTTCAGCCTTAGTCATCGCTACTTACCTTTTCAAGAGTTATCTTACCTATGGCGGAGGATCTGAATTCATCAAGGAGCGTCTTCGCTGTACGTTCATAATCTATCCGCTTGCCCGCCAGTATGAATCCACGCTTCTTTGCGATCTCTTCCATATTGGCTAGCGCAGCCTCCTGTTCTCCGTCTATCTCACGGCCGAAAGTCTCAGAATAGTCTCCGTCCTTAAGTATTTCGTCCAACTTGTATCGTTCTATCAGTAGCTCAGGATAGTCCACTGACAGCACCTTTATCAACTCGAGTGCAAGCTCGGATATATCCATTATCTCGTCCTTGATGGACCCACAGAACGCAAGGTTGAGTCCCACCTTAGGATCTTCGAACTTCGGCCAGAGTATGCCAGGGGTATCCAGAAGCTGCATGCCGTTATCGACTGACAGCCACTGCTTACCTTTGGTGACGCCGGGCTTGTCGCCGGTCTTAGCAGACTTGCGTCCTGTCATCCTGTTGATGAGCGAGGATTTACCCACGTTAGGCACGCCCACTATCATCATACGAAGAGGTTTCTTAAGCGCCTTGTCACGGTTCTTCTCCTCCTGGAGTTTCTCCAGCATTTTGAAGAGTTCCTTTACTCCGTCGCCTCTGTTGGAATTCAGTTTCAGTACCAGGTTTCCCTGAGCTTTGAAGTACTTAGCCCACTCATCGTTTGCCTTGTCGTCTGACAGATCGCTCTTGTTGAGGATGATTATTCTTTTTTTGTTCTGGATCAGCTCATCGATGATGGGATTTCTGGATGATCTCGGGATCCTGGAATCGATCACTTCAATGACCAGATCCACCATCTTCAGATTTTCCTGTATGAGCTCCCGGGTCTTTTTCATGTGGCCCGGATACCAATTAAGATTTTTAATATTTCCACTCATCGCTGTCTTCGGGTTTTATATTATAGGAGTTCCTGTTGACTACAAGATCATAAACACGCTTAGTCCCGTCAGGAGCTGTCATGATAAGCTGCGTATTACCTGTGTTCTTGAAAGTGACGCGTACTAAGTATGTATCTATGGATTTCTCGTATATTATCTCAGCATCGCCGTAAGAAGGATCAGCAAGCTCTGCAGTATAAGTATCGTCATAATCGCCGCCCATATCGGTGCCTGACGCAAGGATATCAGTCGAATAGAAATTCTGTCCCTGTGATATCGTCAGCCCCGTCATGCCTATCAGAATGCATATTCCTATGATCAGACCGATAGTCCTGACTTTTTTATTCTTGAAGATGAACAGAGGAAACAGGATAATGCAAAGCGCGCAAAAGACAGCGCTCAGGAGATGATTCGGGAAGAACGACCAAGTTTCTCTCAAAAAACCGGAATAGTGATATCCTAAAAAAGCCATCACGGGCACTAGTATGAACAATCCCCACCATTTGTCTTTTTTGAGATAGTAGCCGATGAAGCCCATCGGTATCGTTAAAAGCGTCCATTTGAACCAGCCGGGATAATACTGGAATATCTCCCATCCAAGATGGCTGAACGGCACCTGCACCAGATATACCAGAGGC
>JAFYJM010000069.1 GCA_017538125.1 Bacillota bacterium
GATCCCTGACCGCCAACTCCGACGATCATGATATTAATGTTGTTCTTCATCTCACTCCTCCTCCTTCAATGCTCCGAAATGGCAGAGCTCAGTACAGACTCCGCAGCCTACGCAGAGAGTATGATCTATCTCCACTCCCTTGTCCGTCACAATGATGGCAGGGCATCCGATCTTCATGCAAAGCCTGCACTTGGTGCACTTATCCTTATCCGGAACGAGCGGCACTTTATGCTTGACGTATTTAAGAAGAGCGCAGGGTCTTCTGGATATGACGACGGACGAACACGGTTTAGCCACTTCTTCTTTGATGACCGCTTCTGTTTCCTTGAGATCGTACGGATCGACCACTCTCACGCTCTCGATACCAACGGCTTTGCAGAGGGCTTCAAGGTCTACCTTAAGAGCCGGATCGCCTTTCAGATTCTTTCCTGTGGTCGGATTTTCCTGGTGACCGGTCATGCCGGTGATGGAATTGTCCAGGATTATCACAGTAGAATTCGAAGCGTTATAAGCGATGTTCACAAGGCCTGTGATACCTGAATGCATAAAGGTCGAATCGCCGATAACAGCCACGGTGTGATCCTCGTTCTTATTATCCGTAAATGACGAAGCCTTGTTGAAACCGTGGATGCCGGAGACTGACGCTCCCATACAGACCGTCGTATCGATAGCGTTCAGCGGTTCTATGGCTCCCAGCGTATAGCAGCCGATATCCCCGATAACGTTCAGTTTCAGTTTGGAAAGCACGTAGAAAAGACCTCTGTGAGGGCAGCCCGCGCACATTACGGGCGGACGGTTCGGAACGTCGTAATCCTTCTCGACCTTCTTGATCTTCGGTAAGAGGCTCTCATCACCGAGCGCTTCCGCAAGACCTTTTCTCACAAGGTTCTGCGAGAGTTCTCCCAATGGCGGGAAGAATTCCTTACCCACGCAGTCTATCTTAAGCGCCCTGACCATGCCTTCGATGAAGCCATCAAGTTCTTCGACTATGATCACCTTGTCGCGGCCATCGGCGAAGTCCATGAGAAGTTTATCAGAAACAGGCCAGATCAGTCCGAGTTTAAGGATATCGAAACGGTCTCCAAGGACTTCCTTCACGTACTGATATGAGGTAGAGTCTGTAATGATGGCAGTGCGCGGATCTTTTCCTTTTTCGATCCTGTTAAGCGGGCTCGTCTCAGATAGTTTCTTCAGGTTTTCCGTGCGTTTCTCTACAAGCGGATGGCGTTTCCTTGCCTGACCCGGCATCATGATGTACTTGTCACCGTTCTTCTCGTATGGCTTGATCGCGGGCATGACTCTCTCGCCCGGCTCGACCACGCTCTGAGAGTGTGACACTCTCGTGCACATCTTCAGGATGACCGGCGTATCGTACTCCTCAGAGATCTCATAAGCGATCTTGACAAATTCGATGGCTTCAGAAGAGTCTGAAGGCTCCACCATGGGTATCTTGGACGCCCTTGCGTAGTGTCTGGAGTCCTGCTCGTTCTGCGAGCTGTGCATGCCCGGATCGTCGGCGACTCCGATGATCAGTCCGCCGTTCACGCCCGTGTAGGATATGGTGAACAAAGGATCCGCCGCCACGTTCAGTCCGACGTGCTTCATGCCGCAGAATGCCCTCTGTCCTGATACGCAGGCTCCGTGGGCTGATTCCATGGCCACCTTTTCGTTCGGCGCCCATTCAGCGTAGATCTCGTCATATTTTGCGGCGAATTCCGTGATCTCCGTGGCCGGTGTGCCAGGATAACTGGAAACGAAGGAGCAGCCGGCTTCATATAGTCCGCGAGCGGCAGCTTCATTTCCCAACATGAGTTTTTTCATAATCTGCGTTCTCCTTATATACTGAGTGCCGCAAAGTATTGTCATTACAGTTCACGGCACTTCAATTTCATATATATAATATCATGATGACAGCCGGGCTTCAACAGTCATGTTAAAGCAGTTTAGCCCGGCTTGTGTTTTATGACATAGTCTGCGCTTCGACCAGATTCGTCGAGCAGTATTTCTCTCTTAGAGCCGGCTTCTCGATCTTGCCGGTAGCGTTTCTCGGAACGTCATCGAAGATGACCTTTCTGGGTCTCTTGTATCTTGGAAGCGCCTCGCAGAATTCGTTGATCTCCTCCTCTGTGGCTGTCTCGCCATCCTTTAAGGATATGATGGCTGCGCAGATCTCGCCGAGCCTCTCGTCAGGGAGACCGATGACCGCTACATCTCTGATCTTAGGATTGGAGTTTAAGAAGTCTTCGATCTGTACAGGATAGATGTTCTCGCCTCCGGAAATGACAACGTCCTTCTTACGGTCGACCAGATATATGAAACCGTCTTCCATCTTGGCCATGTCGCCTGTCCAGAGCCAGCCGTCGTGAAGTGACTCTTCACTTGCTTCCCTGTTCTTGTAGTATTCGAGCATGACTCCATCGCCTTTGACCGCGAGCTCGCCGACTTCTCCGTCCTTGACGAGTTCACCGTTCTCATCGATGATCTTGCACTCCCAGCCATAGCCCGGGACACCGATGGCTCCGACGTGATCCACGTTCTCAACGCCGAGATGGACGCAGCCGGGTCCGAGAGACTCTGAAAGCCCGTAATTAGTATCATACTGGTGGTTCGGGAAGATCTTCAGCCAGCGCTGGACCAGTGTATGAGGTACAGGCTGCGCGCCGATATGCATGAGTCTCCACTGATCCAACAGATAATTATTGAGATCGACCTTGCCGGATTCGATGGCCATGAGAATGTCCTGAGCCCAAGGCACCAGCAGCCATACGATGGTGCATTTCTCTTCGGTAACGACGCGCAGGATCCATTCAGGCTTGACGCCTCTTAAGATGACTGCCTTGCTTCCCGAGATCAGTGAACCGAACCAGTGCATCTTGGCTCCGGTATGATAAAGCGGAGGTATGCAAAGGAACACGTCATCCCTCGTCTGTCCGTGATGCTTTTGTTCTACCACGCAGGCATTGAGGAGCGCTCTGTGGTTATGAAGGATGGCTTTCGGGAAACCTGTCGTGCCTGATGAAAAGTAGATCGCAGCATGGTCTTCAGGTTCATTGAGCACGGGAGGAGCTTCTTTGGAGCAGTAGTTCACGAGCTCATTATAGCTTTCAGCCCACTCTGGCATGTCCTTACCGACGAAGAAAAAGTATCTGACCTCTCTCAGGTTCTTAAGAACCGGTTCTATACGTTCGGTGAACTCGGGTCCGAAAACCAAAACTTCGATATCCGCGAGATCCAGGCAGTATTCGATCTCATCCGATGAATATCTGAAATTCAAAGGTACTGCCATAGCTCCGCTCTTCAGTATGCCGAAGTATATCGGGAGCCATTCAAGGCAGTTCATCATCAGAATACCCACCTTCTGGCCTTTTTTGATCCCGCGTGACAAAAGCAGATTAGCGAAGCGGTTAGCCTTCTTGTCGAAGGCTCCCCAGGTAAGTTCACGTCTGTAAGGAGTGTCCTTCGAAGTCTCTCCGAGAAGACTTAAATCTCTCCATGTGACCGCAGCGTCTCTCTCCTCAGACGGATTTATCTCAACGAGAGCAGTATCATCCGGCCAGAGTCTCGCATTTCTTTCCAAAAGATCCGTAATAACCATTTAAACACCTCTGTCTGTTATTTTTAGCATAAACTGCCTCTTATTTTAACACAAAAAAACATAAAATCAAGGGGATTTAAACAAATTTTCAGAAAATTCTGAAATATTATCGCAAAAAATAAATGGTGCCCAGTTCCGGAATCGAACCAGAGACACGGGGATTTTCAGTCCCCTGCTCTACCTACTGAGCTAACTGGGCACGTGCATTTATCATATGAATTTAAAAAATGGTGGGCCTCCAGGGATTTGAACCCGGGACCTGCCGGTTATGAGCCGGATGCTCTAACCACTGAGCTAGAGGCCCAAAGTTCTAAGTGGTCGGGGTGGCAGGATTTGAACCCGCGGCCCACTGGTCCCAAACCAGTTGCGCTACCAAACTGCGCTACACCCCGATTTGACGACTTCTATATTTTATTACTATACAAAGTTCTTGTCAAGAACTTTTTTGATCGACGCAACGTTTCTTCAGACTTAATAACAAGCAAAAAGGGCAGCCATCGGCTGCCCTAACACTCGTTATTCATCACTTCCGTAGATGATCTTCCACCACTTGTCCGCTTTGAGGCCCTTGCTTAGCCCGGCTGCGTAAGTGTAGCCGTCTATGCTCGTCCAATATGCGAGTGTGTACTTGCTTCCCTTTCCCTCCAGACTTCCGGAGATGGTCTCACCGTCAAACTCCACAGCAGTTGAATATTCATTGTAATCACCGGATATCTCATCTTCCGGAACATGGCCGATGGCCTTTCTGTAGAAGTTCTCAGCCTTGCCATCTGTGATAGTTATCTCGCCCATGTCATCGCCATAGGCACGGTAAGTGATCTCAGTGAGTCCCTGGTCTTCACTTATCTTGATGAATTCAGGGCAGCTCACTTCGAATCCAAGATATTCGGAGAGTTCCTCTTCAGTCGTGAACTCCTTTACGTTCCAGACGGACTGCACACCGCCGTTTCCGGAAACTTCGAAGCTCTTACCCTCGCTCTCTTTGATCATCTCTTCTTCAAGCACTGTTTCTTCAGAGTTTTCTGCAGGATCCTCTGTGGTGGTTTCAGCAGGCTGAAGGTCCTCACCTTCGACTTCTATCGTTTCATTGTCGCCAGTTACCGTTCCGACGGAGTTTTCTGTCTTTTCCCCACCTGTGTTATCAGAAGGTTCATTCTCTCCTGTGTTATAAGAAGATCCATTCTCTCCTGCAGAATTGTTCTGGGTCAAATCACTTGCGCCTTCTTCGTAGCTTATTTCTCCCTCTACAGCCTGACTATCTCCATCCTCTGCCTGAACGGACTCATCATTCAACTCTTCTTCGGATACGTACCGATCGGGCTCAGTAGCTAAATCGCTTGACCCTTTGTCCAGACCTAAAAGCCCGAAGAAGTCCGTTTTTGCTGCGCTTATGGCCACGCCGACCACCAGTACCAGGCAGGCCGCCATTGTCAGCTGCTTTCTGAGTCTGGTCATACTGAAGTTCTTTTTCTTCGGCTGGGACGTGACATTCTTAGCCACGTTCTCGATGATCCTGTCTCTGGCTTCAGGTGATAATGTAATTTTTTCCATGATCTCGTCATATTTAGCCAAAATCGTACACCTCCGTGAGCACAGTCCTAAGCTTGTCCCTGCCGCGCTTCAGATCCGACCTGACTGTTGCCTCATTTCTCTTCAAAATACCCGCGATCTCCCTGGTCGAATACCCCTCGTAATAGAACAGGTGGATCGCCTCCCTGTAATTGTCCGGAAGCATCTTCACAGCTTCCCAGACGAAAGAAAGATCTTTTCTCTCGTCTGCAGCCAGAGTCTCTTCCAGTTCATCCGCTTGGCGAACCTTGTTATAATCGATCTTGTTTTTTGAAAGATTGGCCGCTACTCTGAGGAGCCAGGCCTTCTCATGCGCCTCGCTCTCAAACTCCGGGCCGGTCTTCATGTACTTGATAAGCGTATCCTGAACGATATCTTCTGCGTCGCTCATGTTGTGCAGATAGGAGTAAGCAAGGCGCAAAATGCTGTCCCCGTACTTATCAAGCATGAGGCCTGCGTTCTCTCTAATGCGCTCCTGAGCCATCTCATCGCTTCTGTCCAGCGTCAATGTTCCGGGCTCCGCAGCCATGAACAGTGCTCTCGCAAAAGATACGATATTCCTTTTCAATTCCGGGAAGATGCTGCCGTAAAGCGGCAGCCTGCCCACTAAAGCGTTCAGATACATACCAATTATAATATGCTTATTCAGCAGTGAAGTCAACGATATCCGTTATCTCTGAATTCCCTTCAAGATCCACATAAAGCGTTACCATTGCATATCCGGGCACGCCGGAATCGAGTTCAGCGACGGAAGGCTTCGTCTCACAGAAGATCATGTAGTTAGTTCCTGCCACGATCTGCTCAGCGACCACACAAACCGGTGTGATTTCAGCTCCGGTGAGAGTTTCAGTAGCCTTTTCAAAAGCAGCCATGATCTCATCAGTCAAAGCGTTGTCGTCTATTGCAGCCCATGCTCCGTCATCTTCAGAAATGCCCGTCTCGGCTCCTGAATCGACTATGTCGAGGATCTCAAGGTTTCCTTCGAGATCTTCATATATGGTCACAAGAGCATAGGTCTCTGTCGCTCCGGGATAAACTCCCTTAGCTCTGGCAAGGAATCTGTGATTAGTGCCTGCCACTACCTGACTTCCTATATATGCTACCGGCGTATAATCTACTCCGTCGAGTTCGGCCATCGCCTTGTTGAACAGTTCGATCTGTTCGTCAGTCAGTTTGTGAAGATCCGCCAGGCTCCATCCGCCGACCAGTTCGTCGGTACCTGCTGATTTTTCAACTTCTTTCTCGCCGCAGGCTGCAAATGTGAACACCATTACGATGACTAATACTATGGCTGCTAATCTTTTCATCTTGATACTCTCCTTATTGTTTGTTGTTTTATGTAAAAATCCCTTTCTGCCTTATATACAGGCTCACCCCCGGGACTGTTGCATAAAACAGAAAAATATTTCAAATCAATTATTTTCGACCGCCACCCGGCCCTTGTCAGAGAGAGTTTATCACTTTCTCGTAGGCTCTGTAGGTCTTATCGTCGAAAAGCACCCACTCCGCAAGGTCTATCTCGCCGGGATGCTCAGTCATAAACTCTTTTACAGTATTCACAGCGATCTCAGCTGCCTCATCCAGTGGGTAGCTGTAAACTCCCGTGGATATCGACGGGAAAGCAATGCTTCTGATGCCGTTCTCGACAGCGAGTCTCATACAGTTTCTGTAGCAGGAAGCGAGGAGTTCTGCTTCATTGCGTCTGCCTCCCCTCCAGATCGGTCCGGGCGTATGTATCACGTGATCGCAGGGCAGATCGTAAGCTCCGGTTATCTTAGCCTCGCCTGTCCTGCAACCGCCCAGGGTCTGACACTCTCTGAGAAGGCCCTTCCCAGCCGCCTTGTGGATGGCGCCGTCTACGCCTCCTCCCCCGAGAAGCGATTCGTTAGCTGCGTTAACTATTGCCTGTACGTCGGTTATCTTAGTGATGTCTCCCTTTATCGCTTTTATCATGGTCGCTCCTTTCATATTATAATGCATTGTTCGTTCTTCGTTATACCGGTCTATATGCCCAGTTTGTCCATGAGCTCCAGAAATGAATCTTCTCTCGCCTCTGAATCCATCCTGACGAGATCATATATCAGAGGATCTTCGATCAGTCTCTGCCAGGCCTCAAGAGTCGCGTCATAATAGTCGTCGTTAAGAGGTATAGCTTCCTCAATCAGAGGACACTTGTATGGAAGCTCCATGTCATTATATATCAGAGTAAGCTCTCCGTCACTATCTATGTGGGGCGCTAATGGGAACGTCCTGCACTGTATAGGGCGCTTCTCCCTGGGGCAGAAAGGCGGCGTCTTACAGCGCACGAAATATACCTCGCCGCTCCATGACTCAGGCATGTAATGATCCTCCGCTTTCTCGATCCTGAAGTCGAGCCAGTCGTGATCGTCCTCATGTACTGCCTCTTCGCCTGGGAGAAGATAGATGCCCATCTCCTCAGTTCCTTCGTGCGTGCAGCAGGCTGCGCTGCAAAGCGTCCCGCAGTCAAAGTCCAGTATCTCCACGCTGTTCAGGAGTTCATATATCTCTTCATATTGTTTTTTGGTTATAGCAGTTTTCATCCCAGCAAATGATCTTTCGTAAAAAACGATTTGTGAGTTGATTATATCATAACGTACAGGCTATAACAAGAAAGCTATTTTTAAGGATTCGAGTCCTTTTCATCTCTAATAGCAAACAAAAGCACCCACCTTTTGGTGGATGCTTTCGTTTGCTGGCAGGGGCAGAAGGACTCGAACCCTCGACACGCGGTTTTGGAGACCGCTGCTCTACCAACTGAGCTATACCCCTATATTTATGGCGGAGAAGATGGGATTCGAACCCATGCTGCCCTTAACGAACACTAACGGTTTAGCAAACCGTCCTCTTCAGCCACTTGAGTACTTCTCCATGCTTGCCAAATTTGTATTTAGTGATGTGGCGGAGAGGGTGGGATTCGAACCCACGGTCCCTTTCGGGATCACTGGTTTTCAAGACCAGCTCCATAAACCGCTCGGACACCTCTCCAACGTGGGCTTAAATAAGCTTTTTAATAAAAATGGTGACCCATCGGAGACTCGAACTCCGGACACCTTGATTAAAAGTCAAGTGCTCTACCGCCTGAGCTAATGGGTCATATGTATTGGCTGGGGTAGCAAGATTCGAACTTACGAATGCGGGGATCAAAACCCCGTGCCTTACCGCTTGGCGATACCCCAGCGACAATCCCCAAACCTGTCATCAAACGCACAAAAATAATGCGACGTCTTCAGACGACTTCTATATTATATGGCAAGCCCTTTATGATGTCAAGTTATTTTTCGGCTTGGCATAAACAAAGAACATACAGACTGATATCCTATGTGTTTTGGTGAGCCCGTAGGGATTCACGCTGCTTCGCAGCTGAAGCCTCTCGCCGGCCTTATTCAGGCCGGCTTCGACCATGACCTGCTCGAGAGCCCACCGGGCTCTCTCGCTTACGGCCATGCCCTCCCGGGTCCGAATCCCTCCTTATTGATTCTTCAAAAACGTAAACAGCACCCTCTTGGGTGCTGTTTACGTTTTTGGTGAGCCCGTAGGGATTCGAACC
>JAFYJM010000070.1 GCA_017538125.1 Bacillota bacterium
ACTGGACGACCAGGGCATCATAGCTATCCTGTCCAAGCAGGTCAAGATGAGAAAAGACGCTCTGGCTGACTTCGAGAAAGCCGGAAGGACCGACCTCCTGGATGCATATAATAAGGAAATCGAGATCCTTGAGAGATATCTTCCCGCCAGACTCTCAGAAGAAGAGCTGCTTGGAGTTATCGAAGAGATAGCCGGCGGTCTGGGAATCTCCAAAGGTGACGGACCGAAGCTCATGGGCAAGCTCATGGGGCCGGTCATGGGCAAGGTCAAAGGAGTGGCTGACGGCGGCGATGTGAAGCGCCTGGTGCAGCAGTTTTTGAATCAGTAACAGATGAGCCTCCGGCGGGGCGTTATTTGCGGTGCTGGAGGCTTTTGTCATAATATCAAGCGAGCGAGGTAAGAACATGAATAAATTCATTGGATACAGAAGAGAGTTCCATCACTTCCCTGAGCAGGGCTGGGACGAGGTAAGGACTACCTCCAGGATCTATGAGATACTGACCGACATGGGATATGACTGCCTGATCGGTCTGGATGTGGTGGACGAGGCTACGATCGACGATGAGATGAGAACGCCGGAGCAGCGCAGAGCCAACATGGACCGAGCCATAGCTCAGGGCGCCAAGCCTGAGATCGTAGAGATGACCAAGGGATTCCCCGGCGTGCTGGCTGTCTTCGATACCGGCAAGCCCGGTCCTGTGACGGCTTTTAGATTCGACATCGACTGTCTGCCCGGAAACGAGCCTCATAAAAAAGGCTTCAGGCCCTTCGATGAGGGATATATCTCTATAAACGAAGGCTGCGTACATGCCTGCGGCCATGACGCTCACACGGCTATGGGTCTGGGCATCGCAGAAGCGCTTCTCGCCAAGAAGGACGAGTTTAACGGTAAGGTCAAGCTGATCTTCCAGCCTTCTGAAGAAGTATATCACGGCGCAGAGTCGATAGTGGCCAAGGGACATCTGGACGATGTTCAATATATGATCATCATGCATGTCGCACTGTCCGCAGAGGGCAAGCCGCTCACATCCCACACGATCTGCTGCGGCTGCAAAGATTTCCTGTCTGACAGGCAGATAGACGTCACCTTCCACGGAAGAGGCGCACATCCATGCGGAGCCGCTCAGGAGGGAAGGGATGCCATACTGGCGGCATGCTCAGCTGTACTCAACCTGAGAACGATAGCCAACCATGAACTGGGGCTTACCAGGGTCAACGTCGGGATCATCAAGGGAGGCACGGTAG
Source organism: Bacillota bacterium (assembly GCA_017538125.1). Classification (GTDB taxonomy): domain Bacteria; phylum Bacillota; class Clostridia; order Peptostreptococcales; family Anaerovoracaceae; genus RUG754. The sequence continues at coordinate 1,246 of JAFYJM010000070.1, forward strand.
TCAACACCATACCCGACGAGTGCTTCATCAGTCTGGAATGCAGAGGCGAGGAGCCGGAGATCTCAGAATACGTAGAAAGACGCGTCTTCGAAGTCCTGGACGGAGCTGCAGCGATGCACGGCTGCACCTACGATTACTATAAGTGGGGCCTGTATCCGGCTTCAAAGTCTGACGACGCGATGATGGAGATCATCCAGCGCGCCGCGAAGAAGGTGCCCTGGTTCGAAAAGGTCTACTTCGAGGGTAGCATAGGCGGTTCTGACGATGCCGCGGCCATGATGAACGCGGTCAAGGAACACGGCGGTATAGCCACATACCTCGGTATCGGTACAGACACCACGCAGCCTGTCCATAACGATGAATTCGACCTGGACGAGGAGTGCATACCCGCGGCGATCGACATGTGCATGCTCGCGCTTGAAGAGATCCACGGCGCGTAAGGTATATTCGCATTCGCTGCAATATATGCAGCACGCCAGCACGTGAGGCTTAAGTCTCTCACGAAAAATGACGGATCAGACTGGGATCATTGTCTGAGATTCCAGTCTTATATAAATAATGCTGTAAAAGACTGGGATCATTTGCTGAAATTTCAGTCTAATATCAAAAATACAGTAAAAGACTGGGATGTTTTCATGAAATTTCAGTCTCATATTAAAAATGCAGTAAAAGACTGGGATATTCATAGCTTTGACCCAGTCTTTTTTAATTATTTTCAAATTAGACTGGGTTACGGGGAGATAATCTCAGTCAAAAATGCGATTTTTCAAAAGAGACTGAGTTCACAGTAAAGATACTTCAGCCTAAAATGCGATTTTTTAAAAGAGACTGAGTTCACAATTAAAATACTCAAGTCTAAAATGCGATTTTTCAAATGAGACTGAATTAGCCAGATAACGTTATATATTAAAAGTTATTAACTACAGTAAAGGCCGGTTTTTGTATACGATTTCATCATATTGATTTTTAGCTCTGAAAAGGTTAATATTAGAGCCCGGACTGGACAGATGAAATTGAAGCCAACCGGAGAAGGAGGGAGAAGATTGAGATTATCGCTTAATAACATGAGATCGAGGGCAAAAGATCTGGAAGAACTTATCAGAATCAAGAAGAGAAGCATTATTAATGCACCGGAGGGGCATGTCAGGATCAGCAAGGTGGGATCTGGAACACAGATCTATTTTTTAGGCGAGGGCACTGATTATAAGAGAAAGTATCTTTGCGCCAATGACCGGGATATTGCGATACAGCTTGCTCAAAAAGAATACGACATGAAAGTTCTCAAACTCGCTGAAAGTGAACTCAGGACGTTGAATATTTTGATCCACAAATACGAAAACGGCATTTGCGACGACGTTTACAGCAGGATAAATGAATCGAGACGGAAGTTTGTCAAGCCAATAGTTTTGCCCGATGATGAATTCGTCGAGGAGTGGCTCGGCGAGCCATACGAAGGGTTGGGGTTTGATGAAGATACACCTGAGCATTACTCGGCCAGGGGCTTGAGAGTGAGATCTAAGAACGAAGCGATGGCGGATGATAAGTTTTGCGAATTTGGGGTACCATCCAAATTTGAATGCCCATTGCATCTTAAACATTATGGGACTGTGTATCCGGATTTCACTTTGCTCAACGTAAGGACGCGGTCGGTCAAATATCTGGAGATACTGGGCATGATGGATGATTCGGTATATGCAGAAAAATATATTGGCAAGATCCGCGCGTACCAAAGGAATGGCCACATATTGGGCAGGGATCTGCTGATTCTTTTTGATACGCCGAGATATCCTTTAAACCCGGGAGATATAGAGTTACTAATCAAAAACTTCCTGCTCTGACGGAGTTTCATTTACTTGTAATTTGACTTGAAATGAGGTACAATATATTTGGATTAGATTGACCTTCTGCAGGACAAGCTCCGGATCGGATCGAGTTTTGACGGGCGACCGGTGCTTCGTTTGGGGACAAGGAACGGTGAAGCAAATGACAAGGAGCAGAAAGGATCAATAACAAATCAGATATCATCATTTTTTGGAGGAAAATATGAAGGGATTTAAGTACTACACACCAACGGAGATCAAATTCGGCAGAGACACTGAACTTCAGGCCGGAGCCATGCTCAAGAAATACGGCGCGACTCGCGTGCTTGTCCACTACGGTTCAGAGAGAGTTATCAAAAACGGTCTGATGAAGAGCATTCTTGACACCCTGGATCAGGAGGGCATAGCTCACGTCGAACTGGGCGGAGTCGTTCCTAACCCCAGACTGTCAAAGGTCAGGGAAGGCATCGAACTTGCCAGGGAATTCGGAGCGGACTTCCTTTTCGGAGTAGGAGGCGGCTCGGTGCTTGATTCCCTCAAAGCCATAGGCTACGGACTTACCAACGAAGGAGACGTCTGGGACTTCTATGAGCATACCAGGAAGCCGGAAGCGTGCATGCCTATCGGTTTCGTGCTCACACTGAGCGCTACCGGCTCAGTAATGTCCGATTCATCCGTCATCACCAACGAAGACGGATGGAAGAAGAGAGGCTGCAACAGCGATCTTTGCAGACCCAGGTTCGCACTGATGAACCCTGAACTTACCATGACGGTCAGCCCTTATCAGACTGGCTGCGGTTCAGCGGATATCATGATGCACACCATGGAAAGATATTTCAACAGATTGGGCAGCATGGAGATCACGGATTCGATCGCAGAAGGACTTCTCAAAGTAGTCATGAAGAACACCAAGCTGGTTCTGGAGGATCCCACGAACTACAACGCCAGAGCGGAGATCATGTGGTGCGAAGCGCTTTCGCATAACGGGCTGACGGGCTGCGGCACTGATGGCGGCGACTGGGCCTGCCACAGGCTGGAGCATGAACTCGGCGGACTGTATGACGTGGCTCACGGCGCAGGACTCACCGCGATCTGGGGCACCTGGGCCAGACTGGTCTGCGACGACCTTCCCGAGAGATTCTACAAGTTTGCGGTCAACGTCATGGATGTTGAACCCGGCAAGGACGAGATGGCCGTCATCCTCGAAGGGATCAGCAGGATGGAGGAGTTCTACAAGTCCATCGGCATGCCGACGAGCATCAGAGGTCTGGGCGTGGAACCTACCGAAGAAGAGCTTCGCATGATGGCCAAAAACTGCGAGGAAGCAACCGGAGGACACATCGGCTCTGCATTGACTCTCTACTATGAGGACATGTACAGGATCTACAAGGAAGCTTCCCAGATATAATTGAGAGGTACTGATGAGAGTATTTTTTGAAGAAGAAGACTGTATATCCGAAGAACTGCTCGGGACTATGGAAACGGCGGCACGAAGGGCCGTGGAGCTGGAAGGTCTGCCTGAGGGATCGTGTGAGCTTTCGGTTACCTTTGTGACGAAGGATGAGATCCGCGCGCTCAACAGGGAATACAGAGGCATAGATAAACCGACGGACGTATTGAGCTTCCCTCAGTTCGAGAAGGAGGAGCTCGACGCTTACCGCTCTGAGCCCGATGAGATACCAGACGAGCTGATGCTCGGCGACGTGGTGATCTCGAAGGACAAGGCCGAAGAGCAGGCTGTGGAATTCGGGCACAGTTTCGAGAGGGAACTGATATATCTTTTCACGCACTCGGTGCTGCATCTTTTGGGCTATGATCACGAGGAGGCAGACGACAAGATCATGATGCGCAGAAGAGAGGAAGAGATCATGGACTGGCTGGGCATACCCAGGATGCAGGACTGATCATGAATGATCGAAATGGAGAAGGGCCAATGACAGATACAGAATTATACAGGATAGCAAAAGATATGACTCTGATGAGCTATGCTCCGTTCAGCAAATTCCGCGTCGGAGCAGCTCTGGAGTGTAAGGACGGGACGATATTCACCGGATGCAATGTGGAGAATTCATCCTTCGGAGCTACGATCTGCGCAGAGAGGACGGCTTTCGTCAAAGCCATCTCCGAAGGACATCGCGATTTCGCGAAGATCATGATCACGTCGTCCGGTGGAGAAGCCTGGCCCTGTGGCATCTGCAGGCAGTTCATGAAAGAATTCTGCGATGATGATTTCATCATCATGACGGCGGCGGACGAAGATCACATCAGAAGCTACAAGCTGCCGGAACTTTTGCCGGAGGGCTTCAGACTGAACGAAGACCTTGAGCAGTTCTGATACACATAAAGGAGATCACGATTTGGAAAAAAGACTTAAGATCATCGACGGCATTGACACGAAGGAACTTTTCGGCAACCTCGACCTTAACATGAAACTTGTAAAGGAGGCCACGGGCGTGGACGTCGTACAGAGGGGCGACGAACTCGTGCTGATCTGTGACTCAGAACTTCCCGACAAAGACCTGACAGGCATGGACATGACGGAGATCAGAGAGGCGGAGCAGGACGAATCCATGGATCTGGCCGAGAGGATCATCGCCGAATATATGAACCTGCTCAGTTCAGGCGAGACCATTGACAGACAGCGCGCAGCATACATAGTGAATCTGACCAAGGAGGGCGTGTCCTATCAGGAGAACCGAGTCGGCAAGGACGTGATCTGCTTCACTCACTCCGGCAAGCCTCTCAAGCCCAAGACGATCGGCCAGAAGAACTACGTAAACGCAATAAGAGATAAAGAAGTGGTCTTCGGTATCGGCCCTGCGGGCACAGGCAAGACTTATATAGCTGTCGCCATGGCTGTGAACGCACTGAAGGCCAAGCAGGTGTCCAAGATCATCCTTGCGAGACCGGCTGTTGAAGCTGGCGAGAGGCTGGGTTTCCTTCCGGGAGACCTGCAGGACAAGGTTGATCCATATTTAAGACCGCTTTATGACGCGCTTTATGACGTGCTCGGCAGAGACGCTGCCCTTAGACTCAAAGAAAAAGAAGTCATAGAGGTCGTTCCTCTGGCATACATGAGAGGCCGTACTCTGGATAACGCATTCATCATACTGGATGAGGCTCAGAATGCCACCAGGGAGCAGATGAAGATGTTCCTGACCAGGATGGGCTTCGGTTCGCATGTTGTGGTCACCGGAGACGTCACACAGATAGACCTGCCCAGGGGCAAGAAGTCCGGGCTCGTGGAAGCCGAGAGGGTATTGAAACCCGTGAAGGATATCGGTTTCTGTTATCTGAAGGATACTGACGTTGTGCGTCACGAGATCGTAAGAAAGATCGTGAACGCATACGACGCATTTTACAAAAAATACCCTGAAGAAGTGGGAGAATAGAGGAGAAGGATTTGAAATCAGGTTTTATCGGCATAGTAGGCAGACCGAATGTTGGCAAATCGACTTTGCTGAACGCCATTCTGGGTGAAAAGATAGCGATAACCACCGACAAGCCTCAGACGACCAGAAACAACATCCGGGGCATATACACCAGGGTGGACGAGAGGGCTGAGAAAACATCTTCTGACGATGTGATCAACGCGTTTTTCGGTAAGAGCGACCAGCCCGCGGAGCCCACTGAAGGTGTGCAGATGGTCTTCATCGACACGCCGGGCATCCACAAGCCGCACTCCAAACTGGGCACTTTCATGACCGAATCTGCCATTGGCACTTTCAGGGAAGTAGACGTGATACTTTTCCTGGTGGATGAAAAGCTCGGAACAGCAGGCGGTGACCGTTACATATTGGATAAACTCCAAACCGTCAGCACTCCTAAGATCCTTATCATAAACAAGACGGATACTATGGATCCCGAAGAGTTCAGAGAGAGCTACGAAGAGTATGAAGAACTGGGAGTCTTCGAGGATATCATCGGGATCAGCGCGCTCAAAGGAAAGGGCGTGCAGGATCTTTTGGACAAACTGGAATCCATGATGCCTGAAGGGCCGATGTATTTCCCTGAGGGTATGGTCACCGACCATCCGGAGAGGTTCATAGTAAGTGAGATCATACGCGAGAAGCTTCTCATGTACCTGAAGGACGAGATCCCCCACGGAGTAGCCGTTGAGATAGAGAGCTTCAAGACGGACAAGGACAAGAACGGCAACGACCTGGCAAGGATAGGTGCTGTGATCTACTGTGAACGCAAGTCGCACAAAGCCATCATAATAGGCAAGGAAGGTAAGAAGATAAAGGGTGTGGGCAAGGCCGCCAGAGAGGAGATCCAGTGGCTTCTGGGAATGAAGGTCATGCTGGAGCTCTGGGTCAAAGTCAAAGAGAACTGGAGAGACTCGGACTTCGCCCTCAGTAATTTTGGATATAAGGAGAGCAACTGATCTGTCATGATCACCGATACAGAAGGAATCGTATTAAAACAGATAAAGACAGTGAACGGCAGGACCATGCTGGTCATGTTCTCGAGAAAGTTCGGAAGGATCTCCGTTGGGACGAACCTGACAGGGGCGGGCAAGAACAAATCCGCTCTTGCTACCAGACCGTTCACCTACGGAGAGTACGAACTTTTCAAGGGGAGGGATGTATATAACCTTAACTCTGGCAGAGTCATCAGGAGCTATTTTGACATAGGCGAGGATCTGGACAAGTTCATGGCGGCGTCGTACGTCATGGAACTTACGGACCGCATCCTGATGGAAGAGGATCCGCAGCCGAAACTTTTCGGTAACCTGGCGGACTTTCTCGAGGCCATCACCAAACGTTCCAAAAAACTTGACACCCTGGTGCTGGCATACATCGTCAAAGCGCTTGATGCGACAGGCACGATGCCCGAACTCGACTGCTGCGCGTGCTGCGGCAGGCAGCGTGGGAACACGAAGGCCCGCTGGTTCAGCGTGGAGGAAGGAGGCATCATCTGTCCGGACTGTGTGAACGAAGCCAGAGAGACTCAGGAGAAGCCGTTGATTTATCCCGTGGACTTTGATATAATAAATATCCTGGGTTATTTCAGGAAAGAGCCATTCGACAGATTCGTGAAGCTCGGACTTGACGATGAGATGGCTGCCAAACTTATGGATATATTGAAAAGCTATATGGCTTATCATTTGGATATATCGAATTTGAAGAGCGAATTTATTTCAATATAAAGAAGAGGAGGATTTGAAATGGAAATAACTCTCGAAAAAATCGAATTAGTTAAAGACAGAACAGGCGTATCTTACAGAGAAGCCAAGGACGCTCTGGAGGCATGTGACGGAAGCGTCGTTGATGCCATCATCTCGATCGAAGAGAATATAGATGACAACAAGGGCAGCAAGGTGGGCGAGTATGTCCAGACTTCCATGTCCAAGATCAAGGAGCTCGTCAACAAGGGCAACATCTCCAAGATCAGCGTCAAGAGAGGCGATGACGCCATCGTCAATATTCCTGTCAACGTAGGTATCGTAGGAGCAGTCCTGGCACCTTGGGGAGTGATCGCGGCTGCAATCGCTGCTTTCGGTTTCAAATGCAAGGTCGAGCTCACGACAGATGACGGCAAAGTTATCGACATCTCAGAGAAGGCCGGCAGCGTAGCCAGCACCGTCAAGGAGAAGGGCGGAGTAGTCTTCGATGAGATCAAGGAAAAGGGCGGAGCCGTAGTGGATGACATCAAGGAAAAGGCCCCTGACTATTATGAGAAGGTCAAGGACGCAAGCCAGGACGCCATCAACAACATCAAAGAAAAAGCTCCTGAATACGTCGAGAAGGTAAAGGATGCTTCCGCCGACAAGTTCAACGAGATCAAGGACAAGGTCTCCGGCGAAGATGATTTCGAGATCGAATTCGAGATTGAGGACGAAGACGTAAACGAGGAGCTCAACAACTAAAGACAGGAAGGTATCAGTTATTATGGGTAACGAAGTTACAATGGATAAGATAGTAGCGCTTTGTAAGAACAGAGGCTTTATATTCCCCGGATCAGAGATCTATGGCGGACTGGCCAACACATGGGACTACGGTCCTTTGGGCGTAGAGTTCCTGAACAACGTCAAAAAGGCGTGGTGGAGGAAGTTCGTGCAGGAGTCCAAATATAACGTAGGTCTGGATTCAGCCATCCTCATGAATCCCATGACATGGGTGGCTTCAGGACACGTTGGAGGCTTCTCCGATCCGCTGATCGACTGCAGGGCATGCAAGTCCAGATTCAGAGCGGACAAGCTTATCGAGGACTGGAACTCTGAGCACGGTATCAAAGACATGATCGTCGATGGCTGGTCCAACGAGGAACTGGAGAACTACATCAGGGATAACAGCATCTGCTGCCCGGACTGTGGCAAGACCGACTTCACCGGCATCCGCCAGTTCAACCTCATGTTCAAGACTTTCCAGGGCGTTACGGAAGATTCCAAGGCGGAGATATATCTGAGGCCGGAGACGGCTCAGGGCATCTTTGTAAACTTCAGGAACGTACAGCGTTCAGCCAGAAAAAAGATCCCCTTCGGGATCGCGCAGGTAGGTAAATCCTTCAGAAACGAGATCACCCCGGGCAACTTCATTTTCAGGACCAGAGAGTTCGAGCAGATGGAACTTGAATTCTTCTGCGAACCCGGAACTGACCTTGAGTGGTTCAAATACTGGAAGGATTACTGCTGGAATTTCCTCCTGAGCCTTGGCATGAACAAGGAGCATCTGAGGATGAGAGATCATTCTCCTGAGGAACTTTCACACTATTCCAACGGCACCACGGACATCGAGTACACCTTCCCGTGGGGCTGGGGAGAATTATGGGGCATAGCTGACAGGACAGACTTTGACCTTACTCAGCACATGAATACTTCAGGCCAGGATCTGAGTTATGTGAACTCAGAGAACGGTGCCAAGTATGTGCCCTACGTAATAGAGCCATCACTGGGTGCAGGCCGCGCAAGCCTTGCATTCCTGATAGATGCATATAACGAGGAGATACTGACTTCAGAGGACGGCAAGGAGGATGTGAGGACCGTACTCAAGCTCCATCCCGCGCTTGCTCCGTTCAAGGCGGCAGTTCTCCCGTTAGCTAAAAAATTATCACCTATAGCAGAACCGATACATGAGGAACTAGTTAAATACTTCATGGTCGATTATGATGCAGCCGGTTCGATCGGAAAGAGATATAGAAGAGAAGACGAGATTGGAACGCCATTCTGCATTTGCGTTGACTTTGATACTGAGACCGACGGATGTGTTACCGTCCGCGATCGCGACACCATGGAGCAAGTCAGAATTCCTGTGTCAGAAGTGCGCAATTACATTGAGGAGAGGCTTGTATTTTAAAGGCCTTCTTCTTAGCGTGACTACACGCAGAAAGGAAAAGAATGGAAAACAAAATTGTTTACTCCTTCAACGAAGGATCAAAGGAAATGAAGGGGCTCCTCGGAGGAAAGGGAGCGAACCTTGCGGAGATGACCAGGATCGGTCTCCCCGTACCCTTCGGCTTCACTATTACAACTGAAGCATGCAACAAATACTACGAGGACGGCAGGAAGATCACACAGGATGTGGTCGACGCCATATATGAGAAGCTGGAGGAACTCGAGCAGGTGACCGGCAAGAAGTTCGGATCTACGGAGAATCCTTTGCTGGTGTCGGTAAGATCCGGAGCGGTCATCTCGATGCCGGGTATGATGGATACCATCCTGAACCTCGGCCTTAACGACGACTCCGTTGAAGGATTGGCTAAGAGAACGGACAACCGCAGATTCGCAATGGACAGCTACAGGAGATTCATCCAGATGTTCGGCGACGTAGTGCAGGAGATACCCAAAGAGAAATTCGACAAGATCTTTGACGGACAGAAAGAGAAAAAGCACGTGAAGTACGACGTGGAACTCACCGCTGAAGACCTTGAAGAGATCATAGTCGGTTACAAGGCTCTCGTAAAGGCCGAGACCGGCAAAGACTTCCCTCAGGATCCGAGAGAGCAGCTCATAGAGGCCGTAAAAGCCGTATTCAGATCGTGGATGAACGACAGGGCTATCCTTTACAGGAAACTGAACGGCATCTCCGGTAAGCTCGGCACAGCTGTAAACGTACAGTCCATGGTCTTCGGAAACATGGGCGACGATTCCGGTACAGGCGTGGCATTCACCAGAAGCCCGTCCACCGGCGAGAAGAAGATCTTCGGAGAATTTCTCGTGAACGCTCAGGGTGAAGACGTCGTAGCCGGCGTCAGGACGCCTCTTAACATCGACGAGATGGAGAAGGCCTTCCCTGAAGCATATGCTGATTTTGTAAGGATCGCAGATCTTCTCGAGAAGCATTACAAAGATACTCAGGATATGGAGTTCACCGTAGAGGATAACAAACTCTATATGCTGCAGACAAGAAACGGCAAGCGTACGGCTCAGGCAGCTGTCAAGATCGCGGTCGACATGGTCGAAGAGGGCCTCATCGACAAGGCTACGGCCGTCACCAGACTCGAGCCCGCTCAGATCGATCAGCTCCTTCACCCGATGTTCGATGTTGAAGAACTCAAGAAAGCAAAGAACATAGCCAAGGGACTTCCGGCTTCACCCGGAGCGGCTTCAGGCCATATCTATTTCACCGCTCAGGAAGCAACAGAAGCGGCGGCGAAGGGAGAGAAGGTCCTTCTCGTCAGAGCAGAGACATCTCCTGAAGACCTGGCCGGAATGGTAGCTGCTGAGGGCATACTTACAGCGAGAGGCGGCATGACTTCACATGCTGCCGTAGTTGCGAGAGGCATGGGCAAGTGTTGCGTTGCTGGCTGCTCAGAAGCCAAGGTCGATGAGGAGTCAAAGACTCTGGCATTCGCGTCCGGAGCAAATTATAAAGAAGGAGACGTCATCTCAATCGACGGTTCCACAGGAAACATCTATGATGGCGCTGTCAAATCCGTTGAACCGGACGTATCAGGAGATTTCGGAACTCTTATGACATGGGCTGACGAGATCAGGACCCTTAAAGTAAGGACGAACGCTGACAACCCGAGAGACGCCAAACAGGCTGTGGACTTCGGCTGCGAGGGCATAGGACTTTGCAGAACTGAGCACATGTTCTTTGAAGAGGAAAGGATCCCTGCCATCAGAAGGATGATCGTGGCGGACACTCAGGAAGAGAGAAAGGCTGCCCTTGAGATCATCAGGCCTTTCCAGCAGGGCGACTTCAGAGAAATGTACAAAGTTCTGGAAGAGAGACCGATGACCGTGAGACTTCTGGATCCTCCTCTCCACGAGTTCCTTCCTCAGACTGAAGAGGACATCAGAGAACTCGCCGAGGCAATGGGCATGACCTATGAGAAGCTCCAGGGCATCGTGGACGAACTCCACGAACTCAATCCGATGCTCGGAACCAGAGGCTGCAGACTGGCAGTACTCTATCCTGAGATCGCGGTAATGCAGACTGAAGCCATCATCGGCGCGGCTCTCGAAGTCAAGAAGGAATGTGGTTATGATATCGTGCCTGAGATAATGATACCTCTCGTAGGAGCAGTCAACGAACTCACCTTCGTGAAGGAGAGAGTCGTGGAGACAGCAGACAAGATGATCGCTGAGTCAGGTATAGAGATGAGATATATGGTCGGTACCATGATCGAGATCCCGAGAGCGGCACTCACAGCAGATGAGATAGCCAAGGAAGCAGAATTCTTCTCCTTCGGCACGAACGACCTTACTCAGATGACGCTGGGCTTCTCCAGAGACGATACCGGTAAACTGCTTGAACTCTATGTCGACAACGGCATCTATGAAGAAGATCCTTTCAAGACGCTCGACATCGACGGAGTCGGCAAACTGGTCGAGATGGCAGTCAGACTTGGCAAGCAGACCAGACCGAACATCAAACTCGGCATTTGCGGAGAGCACGGCGGAGATCCGAAGACCATCGAATTCTGCCACAAGGTCGGGCTGACTTACGTATCTTGCTCACCTTTCAGAGTACCTATCGCAAGGCTTGCGGCAGCTCAGGCAGCTATCAAGTCGGGCAGGTAAAACGGCAGAACTGATGCGATGCTGTTCCTGCCTTGAGATGATGCTTGGGTTTTATGAATAGGGCAGGACGACAAATCATGAAATAAAGGCTGAGACTACAGCTGATGCTGACAGTCTCAGCCTTTTTGTGCGGAAAGTGTTTATTTTTTGTATGAGATTATGGTATAATAAATAAGTTATGACCGTTTGGATCAGAAAGGGGAAAGAGATAAATGGGGAGAAAACTTTTTTGCGAGATAAGCCCGACGACGTACAAGATCTCGCTCAAAAAAGAGATCCTGCTGAGACATATCAGAAACGTCCTGAGCAAAGATAAGATTGCCCGTACGCATTCGGACGAGGAGCTTCCTAACATCGTCAAGAGCCACAGCTCTATACTGGTCAGGAAACTGTACGGTGTGGATATGAGCCTTCAGGAAAACAAGGTGACCAACATCATGCTCGCCTGCGAGAAGATAAACGGACTGGTCATCCATCCGGGAGAGACGTTTTCGTACTGGTCGACAGTGGGGCCGGCGGATAAGAAGCATGGCTATAAGGTAGGCCTTGTGATCCGCAGAGACGGAATGTCATCGGATTATGGCGGAGGACTTTGCCAGATGGCAAACATGATCCACTGGCTGGTACTGAACAGCCCGCTTGAAGTGACTGAACTCCATCATCATTCAGATGCGCTGTTCCCTGATGACAGGAGGAGAGTACCCTTCGGCACCGGTACGTCGGTCAGCTATAACAACGTGGATTACAGATTCAGGAACGATACCGACCAGGACGTGCAGATACTGGTCTGGTGCGAGGACGGAGAACTTTGCGGAGAGCTGAGAAGCGAGAGGAGCTTTCCTTTAAGATATAAACTGGTAGAGGAAGATCATCACTTCAGAAAAGAAGGAGACAAGTATTTCAGGATATCCAGGGTGTACAGGATCGCTATCGACAGGTCGACGAACGAAGAACTGTATAGAGAACTCATTTTGGATAATCATTCGCAGGTCATGTATGACTATGATCTGATACCTAAAGACCAGATAAGAGATGAATGAACTTATCGAGAGAATCAAAAAAACAGCAGAAGCGCATCCGGATAGAGTGGCTTACAGGGTAGGAGGCGAGTCCTTAACCTACAGAGAATTAGTGGAACTCGCAGATTGCTATGCAGCTCTCCTCAGAAGGCAGGGCACATCTCCGGTGATAATATACGGACATAACAGCATAGCCGATCTGGTCTCTATTATGGCATGCATTACAGCAGGCAGGACCTATGTGCCTGTGGATGATCTCACACCGCTTTACAGAGTAGGGCAGATCATCGGTCTGACCGGTTCATCGCTCGTGTTGACTGATCGCGGACTGTCTATAGACAGCGCGGAATGCCTAAGGCTGGATGAGCTGGACAGATACGGAGATCAAGATATCACGGAGAGCTCCGACGATATCGCATATATGATATTCACTTCCGGAAGCACCGGAACTCCAAAGGGCGTTCCTATCACGGAAGACAATCTTATCAATTTCATTGACTGGATCAGCGGTCTGGAGCCGCTCCGGGACTATAAAGATGTAAACGTCCTGAACCAGGCGAGCTTCAGTTTCGATCTGAGCGTGGCGGATATGTATTATGCGCTTTGTAACGGGCATACTCTTATGGCTTTCGGAGGAGATGCAGGTGATGACCTTGAGGAAGTCTTCGGACTGATGTCTGAGATAGATGTTGCCGTGATGACTCCCACGTTCATGAAACTGCTGCTTTTGAATGAAAACTTCGACGCAGGCAATTATCCGCGGTTGAGATGCGTCTACTTCTGCGGCGAGCAGCTGGAAGCGAAGACGGTCAGGAAGTTATTCAGAGCCTTCCCCGAGATCAGCATCATAAACGCTTACGGCCCGACTGAAGCCACCTCAGCGGTTTGCGCTGTATCCATAACTAAGGAAATGGCTGAAGGATCAGGGCTGCTTCCCGTGGGAGAGCTTAGGACCGGCGCTACAGAAATAGAGATTGAAGACGGTGAGATAGTCCTGAAGGGTGAGAGCGTCTTCGCTGGCTACCTCGGAGCTCAGACCGGCGGCTCGTTCATAGAGAACGGCAGGCATTGCTTCAAGACCGGAGACCTCGGATATATCGAAGGAGGCAGACTGTACTGCAAAGGACGCAGAGACAGCCAGATCAAATACAAGGGCTACCGAATAGAGCTGGACGATATCGAATACAATATCAATCTCATTGACGGTGTCAGAGAGTGCGCTGCAGTAGCGAAGTACAATTACAACCATGTGGTCAAGACCATCAAGGCTTTCGTGACGCTCGAGAAACCACTTGATCCGGAATACATCAAAAGTGAGCTGGAGAGATATCTGCCGGCATACATGATACCGAAAACGATAAGGATAGTGGACAGGCTGCCGATGAACAGAAACGGTAAAGTTGACAGAAAGGCTTTAGGCGACTTATGACAAACGTTAAGATAGATTTGAGGAAGTTGTTTTTTGAAATATGTGAAGACGAAAGAGTTTTCGAAGAGGGTATAGACCTGATCGAGAGCGGTCTTTTGGATTCGTTCGCTTTCATCGAACTTTTCTCAGAACTTGAAGACCGGGGGGTCGTCATACAGCCTACGAGGATAGACAGGTCGCTCCTGAGGACTGTGGAAGGTATCGAGAAGCTTATCAGCGATCAGATGGACAGCAGTAAATAATAGAGCGATCATGCACCCGTGTTCGGCAACTTTCTGAGAAGCATAGACGAGGGTATTAGAGAATATAAGGTAGAGAATTGAGCAGTTTAAGCAGTATTATCAGTACATTTTTTATAGCGATGATCCCGGTGGTAGAGCTGAGAGGCGCCATACCAGCGGGAGTGGCGGCAGGGCTTCCGGTATTCTGGGCAGCTCTGATCTCCATTGCAGGGAACATGATACCGGTGCCGTTCGTGCTGTTTTTCATAAGGAAGATCCTTAACTGGATGGAAAAGAAAAGCAGCTTTCTGGCTGGCCTTGCGAGGAAACTCAGGGATAAGGCGGAGTCCAATAAAGACAGAGTACTCAAGTATGAGTTCTGGGGCCTCGTTCTGCTCGTTGCGATACCGCTTCCGGGGACCGGAGCATACACCGGAGCGCTCGTTGCTGCGATGATGGATATGCAGTTCAAACGAGCTATTCCCGCGATCTTCGTCGGAGTCATAATAGCAGGCATACTCGTGGGTCTCGCGACCGGAGGTTTCATAGCAATTTTATAGAGATATTATCTTTTGAAAGGCCCAACCGATGAACAATTATGGATCAGACAGGGTCATCGAGCCTAAAGGCTCCATACCTGTTACAGCATGGAAACTTGATAATTCAAAGAAGATACGCTCTGATGAGATCAGGGTCGCTTTGGAGTGGATCGATTTCGAAAGAGATAATATGGATCAGATCGCATCCATATCAGGTTATGACAGGGATCAGACTTGCGAAAGGATAATGACCATCATCAGGGAGCGCGGCAAGTTCCACAATCCCTATACCGAATCCAGCGGAGTCTTCTGCGGCATCATAGAAGCTGCAGGTAAAGACAGCATGCTTGATGAGCGTGGATTATCCATCGGAGACAGGGTTGTTGGCATCTGTCCGCTGGCAGGTCTGCCGCTTTATCTTGAAGAGATAACTGAAATAGATTTCAACTACAGCCAGATGAAAGTCAAAGGCTATGTCATCTGTTTCCAAACGACAGATCTTCATAAAGTCGATGACGATATCAACGTACCGCACCTGATCAGGGCTCTGAACGAAGCAGGCAATTTCGAAGGCATCCAGTATGAACTGATCACTCACAGATCGAAGAAGGTAGCGATCGTTGGCAGCAACCTTGCGGAGGCGGTGCTATATTCTGTTTTGATCAAAAAGACCTGGTACGGTGACGCTTCGGTCACCTTTATAATAGATGAGGCTTATGTCTTTAAGGGCATGAAAGAAGAACTCAGTGAGATCTTCGGCGGCTCTGTCGACAGGATAATCAGCGTTAATCTGTCAGCGCCTAACGAGGCTGCGCAGAAGGTGCTGGATCTCGAAAACGGCGAGTTTTATGACTGCGCCATCAATCTTGAAAATATCACCGGATCCGAGAGTTTCACCGCGCTTATCACCAAAGAAAAGGGACAGATATGCTTCATTAGCATGAGCAACCGCTACAATCAAAGCTTGCAGGCCGCCAACTCTCTGGGCAAGGAGATCTATTTCTATTCAATAGACGGCTTCAGAAAGTCGACTTATGAATTCAATTCAGAGCTCGTGAAAGATTCGGAGCAGGCTCTTAAAAGACTGGATGCGTTCTACAGGAAACACTCCGGGAAGCACGGCAGGCCTGTGCTGGAGGCAGATAACGGAGAAGGCACCAGAAAGGCCGCGAAGAGTATCGATAACTTCATCTATGAGTCTGAATCCACAGGCAGGATGGTGGATGAGATACTCAACATAGCCAAATATGACGCCAACGTGATCATTCAGGGAGAGACAGGATCAGGTAAAGAAAAAGTATTCGATCTGATCCTCCAGAATTCGTCCAGACGTGATAAGCCGGCCATAAAGATAAACTGTGCCACCATCCAGGAAAACCTTGCTGAGAGCGAGTTTTTCGGCTATGAGAAGGGTTCTTTCACCGGAGCATCTGCTGAGGGCAAGGAAGGTTACTTCGATCTGGCAAATAATGGCACGCTGTTTCTGGACGAGATAGGCTCGCTGTCTTTGGAGATGCAGGCCAAACTTCTGAGGGTCCTTCAGGAGAGCACCTTCTACAGAGTCGGAGGTACCGAGCCCAGGCACGTGAACGTGAGGGTGATCTGCGCCAACAATGTTCCACTGAAAAAGCTGATAGATGAAGGCAGATTCAGGGAGGATCTTTTTTACAGACTGAATATCTGTCAGATAAACGTGCCGCCTTTAAGGGCCAGACCTGAAGACATAATATGTCTGGCGGATGCTTTTCTCAAGGGATACAGCGAGAGGTACGGCATCAGAAAGACCTTCACGCATGACGCATATGCTGAGCTTATGGCATATCACTGGCCCGGGAATGTCAGGGAACTGGAGAATACGGTACACAGGCTTTATATCACCGAAAAGGATGATACCATCGACGGTGTGGACGTAGAGTGCATGCTGAACGAAACTGTATATGATGACGTGGTGATAGACATAAGAAAAGAGTTCGATCGCGAAGAAGATATGGACTTTGACTCAATAATGAGTCAACAGGAAAAGCGTCTGATAGCCTTCGCCCTCAAAAAAGAGGGTACTACCAGGGCTGCTGCTGAGTATCTTGGCATGTCACAGGCCACTTTGGCACGAAAAAAACTGAAATACGGGCTGTGATGACCGCTTAAAAGAGGTTTTGACTCAGAAATGAGTCAACAAGAACCGCTTATGACTCATATATGAGTCAACTTTTCAATAATTTCACACGAGACAAAGAATGTATTCGGGGAAGCATAGCTTCCCCGGATTTTTTATTATTCGCAAGAAGCCTTGAAAATCAAGGGGTTTCAGCATTATATAGCATTTAAAAAAATATTTTTTTGATTTTTTCATGGTGTTGGCACGCGTGATGCTTTATACATGAGTGAAAACCAAAACAGTTTAAGAATCACCGTTAATATATATAGGAGGTACACCATGAATACTAAGAAATATTTAGACTTCGCATTTGAAACAGCAGCAGACACCATCGACGTAGGAGCATTCAAACCCGAAGAAGCACTTCAGTTCGTCATCACCGGAATGAAAGCTTATGCGAAGAGAAACGGATATGAATTCACTGATGAAGAGATCAGAGAGAGAGCAGAGAGAGGCATCAAAGAACTGAGCCATGCAGGAGCAGACTTCGATCCTCTGCATAGAGCGGATTCTGTAAATGTATTAAAAGAAGAGACCAAGGAAGATCATCTGGAAGATGCTTTCAAATCAGTAGCTAACACTATGGATCTCGGTTCATTCGCTCGCGAGGATGCTCTTAAGATCGCAGTGACAGGCATGAGGGAATATGCCCACAGGACAGGTTATGATCTTACTGACGAAGAGATCGCGCACAAGGCTGAGGCTGGTCTGAAAGAACTGAGCATTGCTGGTTTGGACACATATGAGGATCTTCTGAAGGATCCTGTGAACGCTCCTGCTGAGGAGACCAAAGAAGATCATCTGGATTTCGCTTTCGACAGCGTAGCAAACACTTTGGATCTCGGTGCGTTCGGCCCTAAGGAAGCTCTTCAGTTCGCAGTCACAGGCATGAAGGCCTATGCTTACGATAACGGATACGAGTTCACTGAAGAAGAGATCGTCGAGAGAGCGAAGAAGGGCATTAAGGAACTCCATAATGCTGTTCTTGACTTCGAATATCAGAATTGGATCATGAAGAGATGATCACTTATAAATAGAAAACCCATACTCTCCTTAAATAAAAGATAACAAACCAAAAAACTGCATCTCCGGATGCAGTTTTTTATTGACTCATAAGCACCATATATAGTATATTATTTTGTAGGAAAAACATCTTTAAATCGGTACAGAGAGACCGGCAAGATCTGACATAGGGGGATTGATGATTTAGCTTGACTTGCCGGAGGGGCAGGTCTTTTTTAGTATCATGAACCCCATGAGGGCAAGGTGTTTTGCGAATATAATCCAAGGAGGAAAAATCATGGGCAAATCACAAAATCAGACAGCCATCTATGACGCCAGAAAAGAACTGGGTCACAGCAAGGTGGCGATCCTGGGACTTCAGCACATGTTCGCCATGTTCGGAGCGACCGTACTCGTCCCCATCATCACAGGTTTAAGCGTATCGACAACGCTTCTGTTCGCGGGTCTGGCGACCTTATTCATGCATATGGTGACGAACAGAAAAGTACCTGTATTCTTAGGTTCATCCTTCGCGTTCCTTGGCGGATATGCCGCGGTCAAGACCGCCGGTGTAGCACTGGGATATTCCGAGAGGGTATCACTGAACTATGCGTGCCTGGGAGTAGCCTGCGCGGGACTCGTTTACCTGATTCTGGCGCTGATCTGCAAATCCGTCGGCTCCAAGAAAGTAATGACTTTCTTCCCGCCGGTAGTTACCGGACCGATCATCATTTCGATCGGACTCATCCTGGCGCCTTCAGCCCTCAATAACTGCGCGACCAACTGGCCGATCGCATTGGTGGCCATCTTCGTGGTAATCATCTGCAACATCTGGGGCAAGGGCATGATCAAGATCATACCTATCCTGCTGGGCGTCATCGCTTCCTATGCCGTAGCTGCGGTTACCGGAAACGTCGATTTCTCTGCTGTGGCTCAAGCCAAATGGGTAGGCCTTCCGGTCATCTGGGGCAACACCGGACTTTCAGTGTTTACCAGTGGCGAAGCTGACTGGGGACTTCTCCTCACAGCTGTTATCACGATAGTTCCTATCGCATTCGCCACTATGATGGAGCATATCGGTGACATCTCAGCCATCGGAGGCACGGTAGGAAAGAACTTCATCGAGGATCCCGGCCTTCACAGGACTCTGATCGGCGATGGTATCGGAACTGCGATCGCATCTCTCTTCGGAGCTCCCGCTAACACCACATACGGCGAGAACACCGGCGTGCTTGCGCTTACCAAGGTATATGATTCATTCGTTATAAGACTGGCTGCCTGCTATGCCATCGTGCTTTCATTCTGCCCGAAGTTCGCGGCGATCATCGAGATCATGCCTGCGGCTACGATCGGCGGCGTTTCCATCATCCTTTACGGTATGATCTCCGCCATCGGTATCAGAAACATGGTCGAGAATAAGACAGACTTCCAGCAGTCCAGAAACGTCATTATCGCAGCTCTGATCATCGGCCTTGCCATCGGAATCAACTTCTCGACAGGCCTCGGCTGCGTCTATGAAGGATCCACCACGATCGCGGGTGCCATCAGCTTTTCCATCGGTTCTATGAATATCAACCTTTCCGGTCTGGCAGTTGCTTCCATCGTAGGTATCGTGCTGAACGCCATACTTCCCGGTAGGGACGAGGTCTTCGGAGACCAGCCGGATGAGACGCTGGCATCCTCGCTGGGCAAATATTGATCCCTCTGCGAGGTGAAAAGATATGAAGATCAAAGCCGAAATAATGACCGGGGATCAGATGAGGCGGGCGCTCAAGCGCATGTCTCACGAGATCCTTGAAAGAAACTCCGGCGCAGACGATCTGGTGCTTCTCGGAATCATAAGCCGCGGAGTGCCGCTGGCTGAAGAGATAGCCGCCAACATTCTCGATATAGAAGGAGCGGCAGTGCCTGTGGGAGCGCTGGACGTGTCGGCCTTCGACGACAGGAGGAGGTCAGACTCTATGATTTCAGAGATGTCAGGCGTGCCGGATACTGGCGTCGACATCGAGGGCAAGAACGTCATCCTTGTGGATGACGTGGTCTACACAGGCCGCACCACACGAGCTGCCCTGGACGCCTGCTCATCGATAGGCCGCGCCAAGACCATACAGCTGGCGGTCCTGATCGACCGTGGCCATCGTGAGATACCGATCAGAGCCGACTATGTCGGCAAGAATGTGCCCACATCCCATAATGAGCGCATAAACGTTCTGATCAAGCGTGTGGACGGAGAAGACGGCGTGCAGTTGGTGGAACAGGAATAACAAATAAGACTATAAGGCCCGCTCAGTGCATGAGACACTTGGGCGGGCTTTGTTTTGCGGCGATCACTGTCCGGATCATGGAACTATTAGATTTGTAAGCAATCTCCGACATTTAAAAAAATTTTTTAAAAACATGTTGACAAAAACTGTATTACTGCTATAATACAGTTAAGAAAACCGTATTAATCGAGTAATACAGTTTCTGCAGATAAAAAACACCGCCGACGGGCGGCAGGGTAAAGAGGACAGCATGTGCACATCAGATCAAGGAAGATTTGAGATGAAAGGACTTTGGGTGGTGACAAGATGATATTATTTGACGATTTTAAAGCGTCAGGGGGAACACCGATCTACCTTCAGATACTGAGCTATGTGAAGCGCGGGATCATTGCGGGGACCATCAAGGATGGTGATGAGCTCCCTTCTAGAAGGGTGCTCTCGGCGAGACTGGGGATCAACCCCAATACTGTTCAAAAGGCGTTCAGGACTCTTGAGGACGAGGGTCTGATCCAGTCGCGCTCCGGGGCCAAGAGCTCCATCAGCGTGACAAACAGGGTGATCAAGAGATTAAAGGAGGAACTGCTCATGGAGGACGTGAGAAACATCACGGAAGCCCTTAAGCAGATGGGGATAAGCAAGGATGAGGCGTTGGACCTCATCAACAAATACTGGGAGGAGGATTGAGATGAGAAAGCATTTTTCGGCGCTTATGCTATATACCGGAAGAGGCTTCGGCAAACAGCTGATAATGATGGGGATCATGCTGGCTCTGGAACTTGTCAACTTCTTTATGACCGGCGTGAAGCAGAGCCACTTTGTGGCTTGCCTGTGGTACTCCTCTGTACCCGGCGGTTTCATAACGCTGGGATGTCTGGTGACGATGTTCCTGCTTTCGGGAATAAGGCTTAAGAAAAAGACCTACAGCAGGACTGATTATCTGACCCAGAGGCTGGGTATCTCGGAAAGGGCTTTCATGATCTGGGAGATAGTCGGAAACGCATTGAGATACATGATGATCTGGGCTTATCAGGCTGTGATCATAATGCTGCTGCACGTACTGTACGTCAGGATGGGAAGCGGGGACTTGAGCTCCATAAGAGAGTTCGTAGGACTTAAAGCGTCACATCTTCTGATGTTTTTCTTCCCGGGGACCAATTGGATAGGCTGGTGTGTGGTGATTCTCTGCGCAATATCCTTTGGATGCGCGTCGCTGGCACTGGGGAGCGATAAGTCGGCAGGCTTTAAGATCATAGGCGTTTTCCTGATAGGATACAACCTGATCAGAATTCTTTCGAACATGGGTTATGGTGAAGCTTTCCCGATGCGTACTGTAGTTACTCTCATAGCACTGGATCTGATAACCATCTTCTTCATTGTGATAGTAAGGTCACATTCCGGCAAAAAAGCTGTGGAAGACGATAATCAGGGGTATGTGATAGTTAAGCAGAATGGAGGCACGGCATGAACAGACTGAAGAAATACGTACTTCCCGGAAAGGATCCGTCTGGCGAGATAGGCTCTGCCATAGCCTTCGCGGTGATCTGGGTACTGGTGACTGACATTCCGGGCTTCTTCATGAAGCACCATAACTGGGTACAGTTTATCGGAGGAACTATGGTTGATTTCGCAATCATTATGCGAGGTGCGCTTTTCGGCGCAGTCATCTACTCCTTCTATAGAATCTGCAAAGCCATATATGACATGGGTTACTTCAGGAGAGTCACTAAAAGCATCTATGTCATGAAAAGACTGGATGAGAGCGCGCCGATCGCTAAGCGGACATGGACTAAGGCATTGATCGGCATATTGGCAGCTTTTATCGCCGCACTGATAATGTTCGGTATAAATCTGCTTTACTACAAATACTGCACTCCGGCCAATATGCTGCCGGACACTTATCACATAGATTTTTGGGGAGCGATATTATGATAGAGATTAGAAATTTAACAAAAAAATACGGAAAGACCACAGCTCTCGACGACGTCAGCCTTGACATCGACCGCGGCGAGATAATCGGGCTTTTCGGTGAGAACGGAGCGGGTAAGACCACTCTAATGAAGTGCATCCTTAATCTGATCCGTTATGAAGGGGAAATCAAACTTGACGGAGAGCCGGTAAACAGAAAGAATATCGGCAAACTATCCTTTGCGACTATGGAAAAATCATTTTTCCCGAATCTGAATGCAGAGGAGCACGCGGATTTTTACAGGATACATTTCGAGACCTTCAAGGAGAAGCGCTTCAAGGGGCTCATGGATTTCTTCGGGCTTGACATGAAGAAACCCATTGCGAAGATGTCAACCGGTCAGCAGCTCCAGTTTGAGGTGATAATGGCTGTATCGCAGGGAGCGGACTTCATACTGATGGACGAACCTTTTGCGGGGAACGATATCTTTAACAGGGAGGACTTCTACAAGGTCCTTCTGGGTATCTTGGAGCCAAATGAGACGGTGCTTCTGTCTACGCATCTGATCGAAGAAGTATCCAACTTCGTGGGAAGAGCGGTACTCATCAGAAAGGGCAAGATAGTAGGCGACGTATACACCGAGGACCTGGAAGAGAAAGGCATGGATCTGGTGGATTACGTCAAGACGACCTACGACTACCGCGAAGACCGTGTAGCTAAGGCGCTGAGCGACATTACAGGTGAGGTGGCGGCCGATGAAGAATAAGACGATAATTTTCCTGGTCCTCCTAGTGGTGCTTTTCGTCGGAGCGCTGGGTTCCGGGGCTGTGTTCGGACAGACCGACGGCGATCCGGGCATCAATATCGAGACCCTTTACGGCGATATGAGCGCACTGGACGGCCTGAAGGTGGGCATGAGTTACGTGACCCATGAAAGCCTTTACTGGAAGTCGGAGGTTTCCTTCGAAAATGGCAGCATGGCTTCATCAAGCGACTTCAGATATATTAAACCTTTGAAGGATCAGAACTGGTACAACAGCTGGACCGACAGAGAGAACAAGAGAGACAAAAGCGTCCGCATGGACGTAAAGGAGCTCTTCAGCTTAAGGTCCGGAGCCCTTGCAGGTGAGAAGAAAGGATACTTCTATGTAGCTGAAGATGCAGACATCAGCAAGGCTGAAGGACTTCCTGCAGGCAGCGGCATTTATGCCATGGATTACGAATCAAGCGGCAATGTGGAATACGTTACAAATCCTGTCAAGGATAGCGTAAGGCTCATTGCCGACCTCGGCGAGGGGAGCACAGTAAAGAGCATGGGATTCACAGAAGACGAAAAGTATCTGGAAGTTTTCTATGTAGACGGAGAATCGCTGAAGGTGATGACCGTTGACGTGAGCAGCGAGAAGACTGTATCTGACATGTGCCTTATGCCGATGGAAGAAATGGGTGAGGATCCATATTACTACTATGCTTCAGACCTGGGTTCGGAAGATGTATCCGATATAAGCATGGCAGCTTCGGAGAAGGGTTTCGTACTTCTTAAGAACGAGAACGGCAAACTGACGAAGGCCGTTGAAAGACAGTTCACGAAGGACGACGGCCCGGAGGGCTTTGCCAACTGGACCAGAAAGAAGGCCTACAGATGGCTGAGAACCGATTATGACGGAGACCGCCTGGTCTTCTGCTTCAGGATCGCTGGAATGGACGCAGTTAACAACAGGCTCAGCGGAACCGGCGTTGCGGCTTACGGCAAGGAAGGACTGAGATACGTCGGCATCCTCACCACAGAACTGAGCAGCCTGGATAAAGCAAAGATAAGAGACTACTATGAAGAAATGTACGATCCAGGCTGGTTTGACAAAGGAGAGGTTATTGTCGGTAACGAGATCAGCAGCGAGATTTGGGAAAAAGCCATGGAAGAAGGCAAGATAGACCCGGAGACCGGAGAGTTCTATAACCTTGCGGATGAAGAAGTGTTTGACAGTGCATGGAGTTTCGAAACCGAAGACTTCACAAAATACTGGGAAGATGAGGATATAGACGATAGCGATAATGCACAGAAAATGGCAGAAGAATTCATTGAATCGCTATACTATGCCGGTAAAGAGAGCTTTGCCTACTTCACGGTAGACTACATCAACTAAAAGATAATATTTAAAGGCAGGTCATGAGGCCTGCCTTTTACATTGGATAGATGTGACAGGTATTCAAACGTCTCTGAAACCCGCAATAATTCTTACATTTGCATATTTTGCATATTCACAAAATATCAGCGCGGTGATATAATTCATTTGATATTTTGGAAAAGGATGGAGACCGGAATATGGACACAAGCAATGCCAATAATACTGATGAGAAGGTAAAAAAGAGCAAACAGCATAAAATGTACTATTTCGGCATCAAAAAAGAGCAGATATTCTATCTGCTGCTCGCTGATGTACTTTATGCTCTGGCACTGAATCTTTTCTATGTTGGTAACAAGATCGCAGCCGGTGGATTCGCAGGCATAGCGACCGTTATCAATGCTTTCATACCGATCCCGATAGGCGTGATGGTATTTATAATGTCCATACCTGTAGTCATCGCTGCCTGGAAGATAAAAGGCGGCGCGTACACGGTGATGGCGCTGGCTACGACCGCAGTATACTCTCTTATCGTCGACCTGCTGTCTTTCCTTCCGACTATCACGGACGATAAGGTCGTTGCCGTCATCTGCGGAGGCATCCTCTACGGCTTCGGCGGAGCCCTGGCTATCAAGGCTCATCTGTCATCCGGCGGAACGGACCTTTTGGCCAAGTGCCTGATAACCAAATTCAGAACTCTCAGCATAGGAACGCTTCTGATGATGATAGACGGAGCCATCGTGGTCATAGCGGCTATCGCATTCAGAGATGTTGGCGCAGCCATCTACGCGATCCTGGCCATCGCGACATGCTCAGTGATCATGGATCTGATGAACAAGGGCTTCAACCGCGCTCAGATGTTTTACATTTTTGCAAATCAGAACTTGCAGGAGATCTCTGACGCCATCCTTTACGAGATGCATAGAGGGGCTACCGCTCTCAAGGGCACCGGCAAATATTCGAATAACGAAAAAGAGATCCTCATGGTCGTGGTTTCTCCCAGTGAGACACACATACTTAAAGAGATCGTCAATCGTTATGATCCAACGGCGTTCGTCATCCTGGTGTCTGCCAATGAGATCATCGGCGAGGGTTTCGAAGATACGAACCTCACCGAGACCGTTCAGGAAAAGAAAATGCTGGATGAAATGGCCCGGAAATAGTGGCTGAAACATATAAATATATATATTTAAGCGCAATGTTCACAAAATCAACATAATTCTTTACATTGCGTTTTTTTAATGTTAGAATAATGCTGTATTATTGTTTATTCATTTTTACAAGCTTCACTGCAGCAATTATTACACCGGATCTTTAATGGATCCATCGAAGCTTCTAATGGAAAGGAGAAATAAAAAATGGATACAAAACCCAAAAAGAAATTCTCTTTGAACACCATTAGCGCTTTCGCGATTCTCTTCTGCATCATGCTCATCGTAGCGATCTTCACATGGATCATTCCCGCAGGAGAATTCGAGAGAGTTGCTAATGAAGCAGCCGGCGGAAGAATGACTGTAATCCCCGGGACTTATCAGACTATCGAGTCTAGCCCTGTAGGACCTTTCCAGTTCTTCATCCTTTACTTTGAAGGATTCATTGATGCAGCAGATATCATCTTCTTTATCATCTTCTCATCATCATATGTATTCCTGCTTACCAAGACCGGAGCTCTCAACGCCATGACCGGAGCAATGCTCAGAAAGATCGGGACAAGAGACCACCTCATCATCCCTCTCTTCATGATCTTCTTCGCTATCGGCGGTACGACATTCGGTATGTTTGAGGAGTGCTACGCACTTATACCAGCCTTCATTGTAATAGCGATCACCCTGGGGTACGACCGTATCACCGGTGGTGCTATCGTATTCGTCGGAGTTGCTACAGGATTCGCTGCAGCTACCTTGAACCCGTTCACCATCGGTGTTGCTTCCAAGGTCGCAGAGATCCCTCTTACCACACCTAAGATCCTTGCTTTCAGACTTGTTGCTCTCGCAGCGTTCCTCGTACTGAATATCGCTTACGTTATGCACTATGCTCTGAAGGTAAAGAAAGATCCTTCTAAGAGTATCCTTTACGGCAGAGTAGAGAACCTTGAAGGACTTCAGACACGTGAAGAAGTAATGGCTGATCCGTTCACAAGCAAGCAGAAGATCTCCATGGTCGGCTTCCTTGTACTGCTCATCATCCTCATCGTAGGAATCATCAAAGTGGGCTGGTACTTCGACGAGATCGCAGCATTATTCTTCATCTTCTTCATCCTTACAGCTATCGTTAACGGCTATGGAGTCAACGAGATCGCAGATACTTTCGTAGAAGCCGCTAAGTCGACCATCTACGGAGCTCTCCTTGTAGGTGCTGCTCGTGGTATCGCTCTCGTTATGTCCGCCGGTATGATCACTGATACCGTAGTAAACGCTCTGGCAGCCCTCGTAGGATCACTGCCTAAGGCTATCACCGGTATCGGCATGCTGATCGTTCAGAACCTGATCAACTTCTTCATTCCTTCAGGTTCCGGACAGGCTGTAGTAATGATGCCTATCATGGCTCCTCTGGCTGACGTTGTTGGTCTCTCCAGAGAAATGGCTGTTGTGGCATATCAGTTCGGTGATGGATTCTCCAACATGTTCTGGCCTACCGCCTGCGCTGTAGAGTGCGGCATCATGGCCATCGGACTTACCGACTGGTACAAGTTCATTACTAAGTTATTCATCATGATGTTCCTGTTACAGTGCGTATTCATGGTAGTAGGTGTAGCTATCGGAATCTAAACGAAACATCATAATAGTAATTGTTGCAGAATAATTGCGGCGCTGCTCTTAATGTAAGATAGGGCAGCGCCCTTTTATATTTACTTGAAGGCTGCCGGATGATATAATTGAGCAAGGAAATGGATTTTTTGGACATATCGATAAGATACCTCCAGGGGATCTTTTGATATAATATAAGTGCAAAAAACTACAGGAGGCAGATCATGAAACTCATAGTTGTAGGAGGCGTGGCAGGCGGCGCTTCTGCTGCTGCCCGCGTCAGAAGACTTGACCCATCCGCTGAAGTCATAGTGATGGATAGAGGCGATTACGTATCATATTCTAACTGCGCTCTGCCGTATTATCTAAGCGGTATGGTCGAGGAAGACAGAAAACTTGTCATGATGTGGCCGGAGGGCTTCAAGAAGAGCCATGACATCGAGGTCAGGGTAAACAATGAAGTGATCGCTATAGACCGCGCTAACAAAAAAGTTCTGGTAAGAGACCTTAAAGAGGGCAGAGAATACGAAGAGACTTACGACAAACTGGTTTTGAGTCCCGGCGCCAGCCCGATAATGCCTGCATCGATCAAGGGTATCGACGGACCTAACGTGTTCTCGGTAAGGACTGTGAACGACGTGGTCAGGATCAAAGATGCTGTGATGCTCAGCCCCGGGAAGAGGACTGCTGTAGTCGGCGGAGGCTTCGTGGGTATCGAAGTTGCAGAGAACCTTGCCAAGGCGGGTCAGGAAGTGACTTTGGTCGAAGGCCTGGATCAGATTCTTCAGCCTTTCGACTATGACATGGTCCAGATACTACATAAGGAGATGGACGATAACGGAGTCAAACTGTATCTGAAGACTCTCCTCAAGGAAATCAAGAGCGACCGGATCGTCGTCGAGAGAGAAGGCGAGACCTTCGAGATCGAAACGGATAACGTAGTAGTAGCCATAGGTGTCAAGCCTGAAACGGATCTTGCCAAAGCTGCGGGATTGGAGATCGGAACGACAGGAGGCATAAAGGTAAACGAAAACTACCAGACGAGCGACCCTGATATCTATGCCGTGGGCGATGCCATCGAGCAGATGAACACGTTGACCGGCAAGTCCGGCAGGCTGGCCATGGCAGGACCTGCTCAGAGGCAGGCGAGAGCTGCTGCGGATCATATGTACGGCAGAGAGAACCATCTAAAAGGATTCATCGGCTCATGCGTCATCAGAGTTTTCGGTCAGAACGCAGCTGCCACAGGTCTTAACGAGAAAGCCTGCGAAAAGGAAGGGATCAACTATGAGACGGTTATCATCTTCCCGAACGACAAGGTAGGCATCATGCCTAATGTCCACTATATGGCCTTCAAACTTATCTTCGAAGTGCCATCCGGAAAGATCCTAGGCGCGCAGGCCATAGGAAGAGGCGAGGCAGACAAGAGGGTGGACGTGATAGCCGCCATGATCACCATGGGCGGTACCCTTGAAGATTTAAAGGAACTGGAGCTCTGCTACGCTCCTCTCTTCACCACGGCCAAGGACGTCGTGAACTTCGCTGCGCTCGTAGGACTCAATCTGCTTAACGGTGACGTCAGACAGGTGCACCTTAAAGACGTGAGAGAACTTGTGGAGTCCGGAGCCTACATCATAGACGTGAGAGAGCCGGGCGAATTCGCGAACGGTCATATAATAGGCGCTCACAATATCCCTCAGAGCCAGATAAGGCAGAGGCTGGATGAGATACCGAGAGATATCCCGGTATATCTCCACTGCAGATCATCCCAGAGATCGTATTACTGCTATTGCGCTCTCAAGGGAAGAGGCTTCGACAACCTATATAACATCCAGGGATCTTTCCTCGGCATCAGCCTTTATGAATACTTCAATGACAAGGATCAGGGCAGGAAACCGATCGTAGACAACTATAACTTCAAATAATGATCAGGGAGAACTAAAATGACAGACTATTCCAAACTTACACCGGAGGCCAAAGAGGCTCTAGTGGTCAAAGCCAAGAACGTAGGATATTCAACAGAGACGCTTTATGGGAACTGCATCCAAAGCACGCTGCACGGCATATACAGAGCGTTCCCTGATTTCGGCGTCACAGAAGACATGATAAGAGGGAGTTTCGGACTGGCCGGCGGCTGCGGCTGTTGCCTTGACGGTACCTGCGGAGCGCTTAACGGAGCCGCATGGGTGATCTCACTTTCTAAGGGCAGACCTCTAAACGACCTTTCCGGAAACTATGAAGAAGGACACGCCATGGTCAGAGACGTCATCGAGACCTTTAGAAAAGAATACGGGAGCATCCTTTGTAAGGATGTGCTCGAGCACAACATGGGAGGCGTCTACGACTGGAAGACCGAAGAAGGAGACAGGCTGTATATGGAGCACTTCGGGACTCATCACTGCGCCACAGCTGTTTCATTCTGCACGGAGATCGTGGCCAGGATGATAGTGGACGGTATACTTAAGCCCTTCGAGAAGTAATGAAAAACTCTCGCCGCATGATCGTTAAAGGTCATGCGGTATTTTTTTGTTCATTTTTTGGCTGACCTAAAAATAATTATAAAAATGCTAAAAAAAGATACAGAAGATTGACGATGTTTCGTTTTATTATTAAATCAGTAAAGTGGAGGAATTGCTATGAGTAAATTTGTCTATGATGACAGTCCCAGAATCAAGGTCCTGACTGAAGAGCAGGTAAAGAAAGTACACGAAGAGGCCCTCAGAGTTTTAGAAAACATGGGCATAATCTTCGATTATCCTGAGGCCAGAGAAGCCTTGAAGAATGCGGGCTGCAAAGTCGACGAGGAGACGAAAAAGGTATACTTCCCGCCGGAACTCGTGAACAAGTGCATCGAGACCGCGCCGGAGACCTTTGACGTTTATGACAGAAACGGAGACTACTACTGTACCTTCGGCGATGGCAAAGTAAGATTCAACCCGGGTTCCAGTTCATCAAACGTGCTCGAGCCGGACAATCATACTGCCAGACTTTCTGCAGTTAGAGATCTGAAACTCCTTACTAAGGTGGCACAGAGTCTGCCTCACATAGATTTCGTATCTTCATCGGTAGTCTGCGAAGAGGCTCCGGGAGAGTTGGGCTCCCAGTATCTTTACTATACTGAGATGCAGAACTCTATCAAGCCTATCATAGGCGGCTCCACGGACGTGGAAGGAGTTCCCAGGACGTTCAAGCTTCTGAAGGCCGTGCTCGGCTCAGAGGAAGCGGTGAGGACCAAGCCCTATACGATCTTTGACATCTGCATCACATCACCTTTCAAATGGTCCGGTATAGGCGCGAGAAACGTGGTGGACTGCGTCAAGTACGATATACCCATCGAGATGATATCCGCCCAGATCGCCGGAGCTACCGGCCCTGTGACCCTGGCAGGCGCATTACTTGAGCATACTGTTGAGATGCTCTCAGGCCTGGTCCTGATCCAGGTTCTTAAACCCGGTTTCCCGACGGTTTACGGCGGCGCACCTTGTATCTTCAACATGAAGACCATGTATACTCCCATGGAGGCAATGGAATGCAGCATGATCACCGTGGCATACGCTCAGATGGGCAAGTACTATGGGCTTCCGATCCACACTTACGCTGCCATGTCTGATGCTAAAGTGGTAGACTATCAGGCAGGTTCCGAGACCGCCAGATCCGGTCTTATGGCCTTATCAGCAGGTTTCGACAACGTGTCCGGTGCAGGCGGCTTGAACGTTATCGCTGAGATGAGCATCGAGAAACTGGTAATCGACAACGATTTCATCGGCACTCTGAAGTTCCTGGAGAACGGCATGAGATTCGATGATAACACCCTGGCCGGTGATCTTTTGATCGAGGTAGGGCCTGCCGGAAGCTTCATGGGTAAGAAGCATACCCTGAAGAACTACAAGAAGGAGCAGAACTACAGCAACATCACCTTCAACTATGAAGAGAGGGCCATCTGGGAGAAGGAAGGTTCCCCCAGCATCATGGACAGGGCAAGAGACTACGTCGATAGTTTCAGGGACAAAGTGGTCTGCCCGATGACCGAAGAGCAGAGGGCAAGGCTTGACGAGGCCTTCATCGAGGTCTGCGCTGATGCTGGACTTTCTGAAGAGGTTGCCAGAGACCTTATCAGAAAGTACGACGAGGCTTAAACAGTTTATATTAGGCGTTAGCCTATGTAAATAAATTACGAAAGTGATTTCATTATTCGTTATTATTCTAGTTATTTGAGAAAGGAGATGTACAGGAACATTCCTGTACAAACTAAAAAATGGGTAGAAAAGTTCCAATGTGGCAGATCCTTATCTGCGTAGTATTCACACTGGGAATCATCATGTACTCCATCTTCCTGTCTTACGGCGAAGCACACATGCCATTGATCTTATCATCATGTCTGGTATGTATCGTAGGAGCAATCAATGGATGGAAATGGAACGTCATGGAAAAAGGTATGATCGCTGGTATCAACCGTTCCATGCAGGCTAACCTGATCCTCCTCACCGTAGGTATGCTGGTATCCACCTGGAAGGCCGGCGGAATCATTCCTTCCATGATCTACTATGGACTGAATATCCTCAATCCTTCCATCTTCCTGGTAACAGCTTGTCTGCTTTGCTCCATCGTATCCCTGGTAATCGGTTCATCCTACACCACAGCAGGAACCATCGGAGTTGCCATGATCGGTATTTCCATTGGCCTTGGAGTCAATCCCGCAATGACAGCAGGTGCTGTAGTATCCGGCTCATATTTCGGAGACAAGATGTCCCCTATGTCTGATACGACCAACCTTGCTCCCGCTGTAGCAGGAACCAACGTATTCGAGCATGTTCGTCACATGATCTATACTGTAACACCTTCCTACATCATCGCACTGGTAGTATTCTTCATCCTTGGAAGAAATGCTGCTCCTCAGGGAGATGTTCAGATGGAGCTGAAGGAAGTCCTTCAGACAGCGATCCAGAACGAGTTCACAGTAAGCCCGCTTCTGATGCTGCCTGTGCTCATCCTTCTGATTGCGGTAATCCTCAAGGTTCCCGCACTTCCCGCACTGTTTGGAAGCGTTATCATGGGTCTCCTCTGCATGGGATTAGTTCAGCACATTCAGTTTGTTGACTTCTTCAACATCATGCACTATGGATATGAATCCATCTCCGGAGATATTCCTCTTTCCGACAGCTACACCGTAGGAGATGTAGTCGGAGGCGGCGGATTCGACGGTATGTTATGGACCGTATCCATCGTACTTTGCTCCATGTCATTCGCAGGTGTTCTGGAAGTTACCGGAATGCTGGGACAGATCGTAGAAGGAATCCTCAAGGTTGCCAAGACAACAGGTCTCCTGGTACTCGTTACCATCTGCACCTGCGTCTTCATGAACCTTCTCACTGCTGACCAGTATCTGGCCATCATCCTTCCCGGCAGAATGTACAGACAGGCTTTCGAAGACAGAAAACTCAAAGCAAAGAACCTGTCAAGATGTCTGGAAGACTCTGCTACTCTTACTTCACCGCTCATCCCTTGGAACGTCTGCGGAGCTACTATGACAGGATTCTTAGGACAGCCTACTCAGGCATATGCTAGATATGCTGTTCTTAACTACATCAATCCGATAGTATCCATCATCTACGGCTTCACCGGATTCACCATGGAAAAGATGACCGACGAAGAGTATGAGAAGCTGCTCGAAGCAAGAGATGCTGAAGCTGAAGCTATGAAGAAAGAATTAGAGGCATAAGCTTCTGATCGATCAACCAAAACCAACAATTCATTTTTTACACGTGTATAAATGCTTTCGTAATTGAAAATGAGGGGCGAACCGGTCGCCCCTCTTTTATTGTGCTATTTATCGTCTGACAGATAATTCTGCCGGTAATGCCTGGGCGTAAGCCCGGTGTTCTTTCGGAATATCTTGGTGAAGTAGCTCTGGTTTTCGAAGCCGGAAGAAGCCGCCACGTTCACGATGTCCATATTCGTGTTTTTAAGGAGGTCTTTGGCTTTATTGACCCTAAGCTCCAGGATGTAGTCCGTAAACGACCTGCCCATTTCCTGGCTGAAAAGCGCCGAGAAGTACGAGGGATTCACGTGGAGTTCTGAAGCTATATCGCTTAGTTTGATCTTGTGGGTGTAGTTGCTCTTGATGTATCTGAGGCTTCTTGCCACCAGAGGGGAGGCCCCTGGATATACAGAGGAGACCAGATCCACGGAGATCCGCTTGATGAGTGAACGGAAGGTCTCTGAGAGTTCATCGGTCGAGGCAGCCTCGTTGATCTTGTTTATGATGTCCATGTCCATCTCGCCGAATTCTCCGAAATTGAAGCGCTCTTCACCGGAGAAATTCTTTATGATGGTGGCGGTTATCCATAGAAGCATAGTCTTTATCTCTTCGAGATCTCCAAGGCAGATGACGTAGAGCCTCTCCAGTATCTGAGAGGATATCTTATCTGCCTGGACAGTTTTGCCTGAGATTATGGCGTTGATGAGATCTTCTGTTAGCTCCGTAGGGAAGGTGGAGGAGAGGCGGTCTTTTTTGCTTTGCCTGATCATTCCACCCAAAGTGACCTGGTCGCCGAAATTCTTCTTGGCATTTTGGTAATCCGCTGATGATCTTAAGATCGGTACCACACAGTTGTAGAAAAGAATTGACAGGTCGGAGATACCGTCTGTGCTGAAGACAGGCATGGTTCCGGCGAAGTCGATGATATCCTGCATCTCGCTATCATCGATAGCGTTCATCTTAAGGAAACTTAAGATACTGCCGCTCTTGAGTTTTTTCATCACGAAAGGTCCTGCGATGAAGTAACCGGCGGCTGCGCCGTTTACCATCAAAGGAAAGGCCATATTCGAAAGTCCCGCCCTGCAGAAGAATATATACGGCTCACCCAGACCCGCGGAGAAGCTTCCTGCGAAGTTAAGCAGACTTCTGCATTTGCTCTTTGGCTTAGAGTAGATCTGGAACTTGGCGCAGATCTTTCTGTCTGGAAACCATTCCTTAAGGATGCTCCCGGATTCGCTATAGTAGGTGACGGACACGCCAGTCAGCCTGCTGAAGGCGTTTATGGAATCCTCCAGCCGCTTGGCCGCTTCCTCTGATTTTAAAACTTGCCTTAATGTATTATCTGCCATCTGCTTTCCTTTAGATTATCGCAAAAAATATAACTATCATTAGGTTTATTATATCATATTTTGGGTAAAGGTCAAAAACTATTATGATAAATCGTTAAAGTATGATAAAATATACAAAAGCAAGCTAATTATTTTTAAGGTGCGGAGACATGAGTTCAGACCGGGCTGAAATCTTTGAAAGAGCAAGATTATCAATAACTGAAGAGGACGACGATAAGGCGATGGAGATAATCGAGGAGGCAGCAGGCGATGAGATCGACCTGATGGAGCTTCTGATGGAGGGCTTCAGCGCAGGCAACCAGGAGGTCATGGATCGCTTTGACATAGGCGAGATCTCCGTTGCTGAGCTTCTCTATGCCTCTGACATCATGAAGGAAGTGACAGATGAGATTTTCAGGCGGACAGGTCTGAACGACACTCCCGGGCCGGTGGCCACCGGCAAAGTCCGGGTGTTACTTGCCACTGTAGCCGGTGACATCCACGATATCGGAAAGAGCATAGTTGCAGCCTTCCTGAGAAACGCGGGATTTGAAGTGATCGACCTGGGCTGCGAGGTGCCGGTGGAGGCCATCGCTGCGGCAGCCAGAGAGTTCAATGTGGACATCATCGGTACCAGCGCCATCCTCACATCATCCTTAAAGGAGCAAAAGAAACTGGAGCAGTATCTGAGGAAGATCGGCGACAGGGACAAGTACATCACAATGGTTGGCGGAGCGCCGGTCACGGAGCGGTGGGCTGAAAAGATCGGAGCCGACGGCTATTCAGAAAGCGCGCAGGATGCGGTAAAGAAGGCCCTGGAACTCATACAGAGAAAAAAGCAAAATAGTACAGAATAAGAACAAAATAATCCTATTTTTTGCTATCCAAACGATGCCATTTTTGTAGTAAAATTTACTTGTCAGAAAATGACATCGTAATTTTATTGTCATCAATTAAAACAAAAGATAAAAGAAAAGGTAAAAAACATGGGAAAAGAACTAATTTTTAAGACGTTAAGACACGAAAAGACAGATGACATTCCCTGGGTCCCTTTCGCTGGCGTACACGCCGGAAAACTTAAGGGATACACCGCTCAGGAACTTCTGACCGATGAGGACAAACTCGTGGAATCCCTTCTGGAAGTGCATAAGCTGTACATCCCGGACGGCATGCCCATCATGTTCGACCTCCAGGTGGAAGCTGAGATCATCGGCTGCGAACTGAAGTGGGCACAGGACAATCCGCCTTCAGTCAAGTCACACCCCTGGGAAGGTCCTAGCAAGGAGATCCCCTGCGCCTGCAAGATCCCTAACGAGGAAAGCGGCAGGATCCCCATGATCTTAAGCGCCATGAGAAGAGTCAAGGAAGCGGTAGGCGAGGATACAGCGCTGTATGGCCTTATTTGCGGACCTTTCACCCTGGCATCTCACTTGAGAGGAACTGAGATCTTTATGGACATGGTAACCGATCCTGAGTATACCAAGGCTCTGGTTGGTTACTGTGCACAGGTAGCCATCGAAATGTCCAGAATGTACATTGATGCAGGTATGGATGTCATCGCTGTGGTTGACCCGCTGGTATCCCAGATATCACCTAAGATGATCAAAAAACTTCTCTCCGAGAGCTTCACTGCCGTATTCGACTACATCAGAGCCCGCGGAGCATTCTCCTCATTCTTCGTCTGCGGCAATGCCACCAAGCAGATCGAAGTAATGTGCGAGATGGGACCGGACGGCATATCCATCGACGAAAACGTCAATATGCCTAAGGCCAAGGAAGTTACCGACAGATTCAACATTACCCTCGGAGGCAACATCCCTCTTACCACCACCATGCTCTTCGGTAATCAGGAAGACAACATGAAGTGTGTAGTTGATCTGGTAGATTCCGTTCGTGAAGTATCCGACGGAAACTTCATCATCAGCCCCGGCTGCGACATGCCTTACGACACACCGATAGAGAACACCATAGCCTGCGCTCAGGCTGTAAAGCATCTTGAATCCACCAGGGAACTGATCAAAAATTATGAGACGGTTATCGATACTTCCAACGTGGAGATCCCTGATTACGCAAACTCCGACAAGGTCATCGTAGAGCTCTTCCTGCTGGATCCCGACCAATGCGCAGCCTGCTTCTATATGAGAGCTGCAGTAGAGGATATCTACGAAGAGATCAAGGATTTCGCTGAATACAGAGTTTACAAGTACTGCGTCAAGGAAGACATTCCCAGATACGTCAAGATGGGTATGAAGAACCTTCCTACCATGACCATTAACGGCGAACAGAGATTCATTTCCCTGATTCCTTCCAAGGAAGAACTTATCGCCGCCATCAAGGAATACGTCAAATAATGATAAAACTCGTAATGCTTACCGGTTTCCTCGGATCCGGTAAGACCACATTGCTTCAAAAGTTAATAGATGAGTACGCCGACCATAAGATCGGCGTGCTCATCAACGAGTTCGGCGCTGTTTCCGTGGATTCTGAGATCATCGATGACAAGGGCGTGCAGATGACGGAACTTTCCAACGGCTCGATTTTTTGCGCCTGTCTGAAGGATCAGTTCGTGGACGCGCTGGTGAAACTTTCCGGAAGAGATTTGGAATATCTTTTCATCGAAGCTTCCGGCCTTGCGGATCCGGCCAACATGGTGGATCTGCTAAAAGGTATAGAGCCTTATCTGGCGCAAAAGTATGACTATGTGCATGCTTTCTGCATCGTGGATGGCACAAACTTTATCGATATGATAGAAGTGCTGGAATCCTTAAGGCACCAGGTGTTCTTCAGCGATATCATAGTAATCAATAAGACCGATCTGATCACCAATGAAACCGAAGCAGAAATCAGAAGCGCGATCCGTGAGATCAATCCTGAGGCTTCCGTGATAAGCGCAAGCTACTGCGATTTCGATATCGTGAAAGCGACGGACAGTCCGTCAGGCTTGAGCGACAGATCTGAAGACACCACAAATGCTTTTGAGAACAGACCTCAGACTATAGTGCTGAAGGAAAGGAAGCCCGTTATTTACGAAGATCTGGACGCGTTTATCAAAGAAATCGCGGGTTCCACCTACAGGATCAAGGGCTTCCTCCACACCGACAGGGGCGGAGTTAAGCTGGATTGCGTGGGAGAGAACATTTCCATCGAACCATGGGAGAAGGAGATAAAGGATGCCAAGGTCGTGCTCATCTCGTCGGTGGGCATCAGACTGGTAAGCAATGTTATAGCTGCACTTGCAAAATACGTTAAAGGAAGCATTTCTCTATGAAGACATTTGATTTGACCTGTTCATGCAGGGGAGGGAATCTGGATAAATTCATCCAGCCTCACATATTGGTGATCCTTTCCGAAAGGTCCATGTACGGCCTGGAGATCATCAACGAACTCGAAAAAAAGAATATGTTCATAGGCCACAGTCCGGATCCCACAGGAGTCTATCGTTACCTTAAGAAGATGGAAGCTGACGGTCAGCTGAGCTCCGAGATGAAGGCAGAAGGTCCCGGCAAGCGCCTTAACAAGGTCTACTCCATAACGGATGAGGGCAGGAGGTGCCTGGCAAGCTGGGCAGTGGTCCTGGGGCAGTATTCCGTTGACATCATCGGCCTCGTGACTGAGATCGAAGATGCTTTGGAAAAGAAATAAATCAGTAATTTATATATTTCTACCTTTTTATTAGACTAAGTCTAATTGTTTTTCCCATGGCGATTGGGCTTAGTCTATATTTTTTGCTAGCTCATTAGACTTAGTCTAATAAAAATACTTGGAAGAGAGGATCATTAAATGAAAAAGTTTTTAAAGAGCATTCTGGCATGTGTCCTGGTGATCGCAATGGTATTTGCCTTTATCGGCTGCGGACAGGACAACGGCGGAACGGAAGAGCCTCAGGAAGAGCCTGAACAGACAGAAGAGCCTGAGCAGACAGAAGTACTGCCCCTTAAGGTAGGCATGATGGGCACAGCCATCAAGCCCGTGGGCGTAATCGTAGCAGAAGCCAAGGGTTACTTCGAAGAAGAGGGAGTGGAAGTTGAATTCGAGAAGGTTTCCGGCATGAACGATGCCTACATGGCGGTATCAACCGGCGATCTGGACGTTTATCTCTTCAGCTCCACAGCTGCGGCTACATTCATCAGCCAGGGAACTACAACGTTAAGAGTGTTCGGCGGAACTGCCGCTGAAGGCTCCGAGATCATGGCAGCTCCGGGCTCCGGCATAACGCTTGATTCCGACGAAGCGCTTGTGGGCAAGACCATCGCCTGCCAGATGCCTGAGACCGGTCAGA
>JAFYJM010000071.1 GCA_017538125.1 Bacillota bacterium
ATCGAGAAGGACGGCTATGAGGAGACTTATAGCATTAAGCCTCATGACATAGAGGACTTCAAGACGATAATAGAGCGGTACGGCTTAGAATGGAGCGACTATGAGCAGGCTTGAAAAATTGAAGGAACTGGAACAGGATCTCTACACTCTCATGAAGAGATCCAATAGCAGAACAGTTGCGTCACTCGCACGTCAGTACAGAGAGACGCTGAAAGAGATAGAAGAGATAGAGGGAACGGAGGGAAACCATGACGACATCTCGGAGATCCTATCCGAGAGGGAGAATAACGGGAAGGCAGGAGCCGTCCGTTAGAGTCGTCCCTGATTACGTTGACACGGATGGACTTGATGCAGAACGAATACTGAGGAGCGGAGGCCTCTACCTGGACATATGGCAGTCCAACATCCTGAATGATTGGATGGCCATAGATCAGGGGCAATGGATCTGCAAGACATGCGGAGGATCCGTGCCTAGGCAGAACGGAAAGACTCTCCTCATAGAGGGGCGTGCTGAAGCAGGCATGCTCCTATATAACGAGCAGGTCATATATACTGCTCACTTACAAAAGACAGCCACGGAGTCATTTGAAGAGATGGCTTCGTTTTTTGATACTCCGAAACTCAGAAAATATGTGAAGGACATCAAGACTGCGCTTGGGAGAGAACAGATCATATTGAACACCGGTGCCAGAGTGAAGTTTCTGGCACGCACCAGAAACGGCGGCCGAGGCCAGCACGGAGATCTTCTCATATTCGACGAGGCTCAGGAACTGTCGGTGGAAGCCCAGGCCTCCTTTATACCGGCGATATCCGCGAGTCTAAATCCGCAGGTCATATATGTTGGCACTCCTCCGGATCCATCATCAGACGGAACGGTATTCAGAGGCATAAGGGAACGTGCAATAGCAGGAGAGACTGAGTCAACATCGTGGTTCGAGTATTCTGTCGATGCCATAGGCGATGTGAATGACAAGAAACGATGGGCGGACACGAATCCCGCTCTTGGCAAACGTATCCTGCTTTCCACCGTAGAAGGAGAGCGGGAGCAGATGCCCCCGGACACGTTCGCAAGAGAACGTCTTGGCTGGTGGACGCCTGTTGCTGAGGAGAAAGTGGAATATGCCATTCCCGAAGAAGTTTGGGATACTTGCAGATCTGACAAGGAGAAGCCCGAAGGCAAGACCGCTTATGGGGTGAAGTTCTCCTATGACGGATCTGAAGTCTGCTTATGCGGAGCTGTCATTCCATCTGAAGGCCCTGCGCGGGTCTCGCTTATAGATCATCGCCCCACAGTAATGGGACTGCAATGGCTGGCAGACTGGCTCAATGCGAGATATTCAAAAGCGTCCTGCGTGGTCATTGACGGCAGAAACGGCGTGGACGTCCTGATCGATAAGATTTCAGGCACCTGGAAGATGAAAGGCTCTGTCATCAGACCATCATCTAGGGATATGATAGCCGCCACCGGAGCGCTGGTGGATGCGGTAAATGTAAAATCAGTAACTTGGTATGATAAGCAGACTGCACTAAGGGACAGTGCTGTTACATCAATAAAGAGACCTATTAACGGCGGTTGGGGTTTCGGTGGAGAAAATTCGTTGCCCATAGAGGCCTGTTCATTGGCCTTATGGGGAGCAATGGTCGCCAAAAGAGATCCCAACAGAAAAATGAGGATTGGATAATGTTTTTATCGATTGCACAAAAGATCAGCGGGCTCACCGAAGAAGAGCAGACTATGCTCACTGAGCTCGTAAACGTTTTCAACTATCACGTAGGCAAAAACGACGTCAAAAACAGATACTACGAGGGGAAAGTAAGCCTTTCCGAAGTCAACCTCGGAATCGCACTCCCCGATGGCATGGCTGGCCTTGAGATTGGCTGTGCCTGGGGAGCAAAGACGGTGGATGTGCTTGCTTCAAGATCAATGTTTGACGGTTTTGTAGACCAGAACGGTGGTGAGGCTGACGAGCTCACCGAGATAGCCAAAAAGAACCATCTCATTTCCGAGTATATGAAAGCCACGAGAGACGAGCTGAAGTACGGATGCACCTTTGCGACACTTTCTTCGGATCCGGATCTCAAATGTAAGATCCGTTTCCATTCACCTCAGACCGCGTCAGCCTTATGGGACGGAGAAAAAGGAAGAATCAAATGCGGGCTTGCAATCATAGATGCAGTTCAGGACGAATCCAAAGACGCGACATACAGACCGTCATTGGTCAATATGTACACGGACGATGCGATTATAGTTCTTCGGTTTGAGGATAACAAATGGACCGCTGAGAGATATCCTCACAGGATGGGCAGACCTCTTATGGAGGCTCTGATCTGGAATCCCACATCCGGGAAGCCTTTCGGCAGATCCAGAATCAAGGAGCCCATAAGACGACTCATTCAGGGCTATGTGAGGACCATTGCGAATGCCACGATCGGTTTGGAGTTCTCAACTTCACCGCAGAAGTACTTACTTGGGGTCACAGATGAACAGTATGACGCCGTGATCTCTGACAAATTCAAGCAGTATGTTGGAAGCATCATCGCCTCTACCAATAATCCGGAGACAGGAGAAAAGCCGACCTTTGGCCAGCTCCAGCAGGGCACCATTGCTCCTCACGTAGAGATGATAAGGGTCCTGGCCACACAGTTCTCTGCTGCAACAGGGCTTACTGTGACAGATACCGGTGTTGTGAATGATGCCAATCCCACAAGCTCCGATGCCATTTTGGCTCAGTCTCAGACGCTCGTATCAATGGCAGAGCAACTGAACGCAGGAAACGGTGAGCATTTAAGAGAAATCGCTTTGATGGCATTGGCAGTTGCCAAC
The DNA here is from genome assembly GCA_017538125.1 of Bacillota bacterium. Classification (GTDB taxonomy): domain Bacteria; phylum Bacillota; class Clostridia; order Peptostreptococcales; family Anaerovoracaceae; genus RUG754. The sequence goes on from JAFYJM010000071.1 coordinate 2,825, forward strand.
AACTCGACCATTGACGCTCTCCCGGACGAGTCCAGGAACGTGATCGCTCACTTCAAGAACCCTGCGATGCCTTCAGTGGCAGTTACCGCAGACGCTGCCATCAAGATCGGATCCGCGAGACCAGATTTCGCCCAGACGGACGTATTCCTTGAAATGATAGGATTCAACCAGGCTGATATAAGGCGAATCAGAGCTCAGGAGCAGAGGACAAGAGGGCAGCGAGTCTTAGAGGAAATAGAGAATGAAGATATCCAGTAAATCTTGGAAATCATATGTTGACAGACTCAGCAAGATAGACCAGATCGCTGCAGGCAAGGTTTCTGAATGGTACAGGAACCACCCCGATGCCGACATCGAAGAACTCATAAACGTCACGTATTACTACTGTGACCATTACGGAGATGCTGCCGGTGCGCTGGCGTGCGAGATGTACGACGAAATGGCAATGGCGTCAGGTAAGACGATCCCGCCCGCAGAACCCGCAAAGACGGCGACATATGGAGAGGTTGCAAGTGCCGTAAAGGGAACCCTTCTCAATTCAAGAGACCCTAACACCATAGGCGCTGTGGCAGGCAGAAAGGTCAAGACGGTAGGGCTGGATACGCTCTTGAACAACTCTTTGAGAGATGGAGCTCAGTTTGCCTGGATACCTTCTGGAGATACGTGCGCTTTTTGTATCATGCTCGCTTCTAATGGCTGGCAGAAAGCATCCAAAAGAGCTATGAGAAATGGCCATGCCGAACACGTTCATAGTAATTGTGATTGCACTTATGCGATACGATTTGACGAAAATACGGAAGTGGAAGGGTATGATCCGGACTACTATAAGAGCATATATGACAACGCTGAAGGTGACAACTGGCGGGATAAAACCAACTATATACGCCGCAAGCAGAGAGAAGACCCATACATTCGAGAAAAAATAAACGCGCAAAAGCGAGCAGCGTATGCAAGGGCTAATGGACTTGCAATTGCAGATGCGCCAATGATTGATTATACATCTGCATACTCTTTCGCAAATGGAGATGTGGATTTAATGAATGCCCTCAGAAGCGGGAACTGTCAGAAAGCATGTGAGGCGGTAGATGTGATTCTAAACTCTGAACAGTATGGATTGCCCAAGAGTCATTGGTCTGGCAAGTCCAATGTTTTAAGTGTGTCTGATATGACTGATATCTATGGAAGAAAAGAGCCTGATTGCTCAATTACAATCAGAAGGGACAGATTGTTTGACATAAAAACAATCATCCATGAAGATTTGCATGCGCGTTCATACAGTAGAATTTCGAAGACTGCCAGAGGTGTGATTTATACGAAAAATATTGCTATTGAAGAGGGAACAGTCGAATACCTATCTCAGATTATTTGCAATCAAGCACACATAAGTTGGTCAAACGCATATCCCGAATATGTAGATGCCCTAAAGAACATAAAAAAGGTCATAGACCCTATGTCGAGTGATTACGAATTTGCCAAAAAACTAATTGAAATACCGCTCGATACACGCTATAATGTTCTTGCAGGTATGGTTGAGGAATACATAAACGGTGGCAATATAAGGCAGTCTG
>JAFYJM010000072.1 GCA_017538125.1 Bacillota bacterium
ATTCATTCCGCTCCTTGCACGGGGAATATTGTGTAATACGCTGGTATGCCTGGCTGTCTGGTGCGGCTTCAGAGCCAAGTCTGACGCAGGCAAGCTCATAATGATATTCTGGTGCCTGCTTGCTTTCTTCGCGACCGGTTTTGAGCACAGCATTGCAAACATGACATTGCTGACCCTGTCGCTTATCAACAACGGCGGCAACGAGGCCATCAGCTTTGGAGGCTACTGCTACAACCTCATAGTGGTGACGCTGGGCAACATGATAGGCGGCATACTGTTCGTTGCTCTGCCGTACAGCGCGGCATCACGTGAAAAATAGAACAGGAGAATAGAATTGGCATATTTTCCGTTTATGATCGATATAAGCGGCAAAGACGTGCTGATCGTGGGCGGCGGACGAAGCGCGTTCCACAAAGTGCGTGCCCTTATCGGATTCGGAGCAAGAATAACGGTAATAGCAGAAAACATCTCTCCGGACATATCCAGGATGTCCGGAGAGATAGTTGTATTGCAGAGGGCATACAGACCTGCCGACCTCGAGGGCAGGGCCCTCGTGGTTGCGGCGACCGATGACAGAGAACTCAACCGCCGCATCGCCGGATCGGCGCGGCAGACCGGAGTCATGGTAAACGCGGTGGATGACAAGGACTACTGTGATTTCATATTCCCTGCAATCCTTAGAAAAGAGAATTATTCCGTTGCGGTAAGCACTGATGGCAAGAGTCCGATGCTGGCTGCAAGGATACGAAATCAGATAGCAGCAGACCTTCCGGACAGCTTCGACGAGGCGGTCGGTGAGCTTGGAAGAATGAGAGAAGAAGTTATCAACAGCACACCATCTGCAACAGAAAGGAGCCGCATTTTCAGAGAAGAGATCAATAAAAGACTCGGGAAACGCAAGGTTCGGATAGGCACCAGAAGCAGTGCACTCGCGATGGCTCAGACCGAACTGGTCATGAAAGAACTTGCCCTTCACGGCATACAGAGCGAAGCCATCATTATGAGGACTGAGGGTGACAAACAGCAGGACAAGCCGCTGTGGGACTTCGGTGGCAAGGCGGTATTCGTTTCAGAGTTCGAGGAAGCGATTCTTTCGGGACAGATCGATCTTGCTATCCACAGCGCAAAGGACATGCCTGCAGAGCTGCCTGAAACGCTGGATATTCTGGCTTGCCTGAAAAGAGAAGACCCGCGCGATGTGCTGGTGAGCCTTTCGGGCAGGAGATCCGAAGACATACGACTTGTCGGGACCAGCAGCATGAGACGGCAGGTAATGATAAAGGAGATCTCGGACGATTATGTGACCAGACCGCTGAGGGGAAATGTGCCTACCAGGCTCACCAAACTGAGGCGCGGTGAATTCGATGCACTGGTGCTGGCTGCGGCAGGTCTGAAAAGATTAGGGCTCTATGAAGAGCCTGATCTGAGATATGAGGTGCTGGACGAAGGAACCTTCATTCCTTCAGCCGGGCAGGGAGTGATAGCGATAGAGGGGCTTGCCAGCAGCGATATAAGCGATCTGATACGCAGCATAGATCATTTCGAGACATCTGAAGCTCTGAAGACAGAGCGAGCTCTGATGAGGTATGTAGGCGCAGGGTGTCACGATGCGATCGCTGCTCTTGCCCGCTTTACGGATGACGGGAAACTCAGGCTGATTGCAATGAAAAATGACGGGACAACTACAAGAAGAGCTGACATACAAGGCGAGCGGGAGCATGTGGATGAGATAGTAGCTGCTGCTGCCCGCGAGCTGATGGATAGAGACAGATAATGGGCAGAGTTTATTTGATCGGCGCCGGACCCGGCAGCAAAGACCTTATCACAGTCAGGGGACTGGAATTATTGCGTGAAGCAGATGCTGTTCTTTATGACAGCCTGCTTGATTATGCACTTCTGGAAGAAGTAAAGCCGGGGTGTGAGCTTATTGAAGCCGGCAAACGTATGGGCAGCCACAGCATGGCCCAGGATGAGATAAACCGGATACTCATCGATGCTGCTGAAAAGTACATATGCGTAGTTCGTCTGAAGGGAGGCGATCCTTTCGTTTTCGGGCGCGGAGGCGAAGAAGCGATGGCTCTGATGGAAGCAGGCATTGATTTTGAAGTAATACCCGGAGTGACATCAGCTGTATCAGTACCTATGAGAGCCGGTATTCCTGTTACACACAGAGGTATGTCAAGAAGTTTCCATGTGATAACAGGACATACAAAAGATGACGAGCTCGACTACGGAAGATACGCCATGCTGGATGGTACTCTGATATTCCTCATGGGTCTGAACAGGATCAGGAAGATCACGAGTGATCTGATAGCGGGCGGAATGGATATAAATACACCTGCGGCAGTAATCTCAGATGGATTCACAGAAGACGAGATTATCGTGAGGGCATCCCTTGTTAATATTGCAGAAGAGACTGAGAATGCGGAGGTCAGGGCGCCTGCGATAATAGTTGTCGGCGGGACTGCAGGAATGGACCTCAGACCTCATACATCGGCAAAAGAATGCCTCATAGTCGGTACCAGGAGCTTTGCTTTACGGATGAAGTCCGCACTCGCAAAAGAAGGGATAAACAGCCGGGTCGCGCTCGAACTCAGGCCGGTCATGACAGATGAAGGGAAACAGCAGCTGACAGAGTCTCTTGCCAATGTAGAAAAATACAGTTGGATTACGTTCTCGAGCCAGAATGCAGTCACCATGTTTTTCGAAGTCGCGAACGAAGCCGGGTTTGACAGGCGAAGACTCGCCAATGTGCACTTTGCAGTCATAGGAGAAGCTACGGCAAGGATCCTGAGACAGCATGGCTATGAGCCGGATCTGATGCCTGAGGAGTATACAGGAGCTGCGATGGCAAGATGCCTCATAGATGCCTTGGATGAGATCACGGGACCGTTACTGGTCATCAGGGCAGAGACCGGAAGCACAGATATGTTCACAATTTTGGACGATGCAAGCATACCATATGAGGTTCTTGAACTTTACAGACTTGAAGCATCTCATACGGGATGCCAATGTAGTGTTGGCAATAACGACCTGATAATACTGGCAAGTGCCTCCGGAGTCAGAGCATTTTTCGATACCTGCAGGCCGGTGATCAACAATGGCGGTATGCCGGGATTTGCGTGCATAGGGCAGTATACCGCGGAACAGCTTGCAGAGTATGGCGCAGAACCGCTGGTGATGGCGGGTGTTCATACTACGGTTGGCCTGGCGGAAGCAATAAAGGGCTATTTTGACAGAATCGGAGAAAGATAATGGAAAGAATGCGAAGACTGAGAAGCAGCGCGGCTCTCAGAGATCTGGTCAGAGAGAACAGGATAAGCATTGATGATCTGATATACCCGGTCTTTGTGGCGGAGGGACAGAATATAAAGAACCCGGTCGAATCCATGCCGGGTGTGTTCCAGTGGTCGCTCGACAGACTTCATGAGCTGGTAGGAGAGGTGACCGGCAGCGGGATAAAGGCGATGATGGTGTTCGGGATCCCTGTTCACAAGGACGAGGTCGGCAGCCAGGCGTATGACCGTAATGGGATCGCGCAAAGGGCTGTAAAAAAAATAAAGGAATTATCACCGGACATGCTGGTGGTCGCTGATGTATGTCTCTGTGAATACACTTCGCACGGCCACTGCGGCCTTGTCGATCACGGACACATAATGAACGATGAGACACTGCCGCTTCTTGCAAAGGCTGCAGTCACTCTGGCGGAGGCCGGTGCGGATCTCATCGCACCGTCGGATATGATGGACGGACGTATCGGATACATCAGAGACGCGCTTGACAAGGCCGGATTCGTAAATACTCCGATAATGGCGTACAGCGCAAAATTTGCATCGGCGTATTATTCGCCGTTTAGGGACGCAGCGCATTCTGCTCCAGCATTCGGGGACAGAAAGACATACCAGATGGATCCTGCCAACGGCAATGAAGCAGTCAGGGAATGCATGATCGATGAAGCGGAAGGTGCAGACATTTTGATCATAAAGCCGGGACTGGCTTATCTGGATGTGTTGAAGGAGGTATCGCAGAATAGCGTGCTTCCTCTTGCCGTATACAACGTAAGCGGTGAATACGCTATGGTCAAGGCGGCAGCTCAGCAGGGCTGGATCGACGAGAAACGCATCGTTATGGAAAACATGATATCGATGAAAAGAGCGGGTGCAAACATGATAATCACATATCATGCACTTGATGTAGCCAGATGGCTGGCAGAATGAACGGAGAAGAATCATGGCAAGAAGAATACCGGCGGCAAAAGATGAAATGTCACTGCCGATGATACAAAGGATAATGCTCTTCAATGGCATTGATATGGAGGACGTTAAAAGCATCCTTGCATGCAGCAAGGCAGAGATCGTTACATATGAAAAAGGTGAGATGATCTTTTCTGAGGGCGAGAGACCTTCAAATCTTCCTATCCTTCTCAGCGGATCAGTGAATGTTGCCCGGAATACTTATGACGGTAAGCGAAACATCCTCAGCGTGTATGAGCGCAGCGGTGAATTGTTCGGTTACGAAAAACTGCTACAAAACGATGCAAGATACGGCGTTTTTGGGCAGGCCCAGAAAAAAACAAGAGTCCTTATGATACCAAAAGACTTTTTGAACGGCACATGTGAACGAAACTGCGGATTCCATTCACTGCTCATATCCAACATGTTGCTGATCATGGCGACTAAGACTGAGGCATTACATGGAAAGCTCGAGATAATGACGTGCGGAACACTCAGGCAGAAGATCATCAAAATGATAATGCTGAATTCAGAGGACCGCAATGCTCCGTTTATTGAAATGAGCCGCCAGGAGATGGCGGATTACCTGAATGTCGCCAGGCCGTCACTTTCACGTGAACTTATGAAAATGCAGAGTGAAGGGCTTATTGAAGCATCAGGCAAAACAATAAAGATTCTGAATCTTTCCGAGTCAGAAAACGTACTCAAATAGAGATGAAGGCAAGGCAAAGGAGAAAGAGCCGATTCAGATATAATCGATTCCTTCCACCTCCCACCAATAGTGAATGCCCTGGAATAACTCCAGGGCATTTATTGGGCATTGACTATGTTATTATTAATATAAGGATGAAAAGAGCCAGACAAATCTTGATAATGCCGTGTCAAGGGCTTTTTTTACCAGATAGCAAATCAGTGTAATCAGAATTTCCAGAGGAAACACTCCAGGGTGTAGGTAGAAATGTATTCTCTGTTACTGGCAGTAATATATCTGATATTTATTAGTCTTGGATTACCGGATTCACTTCTTGGCTCCGGATGGCCGACGATGCAGGTGGCTTTTGGAGTGCCGTCTTCATATGCCGGGTACGTATCGATGGCAATATCTTTTA
>JAFYJM010000008.1 GCA_017538125.1 Bacillota bacterium
CAGACGTCTGTGGCATATGCGGAAGGTGATTCATGGTTCAGCGTACATATCGTTGATGCTGACACAAACAAGACAGTCAGTTCGGATACTGTTATCGGCGGATATGTGATGTATTATGACGGCTGCGAATGGCCTTATCAGGAAAAGACAGAGTCTACTAATAATGCAGTAAACGATGGAGTGCCTGTAACTATCTTCGCTACTGAGAATATGGGTTATGAATTCGCAGGCTGGTATCAGGGATATGAGGATGAAGACGGCATCCACTACGATAAAGACAAACTGATCACTTCGGATGAAACATATGAATTCACAGCTCCGCTGAAATTTTCTCCCGCTATGCTCTGCGCAGTTTTCAAGAAAGACCTCTGCACAGACGGTAATGAGCATAACTATGTAGAAACGATCGAGAAAGCCACATTTGGAAAAGCCGGCGAGATCTATATAGAATGCTCCAAGTGCCACAAAAGACAGGGTGGCATGGTTCCCCTGGTAAAGATCGACAGTGCCAAACTGAAGACCACATCTTATACATATAACGGCAAGGCTAAGAAGCCCGGAGTAGTCGTGATGACATGTGACGGGCCGATGGATACAGACCAGTATAAGGTCGAGTATTCTAATAATATTAATGCCGGTACAGCCACCGCCAAAGTAACCATGACCAGCAAATGGTACAAGGGCACAAAGACACTGACCTTCAAGATCAATAAGGCAAAGAATTCCATAGAGGTCAAAGGTCTGACCGGTACTGTCAAATATTCCAAGACCAAGGCGAGAACGCTCAAGGTCTCCAGCGTGCTGAAATACACGAAGAAGCCGAAGGGCACGATCACATACACCAAGACGAGCGGCAAGAAGGAAATCACCATAGCCGGGAAGAACGGTAAGGTGACCGTGAAGAAGGGCCTTAAGAAGGGAACCTATACGGTGAAGGTCAAGATCACTGCCAAGAGCAAGAATTACAAGACAGTCACCAAGACAGTGAGCTTCAAGGTCAAAGTCAAATAAATCAGCAAATAACAGATGATCTTAATAGCGTGACGAAGTCCCCTCGGGGGCGACCTCAAGCCATCTCAAACCTGATATCATCTCATTGTAAAACGAAGTCGAAAAGTCTGCGCCCGCCGCATGGGAGGGCGCAGACAGCAGATATTTCTTAAGGAGGCAATGAGATGAAAAAAGGTTTAACTGAGATGGTTTTTATTTTGGACAGGAGCGGTTCCATGGGAGGCCTTGAAAAGGATACGATCGGAGGCTACAATTCCATGATCGCCAAGCAGAGAAAGGAAGACGGCGAAGCGCTGGTATCTACGGTGCTGTTCGACCATGAGCAGATAGTCTTTTGCGACAGATTGCCGCTTGATGATGTCAGGGAAATGACAGAAGACGATTACTACGTGAGAGGCTGCACGGCGCTTCTTGATGCGATCGGAGGTTCGATCCATCACATCGGGAACATACATAAGTATGCCAGGGAAGAGGATGTGCCTGAGAAGACGATCTTCGTGATAACGACCGACGGGCTCGAGAACGCCAGCAGACGCTACAGCTACAGGGAGATCAAGTCCATGATCAAAAAACAGGAAGAGAAGTACGGCTGGGAGTTCATTTTCCTTGGTGCGAACATCGACGTGGCCAAGGAATCCGACCGTCTGGGCATCAGAAAGGAACGCTCTGTGCGCTATGTCAATGACAGCAAGGGTATCGGGCTGAACTTTGGAGCTGTCGGTGAAGTCATATGCGCTATGAGATCCGCACCTGACATGAGAGAGATAGACGGTTCATGGAAGGAAGACATCGAAAAGGACTACAAGAGAAGAGGCAGATAAGACCAAGCAATGATCTGCGCTTAAAAGGACGGCAGCAATGCCGTCCTTTTGATTTATCATAGGTTGAGTTTATAGTTTCAAACTAATTTTGCCGGATCATAAGTCCCATGCATAGTGATGACCGCACAAAAATGGACTGCCAAAAAAACAATTTTAGCCCTTTAAAGCATTTGCCATTGTGAAGATTATGTGATAATATAGTATCGTGTCGGACTATGTGCGGCGCGATAATATTGGAAAGGACGTGATCTTTTGCTTACCTATATATGCAAACGACTGGCAGCGGCAATAGGAACTGTACTTGTTGTCATGGCCATTACTTTCTTCCTTATGAATACGATTCCGGGAAGCCCGTTCCTTACTGAGAAGTCCACCCCTCAGCAGATCGAACTGGCGAACCAGAAGTATGGTCTTGACAAGCCTTTGATAGTTCAGTTCAAGAACTACATCGTGAACTATCTGCATGGTGACCTTGGCGTATCACTTAAGATGCAGGAGGGAACGCCTGTTAAAAAGATCCTTTTCGGACAGGGCAAGTTTGAGTTATCAGCTAAGCTGGGCTTACTCGCGTTCCTGCTGGCGGTAGTCCTGGGAATACCGTTAGGCTGTTGGGCCGCATATAAACGAGGTACCTGGGTGGACGGATTCCTGAGGGTAATTACGACGGTAGGAATTGCCATACCATCCTTCGTGCTGGCGGCAGTCCTGCTGATATATTTGGGTGTCAAGCTGCAATGGCTGCCGGTACTTTCCGGAAGTTTGACAAGTTGGAAAGCATATGTGATGCCGGTAATAGCGCTTTCGTTCTACGATATGTGCTATATCGCGAAGCTCACCAGAACGTCCATGCTTGATGCTATCAATCAGGATTACATCCGTACCGCCAAGTCGAAGGGTGTTAAGAAAAAATGGATCATTCTGAAGCATGCTCTCAGAAACTCGATGATACCTCTGGTAACGGTTCTGGGACTTATGCTGGCATTCATCATCACCGGTTCGTTCGTAGTGGAGACCACATTCTCCATTCCCGGACTTGGTAAGTATTTCATAGACAGCATCACCAGCCGTGACTATCCGATAATTATGGCAACAGCCGTTCTGATCGCAATATTGGTAGTCTCGATGAACCTTGTAATAGATATAGTATATAAGCTGATCGACCCGAGAATCACTCTCAGCTCAGCAGAAGAATAAGGAGGTAAACGTGAAACAGGCTTTCAAGAAACTCAGCCCGTTCCAGGTTGATCCTGATCAGGTCTGGGCTGATTATGGTTTGAATGACTCCGACTTTGCTCCGGCTACGGATACAGAGAAGGAGAACATGGTAGAAATAAGAAAGAGCGTTTCATACTGGAGAGACGCAGCCAGGAGATTCAAGAGAAACACCGTTTCAATGGTGGCTCTCGCTATCTTCATTGTAGTTGTGATCTTTGCATTCGCAGGACCTGCGCTTATCCCGTATGATTACTCTCAGCAATTCAGAAGTTCTCAGAAGCTTGGCCCATTCGAGTATTCCGAGCAGGAAGCTATGATCAAGGGTATCGAGGATAGTGCGGACTGCTTTTATGCCACAGCTTTGCAGCCCGGCTCCGTTACAGCTCTTGATGCAGGCAGTTATTACTTCAAACATAAAGGCCAAACTTACTGCTTCAGTTTTGACAGCAAATTTGTCGATTCCGTGATCGTCTTAAAGGATGGCGAACTTTTCACCGTAAAAGAATCCGACATTCAGGACGGTACGATCAAGGAATCAACGCCGCTTGAGTATACATCTGAGGTCGCAGACAGCGCTACAGAGCTCAAGTTCGTATCCAAGGTATTCCCTCACATGGTGGGAACTGACTCTCAGGGACGTGACCTGCTGGCGAGAACCATGTACGGAGCCAGAGTATCGATCATCATCGGTATCGTAGCTGCTCTCATAGTTCTGATAATAGGTTCTGTGTATGGAGCCATATCCGGACTCTGCGGAGGAGTTGTGGACTTCGTAATGATGAGAATAGTAGAACTTATCTATTCGGTGCCTGAGATACTGATCGTACTTCTCCTGCAGGTAGTTCTGAAGGAGCCCCTGCAGAACTGGTTCGACGCATCGAACTCGTGGTTTGCGAACGCGCTGTCCACATTGGGCGCCGGCATCGTGAGTATCTTTATCACATTCGGTCTGCTTTACTGGGTAGGTATGGCGCGTATAGTCCGTGGTCAGGTACTCATGCTGAAGCAGCAGGAATACGTTACTGCCGCTACGGCACTTGGCGCTTCAAACGGAAGGATCATAAAAAGGCATCTGCTGCCTAACTGTGTAGGTCAGCTTGTTATCATGACCTGCCTTCAGATCCCTTCAGCCATCTTCCTCGAATCCTTCCTTTCCTTCCTGGGAATGGGAGTTTCGGCACCGATGGCGTCACTGGGATCACTGTGTTCGGACGCGCTGGGAACGATCACGCTCTTCCCTTACAGGCTGCTGTTCCCCGGAGCAGTTCTGACGATCATAGTTCTGACCCTGAACCTGGTCGGAGACGGACTGAGAGACGCACTTGACCCGCGTCTTAAGAAGTAGGGAGGTGGAACGATGTCAGACGAAAGAAAGAATTTACTTGAAATAAAAGACCTTAAGGTATCATTTTTCACTCCGGTAGGCGAAGTCAAAGCCGTTGACGGCATAAGCTATACCCTGAAGGAACATGAAGTAATGGGTATCGTAGGTGAGTCCGGATCAGGCAAGTCCGTGGAAGCATACGCCATCATGGGACTTCTACAGAATCCGGGCAAGGTCGTAGGCGGATCCATCACCTTTGACGGCGAGGATATCCTGGCTTATGACGAAGAGCAGATGAGAAATTTCAGAGGCAACAAGGCTGCCATGATCTTCCAGAATCCCATGACCTGCCTTAACCCGGTATACACCATCGGCAATCAGCTGATGGAAGCTCTTACCTGCCATGATAAGAATTATCCGAAAGATAAGGCGAGAGCCCGCGCGATAGAGATGCTTGAACTCGTAGGCATCAATAACGCTGAGAAGCGTGTGGACCAGTATCCGCACGAGTTTTCGGGCGGTATGAGACAGCGTGCCATGATCGCCATGGCTCTTATATGCGATCCCAAGCTTCTGATCGCAGATGAACCGACCACAGCTCTTGACGTGACCATTCAGGCTCAGATCCTGGATCTCATGAAGGACCTTCAGAAGAAGGTAGGCACGGCCATCATTTTCATAACCCATAACCTGGGCGTTGTAGCTGAGATGTGCGACAGAGTGTCCGTAATGTACGCAGGTAAGATAGTCGAACAGGGTACTGACGAGGAGATATTCTATAAACCCGCTCATCCGTATACCATGGGTCTTCTGGCTTCCATGCCCAGACTTGATGAGGATGAACACGAGAGACTGATACCTATCGAAGGTACTCCGGTAGACCTTCTCAATCCTCCTCAGGGATGCCACTTCGGTCCGAGATGCGCACACTGCATGAAGATATGTCTGACCAAGGAACCGCCCTATGCGGATCTGGGAGACGGACATATTTCTGCCTGCTGGCTGCATTTCATGGGTAAGGCGGCTGCAGAAGATAAAGAACAGGAGGTGACCGAATAATGGATGAAAAGACCAAACTCCTGGAAATAAAGGACCTGAAGAAACATTTCAGTGTGAAGAAGGGAAATATCGCAAAGAAACAGACCGTCAAGGCTGTTGACGGAGTCTCACTGGACATATATAAGGGCGAGACTTTGGGTCTGGTAGGCGAATCAGGCTGCGGTAAGACCACTCTGGGTCGTACCATCATCAGACTATATGAGCCCACCTCAGGTACCATCATTTATGATGGCAAGACGATCTACGATTCAGAGAAGAAGATCGCTGAGAAGATGCTTCCATACAGGCGTAAAATGCAGATCATCTTCCAGGATCCATCCGCATCCCTTGACCCTCGTATGACAGTAGGAGAGATCGTAGGCGAAGCGTTGGATATCCATAAGCTTTTCCCGAAGAAAGCCGAAAGAACCAACAGGATCAACGAACTGCTGGAAGCTGTAGGACTCAATACAGAGCATTCCAACCGTTTCCCTCACGAGTTCTCGGGAGGACAGCAGCAGAGGATCGGTATCGCGAGAGCTTTGGCCGTAGAGCCGGAGTTCATCGTATGCGACGAGCCTATCTCTGCGCTCGACGTATCCATCCAGTCACAGGTCGTAAATATGCTGGAGGATCTGCAGGATGAGCTGGGGTTGACGTACCTTTTCATCGCTCATGATATCTCGGTAGTACGCCACATCTCAAATCGTATCGGTGTAATGTATCTGGGTAATATGGTAGAGCTGGCTGAATCATTCGAACTCTACAAGAATCCCATCCATCCATACACTAAGACGCTCATGAGCGCGGTGCCCATCCCTGACCCGGTAGTAACCAGATCCAGGGAGAGGCTGATCCTCGAAGGAGATATCCCGAGCCCGATCAACCCGCCTTCGGGATGCAAGTTCCACACGAGATGCCCTTATGCCACAGAGCGCTGCAAAGAGGAAATACCTGCGTTCAGGGATTACGGCGGAGGCCATTACGCCGCCTGCCATCTTCTCGAAAAGTAGTATCCTGAGAGGGCGTCCAGGGGTCGCTTGAAGATCCCAATAAAAAGTTATTTTTGTAACCTTGCGTTACTAAAAATAAATAAGTACTTATTTAAAAGAGTAATGAAGGAGGAAAAGTTATGAAAAAATTTCTTACTCTGCTTCTCTGCCTTGCTGTAGTATTCACATTTACAGCTTGTGGAGGAGAAAGTGGCGGCGATGAAGCTGAACCGTTCGTTGCAACGGCTTGTATCGCTTCTGAACCCGAAACCATCGACCCGGGTCTCATCAGCTCCGTTGATGGTTCTACATATGTACAGCATATGTTTGAGAACCTCATGAAGTACGTCCCGACAGACGAGGCTGCTGATGCCAGCGGAAACGTAATGTTCACCAAGGTCGATTTAGGTCAGGCTGCCAGCTATGAAGTATCTGATGACGGACTTGTTTACACGTTCAAGATCAGAGAAGACGCTAAGTGGTCTGATGGCGAGCCCGTAAAGGCTCAGGATTGGGTGTATGCATGGCAGAGACTGGTCAATCCGGCCACAGCTTCTGACTATGGATACTTCCTCGACGGCGTTGTTGTAAACGCTGCTGAGATCCAGGCAGGCGAGAAGGAACCCAGCGAGCTGGGAATCAAGGCTGTCGACGATTCGACACTCGAGATCACACTCTGCCAGGACACTCCTTATTTCCTTGAGATGTGCTGCTTCGCATCCCTTATGCCTCTGAGAGAGGACGTCGTTGAAGGAAACGATGACTGGTTTGCACCTGAGAATATCGTTGTTAACGGACCTTACATCCTTTCAGAATGGGTACATGACTCCGTTATCAAGATGGTTCCCAATGAACAGTATTATGATGCTGCTAACCTTGGACCTGACGAGATCGACTGGTATCTGTCCGCTGATGAGACTGCTATCCTTTCAGCTTATCAGTCAGGTGAGTGGGCATTCATCGAGTCATTCCCGACTGACATGATCGCCTCCCTGCAGGATTCCGGCGATTGCTACATCGATCCGTACGTAGGTACATACTATCTGTATCTCAACTGCGATAAGATCGAAGACTGGAGAGTCAGAGCAGCTATGACGCTCTGCGTTGACAGAGAAAACATCGTTAAGAACGTTGCTCAGGGCGGACAGTCCCCTGCTACAGGATTCGTAGCATCCGGTATCCTTGACTCCACAGGAGCAGACTTCGCTTATGGTTCATCCGAACTCGGCGCTATGTATGCTTGGCTTGCTGCTGAATATCCTGATTATGACCTTTCAACTTACGAAGGTAAGTGCGACCTGGCCAAGAAACTTTATCAGGAAGCAGTTGACGAAGGCAAGTGGGATCCTGACACAACGATCGTTTACAACTTCAACACCAGCGATGCTCACAAGGCTATCGCAGAAGCTTGCGGACATGACTGGGAGAACGTACTCGGCATCAAGATCACTCTTGAGAACCAGGAGTGGGAGACTTACACAACTGGACTTGGTGAGCACAAGTTCGGCGTTGCTCGTCTCGGCTGGATCGCTGACTACAACGACCCTATCACTTATCTTGAGCTGATGGTAACAGGCAACTCCTACAACTATGGACTTTACAGCAACAAGGGCTTTGATAAGGCTATCAAAGAAGCTAAGGCTACACCTGCAGGAACAGACCGTGACAAATCTCTCTATGAAGCAGAGGAGACTCTGTTCGGAGAAGGCGGATTCCCTGTATGTCCTATTTACTACTACACCAATATGTACTGCGGCACGACCCTCAAGAACGTTGGTTACACCACAATGGGTTACTACTTCCTGCAGTATGCACAGCCTGTAGAATAATCTGAGGCTTACGGTGTGATCACGCGAAGATGACAGTATCTGGCATTCTTTGCTTGATTTAAAAGTTCAAATGAGTTAAACTCGAATAGGGGACCCCTCGTGGGGCCCCCTATTTTATAGATAAGGAGTTTTTTATTTATGGGTGTGTTGATCGAAAAGAAGAACGGCTATGACGTGATCAGTGAAGACGAGAAGGTCCTGATGGAGGATTATGCCAGAGCATACATCGATTTCATGAACGCGGCGAAGACTGAGAGAGAATGCGTGGATGAGTGCATCTTACTGGCAGAAGCCAAAGGATTCAGGCCCTACGAGGCAGGGATGAAGCTTGAGCCAGGCGACAAGGTCTACTACAATAACCGCGGCAAGAATATAGATCTGGCAGTTATCGGCAGGAAGCCTTTGAGCGATGGCGCCAACATCGCAGCTGCCCACACGGATTCACCCAGGCTGGACCTTAAGCCCAATCCGCTTTATGAAGACACCGAGCTTGCCTATCTCAAGACCCATTACTACGGCGGAGTCAAGAAGTACCAGTGGGTGACAATTCCTTTGGAACTCCACGGAGTGATCGTTAAGGCAGACGGAAGTAAACTGCAGGTCAAATTCGGAGAAGGAGACGAGCCTAAGTTCGTCATAACCGATCTGCTTCCTCATCTCGGAAGGAGACAGGCCGAAAAGCCTATGGCAGAAGCCATCCCCGCAGAGAACCTGAACCTTCTCATAGGATCAGTGCCTGTCACGGATCCGGAGGCCAAGGCCAGATACAAGCAGCACGTGATGGAGCTTCTTAACGAGAAGTACGGTATAGTCGAAGAGGATCTTTTGTCTGCGGAACTGGAGACCGTGCCTGCGTTTGACGCGGTGGAGATCGGCTTCGACAGGAGCCTGATCGGCGCCTACGGACACGACGACAGAGTCTGTGCTTTCGCGGAGTTCAAGGCTCTCCTGGACATGGAAGATGTGCCTGAGAAGACTGCGGTATGTATCTTTGCGGATAAAGAAGAAGTAGGCTCTCAGGGAGTAACCGGTATGCGCTCAGAGGCATTCGAGCACTTCATGAACGACCTGTGCAAGAGCCAGGGAGTTGACGTATACGACTGCTTCAGAAACTCATTCTGCCTGTCGGCTGATGTTACGGCAGCACTCGACCCGATATATGCGGAAGTTTTCGAAAAATACAACGATGCCAGGATCAACCACGGCATAGGAATCTTCAAATATTCAGGAGCCAGGGGCAAAAGCGGCGCCTCCGACGCATCAGCGGAAACCGTGGGCTATGTGAGAAGACTGTTCAACGAGAACGGCGTTCTCTGGCAGCTTACCGAGATGGGCAAGATCGACGAAGGCGGCGGTGGTACGGTCGCACTTTACATGGCCAACAGAAACATCGAGACCATCGACGCAGGCGTGCCCGTGCTCTCGATGCACGCGCCTTTCGAGGTAGTTTCCAAGCTCGACTGCTATATGACCTACAAGGGCTGCAAAGCAGTATTTGAAGCGAAATAACAAATAAGATTCACGACAACATCTGCGACCGACTAAAAAATGATCTTCGAAAAGATTCCGGGCAAATTGAATAACAGGACCATCGTTAACGTCATGGACAGGATGCGCAGGATGGAGAAGGTCGTCAAACTGAGATTCAGGAAGAACGATGTTTCTAACGCAGAGGCTTTCGAGCGCCACGCTGAAGAGAAGCCTGAGTTCCGCACGTCCTTGATCGAGCGGCAGGATGTTCTTAGCGACATGAGCCTGGGCAGATCCTCGCTCAATTACTCGGGCTGTGAAGTCATCGCGGTATATAATCTGCTCTCGAGATACGACGAAGGGTCTTTCAAGGTCGGACTTCCCGAACTGATCGAGACTTTCGAGAAGGACGGTATCATCCACGCCGGCAGATTCGGCGTGTCACCGAGATCCATGGCGGAATATCTGAGAGGACTCGGTCTTAACGTGAACTTCACCACAGACGAGACGGACTTCGACGTACTGGGGTTCTACTGCGACCACTTCATTCTGACTGTCATGAATGACAGGCGAAATATTTTCAAGCAGGTTCACACATTCTATATTTCGAAGGAAGGCGACTGCCTGATCTCGCATAACGCGGGACTCAGGATGAGATATTTCAGCATAAGCGAGATAATCAAAGCCCTGCCGGACGGCAGAGCCAAGGGCATCTGCCTGATAGGCATCAAAGAAGATCAGGATTGACAGGATAATAAGACAGACACAATAAGGCCCCGCGTGAGACGCGGGGCCTTTTCATTTATATATCAGGCTCGCCGGGGGAAGGTTTGTTTAATGTCCGTACTCCGGGCGTATGATCATTTGTGGTGCTCGTTGAAGTAGGTGAGGGTGGAGCGATACAGTCCTCTCTCGAAGAGATTATCGCTGTCCTCGGTCAGCTCGTCATAACCTTTGTCAACGATCAGTCCGACGTAGTTTTTCATGAGCTCGAAGTATACCTGGCAGGACCTCATGACGTCCATACCAGGCCAGGCGTTGGAACTCACGGTCACACGGCGGTTCTTCGTACTTACGACGGGCGGGATGTCATCGTACCTTGGATCGTCTGGTGTGATGATGAAGTGTTCGGTGTTGCCTGTGAGAGTGCCTTCCATGCCTTTTACAAGGGGAGGATCGACACTGAAGTCATACCTGTCCGCGCAGATATCAACGATGACAGCCTCATCGGGAAGCATGCCGATCTGATCGTTTGTCATGACGTAGACCGTTTCATCGCGTCTCTGGGTAGCGTCTACCACCAAAAGAGATTCGCGTATGATATCGTCGAATACGTCCGGATGAGCGGTGATAGTTCTGGTACAGATTATCGGAAGGATGCCGAACTGAGGCTTACCCAGGAACTCTCTGTCGCTTAGGATCTCCAGAGACCTGATAGCGTTCTGGCCGACTCCGCCAACGCCCATGACGAGGGCCTTGATCGGACCGCGCTCCGTAGAATAGAAGTCCGGATAGGTCTCTTTCAATGCATCCACGCCGGCTTTGCAGGCGTTGAAAGCGGTGCCGAAATAATCGACGAACATACGCAGACCCTTGTCATCCACTACGTGGTCCATGGCGAGAGCTTTGATATTTTTGCGGGTCAGAACTTCGCAGACCTTGGGACGGGTGGCGTAATGCAGCATTGAGAAGTATACGCAGCCGTCGCGGAGCATTTCCAGGTCTTCAGGTTCCGGGTTCTTAAGGATCATGACGATGTCCTTGTCGAAGGCTTCCTCACGGCTGACGAAATGCACCTTGTGAGAAGCGGCGGTATAGTCTGCTTCGGTATAGCCAAGCCTCTCGCCGTAGCCTTTTTCAAGGTAGAATTCACAGTCGTAGCGATCCATGAACCTGAAGAGGTCCGGTATGAAGTCCCTCGGGTCGTTTCCGAAGTTTCTGATGGCGGGGAATCCGATTTTTTTAGTCATAGCGATATCTCCATTTATTAAATCATGTTTATGCTTACAGAATGAGTTTTCTTGTTTTCATTATATGTCTGATCAGTATGTGTTATCAAGAAGATATTTCAGAGTACGACTCAGTTATCGCATTGACAAAATGGGATATATAACATATAATGTGATTGAGATTATTATCAGGGAGGCAATACATGCCAACGATCAGCTATTTTTACGGGATCACCATAGTTATGTATCTTCGAGGCAAAGAACATAATCCACCGCATATACATGCTATTACGCAGGATCTGGACGCTCCGTTTTCAATTGAAACCGGAGAAATAATGGATGGCGTGTTTCCGGCTAAGGCCAAAATGATGGTGAAGGAGTTCATTTTTAGATATCAAAAGGAATTGGAGGAGATGTGGGAGACGGAGAATTATTACAAACTCCCACCGCTGGAATGAAATGTTTCATAAGGCAGTAGATCTAAAACTCGGTGATGGTACTGTTGTAGAAGTGACTTTTCAAAATGGGAAGGTCATATCATTTGACATGTCCTCATTATTCTCAAAGTATCCTCAGTTAAAAGAACTTGAAAACAGACAGCTGTTTTTGTCAGGTGCGCTTCAAAGCCCTTATGGCATAGTGTGGAACGATATGATCGATATTGAGACCGAGACGATATATGAAGAAGGTAAACTTGTTCGGTCTGAAAGGCCGGCTGCATATATGATCATCGGCGAGGAAGTTCGTGCTGCCAGGGCAAGAAAAGGTTTATCACAGAAAGAATTGTCAGCAGTTACAGGCATTGATCAAGCCGACATATCACGCATCGAAAGAGGGATCGCAAACCCTTCGGTGGAAACATTGTACAGGATAGCGAAGGCACTGGATTCGGAGTTAAAAATACACATTGCATAGTTATTGATAAACTAAGGCATAATTAGCATGATGCTTGGACGATGGATATCGGGGTGTCATGCTTTTTTGTTTAATAAGCAAATTGCATATACAAAAGAGGGACCCTTATGATATAATTACAGTGACAACGATGAATAAAATGGGTGAGTATGGGTATAATTATCATATACTCGCAGAAAGGATGAAATCGTATGGATATGAGGGCTATGGGAGACGACTTCATGGTCTGTCTCTGTAAGAAAAAGAAAAAAGGCGAACTGATCGAATTGATCAGAGAGAAAGAGCTTAAGACTCTGGATGAACTGAGGGAGCAGGGCGATGTCGGCAATAAGTGCGGGGCCTGCTGCGAGGATCTGGAACAGCTTCTCGAGATCGCTTACGAATGAGTTGAAAAGCCGCGGCCTGCGGCATCAGATAAGCAAAATTTGATTTAGGAGGAACCAAATGTATTGCACAAAGAAAATAACTGAAGATCTTTATTGGGTAGGAGCCAATGACAGACGTCTGGCGATGTTTGAGGGCGTGTATTCCGTGCCTCGCGGAGTATCATACAACTCTTATCTTTTACTCGATGAAAAGACCGTTTTATTCGATACCGTAGATAAGGCAGTGGGCCCACTGTTCTTCGAGAACGTGGAACACGTGCTTAATGGCCGTGATCTGGACTACGTGGTCATTCATCATATGGAGCCGGACCACAGCGCGACCTTCCTGGAACTGCTTTTGAGATATCCTAACGTCAAGGTCGTCTGCAACCAGATGATCCTCATGATGATCAAGCAGTTCTTCAACAAAGACCTGACGGATCAGGCAGTGATCGTGGGAGACAAGGGCGAATTCAGCTCGGGCAAACACAACTTCACCTTCTACACAGCGCCGATGGTTCATTGGCCTGAAGTTCTCATGAGTTACGAGCATGAGGACGGCATCCTTTTCTCTGCGGACGCTTTCGGAACTTTCGGAGCTTTGAACGGCGCGATCTTCGCTGACGAGGTGGACTTCGACGCAGAGTACATGGACGAAGCCAGAAGATATTATACGAACATCGTCGGCAAGTACGGCGAGCAGGTCCAGATGATACTTAAGAAGGTACACGGACTTGAGATCAAGATGATCTGCCCTCTGCACGGTTTCGTATGGAGAAGAAAGATCGAATCTTACCTTGATAAATACGTCAAGTGGGCTACATACACTCCGGAGGAGACAGGCGTCTGCATCGCTTACGCTTCAGTATACGGACACACCGAGAACGTGGCTGAGATCATCTCTTCAGAACTGAGAGACAGAGGCATCAAGACCGTGATGTACGACGTGAGCGTGACGCCTGCGTCTGAGATCATAGCAGCCTGCTTCCAGTACAGCCACCTGCTGTTCTGCTCGACCACATATAACGCTGGCATATTCGTATCGATGGAAGAACTTCTGCACGACCTGGCAGCTCACAATATCCAGAACAGGACAGTTGTCTTCGTTGAGAACGGTTCATGGGCACCTACGTCAGGACGCCTGATGAGAGAGATCATCGGCGGGCTCAAGGACATGACAATGCTGGATGCTACCGTGTCCCTGAAGTCAGCGCTGAGACCCGGACAGGAGGCCGATATCAAGGCTCTGGTCGATGCCATCGACAAAACCATTCCTAAGTTTGAAGCACCTAAGGTCGATGAGGAAAAGATGGCCGCTGCAGAGATCGATCCGAAGACCTTCCAGAAGTTCAGCTACGGCTTGTTCGTGCTGACAGCCAAGGCAGACGGAAAAGACAACGGCTGCATCATCAACACCGCTATCCAGCTGACTTCGACACCGAACAGGATCTCGATCGCTGTGAACAAGGCTAACCATACTCACGACATGATCAAGGCTACAGGAATGTTCAACATCTCCTTCCTGTCTGAGTCCGCTGTGATGGATACGTTCAAGCACTTCGGCTTCCAGACAGGTAAGGAAGTCAACAAGTTCGACGAGCACATTCCCGTAAACTACGCATATTCAGCAAACGGACTTGCATACATTACCACCGGAACGAACGCTTATATGTCCGGAAAGGTTGTAGACATGTATGACTATGGTACGCATACTCTGTTCATCGCAGAGGTCACCGAAGCGGTCATCCTGAACAACGATCCTTCGGTAACCTATGCTTACTACTTCGCTCACATCAAACCCAAGCCGCAGGCTAAGCTCGAAGAAGAGCGTCATGGCTGGGTATGCAAGATCTGCGGATATTTCTATGAGGGAGACGAACTTCCGCCCGACTTCATCTGCCCGCTTTGCAAGCACGGCGCAGACGATTTCGAGAGAGTAGGTTGAAGCAGAGGTGGAGAGCATATGGATATTGTTGAGAGATTTCTGAAATACGTTAGTTTTGAGACCACGTCATATGATGACGTGGAGGAGTTCCCCACCAGCCCGAAGGTGTTCGAACTGGCTGATCACTTGGTCGAAGAATTGAAGGCGATCGGAATCGCGGATGCGATGGTGGACGAGTATGGTTATGTGTACGGCCACCTGGAGGCAACTCCCGGCGTGGAGGCGGATACGATCGGCCTCATGTCGCACATGGACACGTCCAGCGCGGTGAGCGGAGCGAACATCAAGCCCAGGATCTTGAAATATGAGGGCGGTGATATCGAACTTAATCCCGCTGTGGCGATCAGGGCGGAGGAGTTCCCGAACCTTCAGTATTTCATCGGACATGAGCTGATCGTGACCGATGGCACGACGCTTCTCGGAGCGGACGATAAAGCCGGGATCGCAGAGATCGTATCTGCTGTGGAGTATCTGATCGCGCATCCCGAGGTCAAGCATGGACGGATAGCGCTTTGCTTCAATCCTGAAGAGGAGACCGGACGCGGGACAGAGCACATAAGTCTGGACAAGTTCGACGCCAAATACGCATACACAGTAGATGGCGACCGTCTTGGCGGCATAGAGTATGAGTGCTTTAACGGCGCCGGCGCCAAGTTCAAAGTGAATGGCATTAACATCCATCCGGGTTCTGCAAAGAACAAGATGAAGAATGCCGTTTTGATAGGTACCGAGCTTATCGGTATGTTCCCGCCTGCGGAAGCTCCGGCACATACCGAAGGCTACGAGGGTTTCTATCACGTTATGGATTTCGCGGGCAATGAGTCCGAAGCGCATATCAGCATGATCGTGAGAGACCATGACCGTGCCAAATTCGAGGACCGCAAAGCCTACGTCCGCCGCGTAGTGGATTATATGAATTTAAAGTACGGCGAGGGCACGGTGGAACTCGACCTGAGCGACACTTACTATAACATGCGCGAGCTCGTGGAGCCGCACATCGAGATCGTTAATAAGGCGATCGACGTGTTCGAGAGCCTTGGAGTCGAGACATTCATCACGCCGATCAGAGGCGGCACCGACGGCGCTGGGCTCACATACATGGGCGTGCCTTGCCCGAACCTTTCTACAGGCGGTCAGAACTTCCATGGTGTGATGGAATTCGTCTCCATAGACGAGATGAAAAAGATGATAGAAGTATTAGTGAAGCTCGTAAGCGTGGAATGATCTGAGTGAAGACGATCAGATATCTTAACGCAAATATTTCCAGGCAAACTTTGCCTATCAGACATTGTCGCCTGCCGGGCGACCGCTCACGCCCCTTGGTATGTTATGATGCATACAGATAATGAAAAGGAG
>JAFYJM010000073.1 GCA_017538125.1 Bacillota bacterium
CATCGCTTCTGGTGGAAGGTTTCAAGAAAATGAAGAGCGACGCGGTCTTCGTAGGAGGCAGCGCCTGGATGGCATGGACACATGCATTCGGAAGCAAAGTGGACGCTACCGCTATAGGCGCGCCTATCAACGTAGAGCCTGCTTTTGATGATCCTGAGAATCAGATCCCTGAGCTCACGGATGAGGAAGTTAAGGAGAAGCTCCTTGAAGATTACTATGTACAGTGCATGCTCAAGCAGATCAAGGCCACGAAGGAATTGCTTAACGGAGAGGTTCCTACGATGTCAGGCCACGATGGACCGCTTACAGCCTGCGGCGTACTCATCGGAATGGAAAGACTGATGCTGGCTCTCGGCAGACGCGAGCCCTGGGTACCTAAGCTGATGGATTTCGCTGTGCAGTGTCTGGCGGTGTACGCTGACCTTCTGGTTGAAGCCGGGGCTGACATAATCAATCTTTGCGATCCGGTATCATCCGGCGACATGATCTCCGGAATGATGTTCAAGAAGACAGTCGTGCCTGCGCTTGAGAAATATAAAGAGAAGAAAGTCCACAACGAAGTGCCTGTTCTGGTACATATCTGCGGCAAAGCCGGCTCACGTGTGGAATTCATAAGAGATTTCGGAGCAAGATTCTTCTCAGTCGATTCCATGGTCGATATGGAAGAGATGCTTGAGAAGTGCGATCATAAGATGGTCATGGTAGGAAATATCAACCCCGCAGAAGTTATGGCCGGAGGAACTCCTGAAGAGGTCTATGATAATACGATCAGAATCCTGGAGCTAGGCAAAGCTAACGGCGGCGGCGTCATTCCATGTACAGGTTGCGAGCTTCCTCCACCGAGCCCGCTGGAGAACATCCAGGCGATGGCAAGAGCTGCGGAGGACTTCGCTGCAAGATAAGAGTATTTCAGTAGGTTTAATTTACTGATGAGGACATACATCCGGACCGAAGAGTCCGGATGCCTTTTTTGCGCGCAAAAAGTTTTTCTGCGCCACAAAAATATGAAATAGATACCGCGGATCTTTTGTGATATAATAAAAAAACAGAAATTATATATTTTTTCAAAAAACCTCTTGACCTTCCACTTGGTGGAAGCCTTATACTTGCCTCAAGATACAGGGAAACGCATCCGAAGGAGGCAGCGGAATGAAGATCAACCAGGTCGCGGAACTCGTTGACATCACAAAAAAGAATATTCGCTTCTACGAGGACCAGGGACTGGTAGATCCCGGCAGAGATCCGCAGAACGGTTATCGTGAATACTCGATGAACGACGTCAACGAGCTCAGACAGGTCAAACTCCTGAGACAGTTGGGAGTATCCTGCGAGAACATCAGAAGGATGAAGACCGGAGAACTCAGCCTCAAAAGTTGCATGAAGGATCATCTGAAGGAACTTGACGAGAGCGCGCTGAGTCTGGAACACATGAGATCGATCTGCGAGCTCCTGGCCGAAGAGCCGGGTGAACTTGATTCTGTGGATGCATCTTCGTATCTTGAAAAGATGAAAGAGATAGAGAAGGGAGGCGTAAGGTTTATGAATGTCAAATCGTCAGACGTTAAGAAACGCAGGAACGGAGCTATCATAGCTGCCGCTGTGGTGGTTCTGGTCATGATAGCCACGATAGCGCTGGTCATTTGGGCAGACGGTATCGATCCGGCGCCTAAGGGCGTATTGATATTTATGATCGCCATTTTCGGAAGTGTGATCGTAGGAGTCCTGATCGCACTGAATCAGAGACTCAAAGAATTAAAAGGAGGAGAATTAGATGAAGCTGATAAGTATTGAGAATTATCCCGGCAAGGAAGTTGAAGTGCTGGGTCTGGTAAAAGGAACTATAGTACAGACTAAGAACGTAGGCAGAGATTTCATGGCAGGAATGAAGACTCTGGTCGGAGGAGAGATAGTAGGTTATACCGAGATGCTGAACGAAGCGCGTCAGATCGCTACCAAGCGCATGGTGGATGAGGCGGAGAGCCTCGGAGCGGACGCTGTGATCGGGGTCAGATTCGGTTCATCCATGGTGATGCAGGGAGCGGCTGAGGTCGTCGCCTACGGAACCGCAGTCAAGATCATAGAATAACTGATGAACAAGGAATTGTTTAAACAAGCCATGATCAAGTTCTTCGCAGGACTGATCGTCATGGCATTGATAATCTTCGTCCCGGCGGGGACTATGAAATATTGGAATGGGTGGCTCCTTCTGGGGCTGCTCTTTATACCAATGTTCGCTGCCGGGATCATTATGATGCTCAAAAACCCCGAACTTCTCAAGAAGCGTTTGAACGCGAAGGAGAGCGAGGATGAGCAGAAGCAGGTAGTGATCCTGAGCGGACTGATGTTCCTCGCAGCTTTCATTCTGGCGGGGCTCAACTTCAGATACAGCTGGATAACCATGCCCGGCTGGGCAGTCTGGACTGCTGCGGCTGTTTTCGTGTTGGCATATATAATGTACGCCGAAGTACTCAGGGAGAACACGTATCTTTCGAGGACGATAGAAGTACAGGAGGATCAGAAAGTCGTGGACACTGGGCTTTACGGGGTTGTCAGGCATCCGATGTACTCGGCGACTCTGTTCCTTTTCCTGTCCATGCCTCTCGTGCTGGGATCACCGCTGTCATTCCTGATACTTTTGCTGTACCTGCCGATAATAAACAAAAGAATGAAGAACGAGGAGGAAGTCCTCGCAGAAGGCCTTGAAGGCTACAGCGAATACATGGAACGCGTGAAATACAGGGTGATCCCTTATATCTGGTAATATCGGGAGAAATCTGATATAATATATGGAAATTTTGGATAATTGGGAGATTATATGAAAAAGACTGATAAGTTAATGACGTATACGATCGTCACTCTGGCGACGGCTTTTATCATAAACATGCTGATATATAGCGGCTCCAAACCACTGACAGCGAACTGGCATCACTTCAATATGACGCTGCCGCTTGATGAAGCTGTTCCTTTCATACCGGTTAGTCTGGCGATCTACGTAGTAAGTTTCGGATTTTGGCTTCTGTTCTACCTGATCGCGGCTTTGGGCCGCTCAGGAGAGCGTGGAGTTGATCTGTCGGTCGAAGGTGAGATCGGAGGATATGAGAGAGATAGGTTTTTCGCTGCGGACGTATTGTCTAAATTCGTGTGTTTTGCTTTCTTTCTGATCGTGCCAACGACTATGACGCGTCCTGAGATCCAAGGCACCGGGCTCTGGGATCAGGCGGTAGTGCTGGCCTATATGATAGATACACCGGACGGGCTTTTCCCCTCGATACATTGTCTGGTCAGCTGGTTCTGCTGGATCGGGGTGAGATCTAGGGAAGATCTGCCGCCCGCGTTAAAGTGGTTCGCTTTCGTTTTCGCGGTGCTCATCTGCATTTCAACGGTGACTGTGAAGCAGCACGTCATTGTCGACGTTCTCGGAGGTGTGATATTGGCGGAGCTCTGCTACTGGCTCACGGGCTTCGATAAGGTGCGCGGTCTGTACATCAGACCGATGAAGAAACTTATGGGTATCTTTATCAAGTAATCGATACGATTCAATATTATGGAGGTAGAATATGGACCCTTACAGACAGGTTGCCGATAAGCTCGATTCACTGGGCATCGAATACGAAGTAGTGGAGCATGAGCCCACACTTGACGTGGAGACGGCGGACAAATATATAGAAGGCGTGAAAGGCGTACGCACCAAGACTATGTTCCTGACGAATAAGAAAAAGACCGCGTATTTTCTGGCCATCATGGATGAGTTCAAGCGTATGGACCTGGCAGGTTTCGAGGAGATCACCGGGACGAAGAGAATAAAGATGGCTTCCGAGAACAGCCTCGTGGAGAAATTGAAACTGATACCGGGGATGGTGTCTCCTTTCGGACTGATGAACAATGAAGAACGCGATATCAAAGTATATATAGACGAGGATATCATCAACGAGAAGAGGATGTGCTTCTTCCCGAACACCAATGATAAGACGCTGTTTTTGGACACGTCAGACTTCCTTAGGTTTCTTGAAGACCTTGGTTATGAAGTCAACGTGGTGAAGCTTTGAACGATCGGAGGAGTGAAGATGAAAGTATTGTTTTTTACCGGAACGGGCAACAGCCGATACGTAGCAGAAAAAATCGCTGAAGCAGGGAAGTGCGAGCTGATCGATCTGAGACCGCAGATCAAGAAAAATATCCAGGAACCGGTGAAGGATGAAGAGGTAGTCTTTGTCACGCCTACCTATGCCTGGAAGATACCGAAAGCCGTAGAGGAATGGATAGAGCTTGCTGATCTCAGCGAGGTAAAAAAAGCATGGTTCGTCATGACCTGCGGAGATTCCATCGGAAATGCCTGCCAGTACAACCGTGAGCTTTCTGTTAAGAAGGGCATGGAGTACATGGGTACTGCGCCCATAATCATGCCGGAAAACTATATCGCCATGTTCAACACACCGAGCAAGGCGGAGTCAAAAAGGATCATAACTAAATCCAGACCTGCTATAGAGAGGACCTGCGAGTGCGTCAAAAAAGGCGAGAAATTCCCGCCTGTAAGAGTAACGGTCGGGCAGTATCTTCTGACTCGCGTGGTAAATCCCGCCTTCGGCAAGTTCTTCATCAAAGGATACGCTTTCAGCGTTGGCGACGAATGTAATAGCTGCGGCAAGTGCGCGGAGCTTTGCGTCATGAACAACATCCTCATGCAGGACGGACGTCCAGAGTGGGGAGAAGGCTGCATCCACTGCATGGCCTGCATATCATATTGTCCTAAGGCTGCGATCCAGTACGGAACTGCCACCGAGACACGAGAGAGATATACGTTCGAGGGACTGGAATACCGCAAATAACTTTGGCGCGGGAGGATATTTATGAGCTGGGATCTTAGAAACGGCAGCGTGCCTGTAGGCGACACGGAGATGTATTATGTGTCTTTCGGAAGCGGTAAGAAGAACCTCATACTGCTTCCCGGACTTTCAGACGGACTGGCTACGGTAAAAGGCAAGGCGAGACTGCTTGCCAGACCCTATGAGATGTTTTTTGAGAAGTACACGGTATACATGTTCAGCAGGAAGAACGACATGCCGGACGGATATACGATAAGAGAGATGGCTTGTGATCAGGCGGAGGCTCTTAAGGCACTTGGCATAGAGAAAACCAGCGTCCTGGGCGTGTCCCAGGGCGGCATGATCGCTCAGTATCTGGCGATCGATCACCCAGAGCTCGTGGAGAAACTCGTTCTCGCGGTCACAGCACCGAAGGCGACGGAAGAAGCTGTGGAGAAC
>JAFYJM010000074.1 GCA_017538125.1 Bacillota bacterium
ATCAAGAGATCCCAGATCACAAGCGGTAAGGCTCTGGAAGCATACAGGCAGAGGATGATGAGAAACGTTTCACCCTGGTGCATCGTTTCCGTACCTACCAAAACCTGGGCCAAGGCGGTCTTCCCTGAACTGGGTGAGCAAGAGGCTGTGAGCAGGCTTTGGGAAGAGATACTTAACGCCTGCAGAGTTGACGGCGGAGACGCTGCCAAAAACTGGACGGATCACACAGATGAAATCAGACGTCATGTGGAGATCCTTAACAAATACAATTTCAAGAGCCTGAAATATCACAATTCCGTGGGAACTGACGTTACTCTTGAACTTCCTGAGGGACACTTCTGGGCAGGCGGAGACGAGCAGGCCAAGGCCGGCTTCAGGTTCTCAGCCAACATCCCTACAGAGGAAGTTTTCACACAGCCCAAGCGCGACTCGATAAACGGCAAACTGGTTGCCACCAAGCCTTTGAGCCACAACGGAACTCTCATCGAGAACTTCTGGTTCAAAGTTGAGAACGGCAAGATCGTGGAAGTCCATGCTGAGAAGGGTGAGGAAGTCCTCAAGAACGCCATCTCCGTTGACGAGGGTGCTTCCTATTTCGGAGAGGTGGCTCTGGTTCCTCACGATTCACCCATCCAGAACTCCGGCGTGCTCTTCCTGAACACCCTGTTCGACGAGAACGCTGCCTGCCACTTCGCTTTCGGCGAGGCATATCCTTGCATCTACGGAGCTGAAGATATGACAGAAGACGAGTTGAAAGAGAAAGGACTGAACTTCTCCATGACCCATGTGGACTTCATGGTGGGCTCCGCCGACATGTCCATCGTCGGCACCACCCACGAGGGTGAGGAAGTTGAGATCTTCAGGGACGGCAACTTTACGTTCTGAGAATAATTAAAGGCTGTTGCATAACCTATATAAGTAAGAATGGGGGAGGAACTTAATGGATGGATATGTAGAGTTTTTCATTATGACGTTTATAGGAGCCTTGGCTTCTACGTTGGTATTTCCAATTTTAGCTTTTTTCATGTTCAAAGATCAGTCAGATTTGCTTTGGATAAAGAAAACAAATGGCAATGGTCAAAAACGCTTCTCTAAACGTTCACATGTAGCATATATTATAGTGGTGTGCGTTTTAATTGCAGCTATAATGACTTTGTTAATGAATTACTCGGACTGGGCGGACATTGTTTTTATAATAATTCGGGTAATGGCGTTGTGTACGGTTCCGGTTGTGGCAGTTTTGCTGTACATAAAAAATCACAACAAATTGATGATGGCCTTTAATGGTGATATCAATGAGTTTAATATGATGACTGTTGGCAGATTCTCCATGATTGTACTTGGTGCATTTCTGCCCGTTTTGTTAACATATATCTATTTCGATAGTGACGACATGATACCTGAAGATATTCCAATAGCAATTTTGCTTCTGGATCTGTGTATTGTCCCAATCGTTTCTACACTGGTATATAGGAGGAATCTAGGCAAAGCTTTTTATAAAGAATTGGGCGAGGCCGAACGGACTTCTGTTACAACCCCGGCTTCATTTTGCGCTATTGTGTCAATGACATGGCTTATAGTATTGCTTGTGTGGGGTATCCTAATGGTTGCATGGATGATAGGCGTAATTATGTCAGTATAGCATTAAAGCGGCAACGATCTGCCCGGCATGGAAACATGCCGGGCTGTTTTTAAAATAAACTTCTTGCACTTGATATTAACTTGATATATAATTGATATTAAATGGAAATAAACTTGATTTATACTTGAAATTAAACCCAAAGTACATCCTGGAAGAGTGTGATACTGTAATGAAAAGCGAAAGATCTGATTTGATAAAGTTCTTTTATGACAAATACATGACTAAAGAAGAGATCATGTACAGACTCCCTTTGGAGTTGAATATCGATGATTTCTGGACTGAAGAACTGGAATACCGCAGGAGTGGCGCGAGAGTTTTGCCTCTTCATTTCTATGATGGCAAGGCGTATATGTATAACAGAACCGCAGAGTTCATCAGGTCCGCTGATGTGATTACTTCCATGGCAAGAAACACGTCTGATACGTCTGTTTTTGCAGATCTGGGAGACGGAAGTCTCATCGATGAAGCGTATTATTCAAGCATAATAGAAGGAGCTTTCAGCACCAGAGAAAAGGCGCATGCTCTGGTAGAATCCGGTAGGGAGCCGTCGGACAAAGATGAACGCATGATTCTCAATAACTATAATGCGCTTAGATTTGTTCTGGATAATCTTGACTATCCTGTGACTGAGAATCTGATTATCCGCATAGGGCAGATCCTGACGGAGGGGACTGACGAAAGCATTCAGGGTTACAGAGATGACAATGTTTACGTGATGTCGCATACAGGCAAGGTCATTTACACGGCACCCGATCCCCAATATATCAAGGACATGATGTCTGAGCTCGTTGACTATATAAATGATCCTGAAATACACCCGGTGGAGAGGGCTGTGATCGCGCATGTGTTCTTTGTTACAATCCATCCGTTTTTCGATGGGAATGGCAGGACAGCCCGTGCGCTGACCTATATGATCTTACTTAAAGCGGGTTATGACTTTTTCAAGTATGTGCCTATATCCGGGATCCTGTCAGAGGAGAGGGGAAGATACTACAAGGCGATCAGAGCATCTCAGAACGAGGCGAACGGATATGACCTGACGTA
Source organism: Bacillota bacterium (assembly GCA_017538125.1). GTDB lineage: Bacteria > Bacillota > Clostridia > Peptostreptococcales > Anaerovoracaceae > RUG754. The sequence continues at coordinate 2,687 of JAFYJM010000074.1, forward strand.
CTTTACGAATTACTATTCTTCTCTGCTCGCCAAAACAGTGAGATCCGTGGGAAGCAGACTCAAAGTCATGGACAGACTAAGCAAACTCAAAGCACTGCTTGATCCTGAAAAGGATGTGAGACTTATTAAAGGCGCCGTATGGCTGGCCACAGAAGACGTGGCTGTTATCACAGCCGAAAAGTGGAGGAACAAATTCGGAGTATCCTTCGAAACCGCCAGAAAAGACCTGATGAAGCTTACTGAGCTGGGCTTTCTGAAGCGCCGCGTCGACGGACACAAGGTGAGTTACTCAATCGATATGTGAGTGGATACTAACATGCCAATACGAAAAGCGGGCGATCATGCCCGCTTTTTTAAAAATATTATTGATCTGTTTATACTTTTTACAGCGCTGTAACGTCCGATTCCTGAAGGAGAGGAATGTCTCTGGCCTTAAGCGCGGCCTCCACTGCGTCGTTATCCTCAACGCGGATGACCAGATATGCGCTGTCGGTCTTGGTGAGGAAGGCATACATGTATTCCATGTTCACTCCGATGTTGCTGATGACTTTCACGATCCTGGCCAGGCCGCCGGGGCGGTCCTCCAGCTTGCAGCCGATTACGTCGGTTACTTTGACTATATGACCTGCTTCCCTTAGCGCATCCACGGCTTTATCGATATCGTCGACGATAAGTCTAAAGATGCCGAAGTCCTGGGTCTCTGCAACGGAGAGTGCGCGTATATCTATATTGTTTTCATAAAGGCAGTCGGTGATCTCCTGTAACTTGCCTGCTTCATTCTGTACAAAGACTGATAATTGTCTGATGCTCATGTTTTTCACCTCCTGGTTATATTTTAATCGTGAAGTTTTCTCTTGTCAATGACTCTGACGGCCTTGCCTTCGCTTCTCACCACTGACTTAGGCGGCAGCAGGTGTACCTTGGGACCGATGCCCAGCATGGAGCGCATGGCGTTTACCAGGTTCTTTTCCATGACGGCTATATCTCTTACTCGGTCGGAGAACTGATCCGGCGTGAGTTCCACGTTGATGTCGAAGGTATCGGTATTATTTACGCGGTCCACGATGATCTGGTAGTTCGGTGTGTAGCCTTCATTAAGCAGCACTGTCTCGATCTGTGAAGGGAATACGTTGACTCCTCTTATGATCATCATGTCGTCGGATCTGCCGAGAGGCTTGCTCATCTTTACGTGGGTCCTGCCGCAGGAGCATTTCTGGCGGGTCAGGCGGCAAAGGTCTCTGGTGCGGTATCTCAGGAGAGGGAAGCCTTCCTTATCCAGGGAGGTGAATACCAGCTCACCAATCTCGCCTTCAGGAAGAGGCTCTCCGGTCTCGGGGTTAATGATCTCCGCATAGAAATGGTCTTCGTTTATATGC
>JAFYJM010000075.1 GCA_017538125.1 Bacillota bacterium
ACCGCTTTTTTATGCCACTATGATGAGCAGGCCCTCGCCTATGCCTTCTTACCGCACATACCGGACAGGTAGTCCACGAACTGCTGGGCTGTCCTGCCGGACATGCCGCCGTGGGTCATCTCCCACTTGTTAGCCTGAGCCAGCAGCTCTTCTTCGCTAAGATCGATCTCCGGATAACGTGAGGCCAGTTCTTTGACGATGTGGAAATATTCTTTTTGGGCAGGCGTGGAGTAGTTTATGGTCAGACCGAAACGCTCGACCAGAGACAACTTCTCCTCCACGGTATCTGAATGGTGCTTTTCGAGATCCATGTCGTGGACATCGTTCCAGGTCTCTTTGATCAGGTGGCGGCGGTTCGACGTAGCATAGATCAGCACATTCTCCGGACGTGACTCCAGACCGCCTTCGATCACAGCTTTGAGATACTTGTATTCGATCTCAAAATCCTCGAAACTCAGGTCGTCCATATATATGATGAAGCGATAGTTTCTGTTTTTGATGGCGGAGATCACCGCGGAGAGATCTTTGAACTCGTGCTTGTAGATCTCGATCATTCTCAGGCCCTGGTCGTAGTACTCGTTGATGAGTGCCTTGATAGAAGTGGACTTGCCGGTGCCCGCGTCTCCGAAGAGCAGGCAGTTATTGGCTCTGCGTCCCTCCACGAAGGCCTCTGTATTATCTCTTAGGCGCTTCTTCTGGATCTCATAACCCACGAGATCTGAGAGCATGACGCGGTCGGTGTTGTTGATGGGTATGAACTCGAGTTCTTTGCCCTCCTCGTGGCGGATCCTGAAGGCGCGGTTCAGACCGAACATGCCTACGCCGTATTTACGATAGAAGTCTGTCATGATGTCGAAGGCGCCCTGTCCGTCCGAAGGATCAAGCGCACCAAGCCGGTCGCTCAGGTTGCGCACCTTCTCGCTGACGTTTCTGTTATACATCTGCTCCTTCTTCGGAATGGATTTGTAGTCGGTCACGACCGAGAAGCAGTCCACGCCCAGATACTCTTCGAGCCTTGAAAAGTCATAGTTCATGAGCCTCAGAAAAATCGTGAAGTCGGACACCGCGAAGCCGTTCACGCTGCCGTTATTGGCTCCGACCTTCTCACAGGTCAGGGTAAAAGGATTCTCATTGGTCATCAGAAGGAAGGTCAGATAATCCCTCCAGAGGTTTTTGTCGAAGCCGTAGCTCGTGCCGACCTCCAGAAGCCTCCTGATCTCGCCGTAGGTCCTGCGGACGAGCTGCTCCCTGTCCGCCGCGCCCTGATCGGCTTCCTTGATGATCTCGGTTATATTATTCAGTATGCTGCCGTCTCCGAAATTACGGAACATGACCAGCTTGGATATCTCTCTGTACATCTTGTCCTCCGCCTGTGCTGCCTTATTTGTTGATTATTATATCACTTAAAACTCCTTCCGTCCACTTTGGTTTTGACGGCCGTCGAGCGTCGGACAGAAACTCACTAAAATACGCGTGCGAGCGCGTGTTTTTTACATTTTTCCTTGAATTCAGACCCTAATAATACTATAATATTTAGTGGATTTTAATGATCGAAAAGGAGAACCTGAAATGTATAAGGAAGCTTTAAGACCCGTATGGGCAGAGATAAACCTTACAAATCTGGAATATAACATAGACAGGATCAAAGAGAAGATCGGTGATTCTGAGCTGATCGGCGTTATCAAAGCAGACGCCTATGGTCACGGCGCCATCAAATATGCTCAGATCCTTCAGAAGAAAGGCTGCAAGACCTTCGCTATCGCCACCCTTCATGAGGCGATCCAGCTGAGGGATGCAGGCTTCAAAGAAGATATCATCATGCTGGGTCTGGTGCCCGACATGTACGCGGATACCGTCGTCAAATATGACATAATCCCCGCAGTCTGCGATTCCGAGAACGTCAAGGCGTTCGACAACGAGGCGCACCGCCAGGGCAAGGTCTGCAAAGTGATCATCGTCTGCGACACCGGCATGGGCAGGATCGGCTACCAGGCGGACGACATCGCTCCTGCAGTCGCCGACATCAAGAAGATCAACGAGCTTCCCAATACGAAGATCGTCGGCATCTTCTCGCACATGTCCACAGCAGACGCATATGACAAGACTTATTCGCACGGTCAGGAAGAGAAGTTCAACAAACTCTGCAGTGCCATCCTGGATGCAGGCGTCAGACTTCCGATGAAGACGCTGGCCAACTCGGCCTCCATCATGGAGCTTCCCACAGTGCACTTCGACGCGTGCCGCGCAGGCATCATACTTTATGGACTCTATCCTTCTGACGAAGTTGACAAGAACCAGCTCGATCTCAAGCCGGTCATGTCCGTCAAAGCGAACATAGTCCAGCTCAAAGAAGTCGGCGTTGGCTTTTCCGTGGGCTACGGCCGTAAATTCATCTCCGAGAGACCTTCCAAGATCGCCACCCTGGCTCTGGGTTATGCTGACGGATATCCTCGTCCTTATTCGAAGTTCGGCAAAGTAATCGTGAACGGTGTCGTCTGCCCTATCGCGGGAAATATCTGCATGGACCAGTGCATGGTCGACGTTACTGACGTGCCCGAGGTGCACGAAGGCGATGAGGTCATCGTCATGGGCTCTGACGGAGAGAACACTGTATCCGCAGACTACATCGCCGAGATGACCGGAACCATCAACTACGAGATCACCTGTGCATTCGGTCAGAGACTGCCCAAGGTATATGTAAGATAAGTTGAGTTCAGATCCTCGAAAAAATGAGTTACAAATCACGCAAGCTTAAAAAGATCAACACAAACTCAATGCCGGGAGCCATCAGGGCTCTCGGCACTTTAAAATACAGAGTCATACTGGAAGGCATCGCTGTAGGGCTTCTGGTCGGTGTCGTCGTGTCAGCCTTCAGATTCACTCTGAGCGAGCTGGATGGGATAAGAAACGTTATCGTAGGGCTATCGGAACCCGAAGAAGACTCGCTTCTTCAGGGCTTATCGGATGCCGGTCCGGGCTTTGGCTGGATCGGCCTTCTGATCCTCGGAGTCTTCGCGTTTGCCGTATCGTACTTTGTATACAAGGAACCATACATCTCAGGCTCCGGCATTCCTCAGGTCAAGGGAGAGCTTATGGGCCGTATCAAGACCGACTGGCTTAGGGTCCTTGCCCTTAAATTCTTTGGAGGCATCATGGCTATAAGTTCCGGTCTGGCTCTCGGCCGCGAAGGTCCCAGCATCCAGCTCGGCGCCATGGTGGGCAAAGGCTTCTCACGTCTCTCAGGCAGATTGAAGACCGAAGAGCGTCTGCTTATCTCAGCAGGCGCAGGGGCAGGACTGGCAGCCGCCTTCGGCGCACCGCTGGCTGGTGTGGTCTTTGTCCTCGAGGAACTCCGAAAGGACTTCGACCCCAAGGTATTGCTGAGCACAATGGCAGCAGCCGTCACGTCAGAGTATGTGGCCTCCTTCGTCTTCGGGCTGCAGCCGGTCTTCGCGATCTTTGCCTTCAAAAAACCAACGCTCAACGACTACTGGATGATCCTCATCCTCGGCGCGCTTCTAGGCGTGCTCGGCGTGGCGTATAACAGAGCTCTGGCTCTTTCACAGGACCTTCAGGCGAAGATCAGGCCTCGCTGGCTCAAGGCGGTTCTGGCTGCATTCTCTGTCATCGTCATGGCTAAGTTCTATCCGGTCTGCCTCGGATCAGGCCACAGCTTAGTCGAAGAGACCGGCTACGGCTTCATAGCTGCCGGCTCTCTGGCTCTTATCCTTATCGTGCGCTTCATCTATTCAATATACAGCTTCGCAACAGGTGCACCGGGAGGGATCTTCCTGCCGCTTCTGGTACTCGGAGCGCTGGCTGGCGGGCTTTTCACCTCTGTACTGAGCCCCGCGCTGGGCCTGCCTAACGACAACATAGCATTTTATGTTATCCTCGGCATGGCAGGACTCTTCTCATCCATCGTCCGCGCGCCGCTGACAGGCATCATCCTGATCTCAGAAATGACCGGGGCGCTTTCCAATCTGCTGCCTCTCTCGATGGTAGCGCTGGTAAGCTACGTTACTGCGGAAGCCCTCGGAGGAGAGCCTGTATACGACCAGCTTTTGGAAAGGATACTCAGGAACAAATAGGCCTTATATTTTA
>JAFYJM010000076.1 GCA_017538125.1 Bacillota bacterium
TTGATAAAAAAACATTGACATTCAATTGTCTTTTTGATAATATATCTTGTGCAGTCCTTCGGGACCGCGCGAGTATGGCGGCGTAGCTCAGTTGGCTAGAGCATTCGGTTCATACCCGGAGTGTCACTGGTTCGAATCCAGTCGCCGCTACCATTTCACATACTGCTGACCCTCATGGAGAGGGAGCAGAGTCGGGGGAGTTTAGCTCAGCTGGGAGAGCATCTGCCTTACAAGCAGGGGGTCACAGGTTCGAGCCCTGTAACTCCCACCATACATGGCCAAGTAGTTCAGTCGGTTAGAATGCCAGCCTGTCACGCTGGAGGTCGTCGGTTCGAGCCCGATCTTGGTCGCCATTTTAAAAATCCTGCATTTTGCAGGATCATGCGGTGGGTATCGGCAAGCGGTTAAGCCATCGGGTTGTGGCTCCGATATGCGTGGGTTCGAATCCCACTACCCACCCCATTTTATTTGTTGGGGTATCGCCAAGCGGTAAGGCAACGGATTCTGATTCCGTCATTCGCAGGTTCGAATCCTGCTACCCTAGCCAACCATATGCGGTGTGTGGATATCCACGCACCACAGGGCGACATAGCCAAGTGGTAAGGCAGAGGTCTGCAAAACCTTTATTCCCCGGTTCAAATCCGGGTGTCGCCTCCATCAGAAAGCCCCGTGCAGCGCACGGGGTTTTTCTTTGCTCTGAATGCTATACCCTAAAAATGGTTGTTTTTTGTGCATAAAAGATGGTATAATAACTATATCTATATACCAAGACACAGCGAATGGAGGTATGACCATGATATACATGGGATGTGATTACAGCGAGGGAGCTGCGCCGCAGATAATTGAAGCGCTGATAAAAACGAATATGGAGCAGAGCGAAGGCTACGGCATGGACGAACACTGCATGCATGCGGCTGAGCTCATCAAGGAAACCATAGGAAGAGAAGACTGCGACATCCACTTCATGGTTGGAGGCACTCAGACCAATATCACGGTCATAGCTTCAGCCCTGAGACCTTTCGAGGCGGTGATCGCGCCGGAGACCGGCCATATCTGCCGGCATGAGACCGGCGGTGTCGAGGCTACCGGACATAAGATCTTCCATATGCGCACCGAAGACGGTAAGATCCACCCGGAGCAGATAGAGGAGGCTGTACTCTTTCACTCTGATGAGCATTTCGTCAAGCCGAAGATGGTATATATCAGCCAGCCTACAGAACTCGGCACGTTGTACAGTCTGGATGAACTGAAGGCCATCAGGTCTATGTGCCTTAAATATGATCTCTATCTGTATATCGACGGCGCGCGTCTGGCAGTCGGTTTGACCAACAGCGCCACGGATTTCGATATCAAAGACATACCGGGACTCTGCGATGTTTTCTATCTCGGAGGCACCAAGATCGGAATGCTTTTCGGTGAGGCGATCGTGATCGTTAACGACAAACTGAAACCGGACTTCAGATTCATGATCAAACACTGCGGAGCTATGCTTGCCAAGGGCAGGCTCCTCGGAGTACAGTTCGAGGAGATGTTCAAGGACAAGGGCAGACTATACTATGAGCTTGGAGCGCATGCGAACGCTATGGCGGACAAACTGAGAGCCGGTCTGGCAGATCTGGGCTTCGAGTTCGCAGTGGATTCGCCTACGAACCAGATATTCATCAGAGTATCGGATGCGCAGGCGGAGGCGCTTAAGGAATACTGTGTATACGAGCCGGACGGCACACTTGATCCTGGTTATCAGAGGATCAGATTCTGCACTTCCTGGGCGACGCCTGAAGAAGACGTGGAAGACCTGTTGGAAGTATTGGAATCGATCAAGCAGAAGGCCTGAAAAATGAAAAAGATAATCATCACAGCCGGCGGCACGTCAGAGCCGATAGATGAGATCAGAGCTATAACTAATAAGAGTACGGGCAGCCTTGGCAGCAAGATAGCTGCGGAGTTCGCGCGGCGCGACGAGGTGGAGAAGATCTTCTATATCCACGGTAAAGGCGCTATAGTGCCCGATGATCCGAAGATCGAACTTATACCGATAAGGTCGACCGACGACCTCCTTCAAAAGATAACCGAACTCACAGAAGAGAACGTTATCGATATAATGATCCACAGCATGGCCGTAAGCGACTATACGACAGCGAGCTTCATTTCTCTGGAGGAGTTCCTCAAACTCCTGGCGGAGGGCGGATGCGAGACGTTAGATGACGTGAGAGCCTTGCTCGAAAAGGAAGATTTCAGGAAGAGGTATACCAAACTTCCTTCCTCGATCGATGATCCTTTGCTCATGCTGAAGCAGACGCCCAAGGTCATCTCCAAACTGAGAGACATGGCACCTGACGCGGTCATAGTGGGTTTCAAACTCCTGGATCACGTGAGCCACGAGGAACTCATGAAGGTCGCTGCAGAGCAGATCTTGAAGAACAGGACAGACTTCTGTCTGGCAAACGACTACGCTACAGTTGTCTCGCCTGTACATGTTGGTTTCCTTCTCAGCAAGGAAGGGAAGGAACAAAGATACGAGGGCAAGGATGCCATCGCGCGCGGAGTGGTTGAGAATACCATAGGTTTTTGAGAGGTTGGAATATGAGCCATATAATTTTGGGAATTACTGGAAGCATAGCTGCATATAAAGCCTGCGACATAGCGAATGAACTGACCAAGGAAGGGCATTCCGTTAAGGTGATCATGACGAAAGCCGGGGCTGAATTCGTGACTCCGTTGACTTTCATGACGCTTACTAAGAACAGGGTCTATACTGACGTGTTCGATAATCAGGATCCGGGAAACGTTGAGCACATAGCTTTGGCGAAAGAGGCCGATCTCTTCGTGGTGGCACCTGCGAGCGCAGACTTCATGGCCAAGGCAGCGGCCGGCATCGCGGATGACATGCTGACGACCGCGCTTCTGGCATACAGAGATAAGCCTGTGCTGATCTGTCCCGCCATGAACACGAACATGTATGAGAATCCTCTTACACAGAGGAATATAGGTATTTTGAAGGATATTGGATTTGGATTCGTTGAGCCTAAGGAAGCTTATCTTGCCTGCGGTACGGTAGGTAGGGGAGCCCTTGCAGGGGTGGATGACATATTGGAAAGAATTCATGTACTGGTCCGCTGATCGTTTGACCAGGGGGAACGCAGGGAGGCTTTTTAATTATGAAAACCGGTAATATCAAAAGATCTGATCCGCTGAAAGCGATCGTTTGTCTTTTGCTGTCAGCAGCGCTGATCGTCACTATGGCGCCGCCGCTCACGGCTTATGCTTCAGAAAAGAGCATCTCTACCGTTATAGCAGAAAAGGAAGCGGCGGTCGAAAAGGCCGAGAAGGACCTGGCTTCAGCGCAGAAGAAATACGAAACGGCTAAGTCAAAAGCAGCTGCCAAAGTCAAGGTGACAGACAAAGATCTGGCTCTTGTGGGCAGAGAATTCATCAACAGCATGGTAGTTTCCGCCTATGAGCAGGACAAGGACGACAAATCTGCCAAAACGGTATTGGATCTGGATGAACTGACCATCGAAGGATGCATTTCAAGAGCGAAGAAAAACAGCACATGCAAGGACATCATCAAGAAGGTGGATAAGAGCGCATCATCCGACGATGATACGTTTGAAGCATCTATCAACAGATCGCTATCTATAGATAACCTGAACAAGGCTCTGGACTACATAGACGAGTGCAACAAATACCGCGCTAAGCACGGCCGGAAAGCTCTCAAAGTATCGCCGTATCTGATGGCGGCTTCGGCAGTCTCGGCTGCTTTATCCAGCAGGAACTGCCATGTGTTCGTGAATAAGGACCTTTTCGTCACTTATGATGGTACCAAGGCGTATGAGAGTTTCTACTACGGATATTCTACCGATTATGATCCTTTCCAGTTCTGGTACGTATCTGAGAAGGCAAAGGCGGATGCAGGCGCTACGACAGGTATCAGCCATTTCAGGATGATAGTCAGCAAAAAATACAAGCAGACGGGATTCAACTGGATCGATAAGAACTTTGACGGCAAGATGACTGCCGAGCAGAGTTTCTGCAAGGATTCAGGCGGCAAGGCTTATACGACGGACAAGTTCAGGAAACTGTTCAATGAATTCGTAGAAAACAAAAAGGCGGAGATCCTCGAAGAGAAGATCCAAGCTTTGCCAATATATAAGAACAAACCTGATTACCTGACCAAAGCTGAGAAGAAGCTGAACAGCGCGATAAGCGCGCTTAAAGAAGCCGTCAAGAGCTACAAACCTTCTGCCAAGGTCGTACACGTCAATTATTCGACTCTAAAAGTCAAGTATTCGATACCTGACGGATATGACGGAGTCTATATTTACAGATCCACGTCCGGCAAGAGCGGGACGTTCAAGAAGATCGCGACGAAGAGATCCGGTACGTACTACAGAAACAGAAAGCTCACCTGCGGCAAGAAATACTATTACAAGATCAAATTTTACAAAACGGTCAACGGCAAGAAAGTCACCTCCAAGTATTCAGAGGCGATCTCATTGAAGACAAGACCTGCAAAGACACGGAATCTTACAGTCTGTATGAATGAGGAGGGGAATCTTACTATAAGCTGGAGAGCAGTAAAAGGAGCCAGCAATTATAAGATCATAGTCAAAAGACCTGATGACGCAGGATACAGACTTTTGAAAGAGGGCGAAAACGTCTCCGGACTGGTGCTTGGCGCTAGGGAAAACAAGGACACTGTGGTGGTCGCAGAGGTTACAGAGGACGGCACTTATACCTTCAAAGTCAGGGCTTGCAGAACGGTCAGCGGCAAGAAGATCTACGGTCTTTATTCTGCCTCTGTAACAGTATCAACAACAGCTGAATAATGACCAAATATATCAAAAAAGGGGCTTGTATTTCAGGCCCCTTAGTGATATATTGAAGGTGACAAGTAAATAAGGTATCTGTGTTCTGTACTTCCAAAAGTACAGCTAAGATGGAAGCAGGTGAGAATCCTGCACGGTCCCGCCACTGTAAAGAAGAGTCCGCTTCATTTATGCCATTGAGTAATCTTGAGAAGGCGAAGAGGATGCTGATATCTGAGTCAGGAGACATGCACAGATGCTACAGTTCACTGTGTCGGTGAAACACGGATGGATCATTTTTATTTCTCCAAACAGCAAAAACGGGCTGCGGCACATGGCCGCAGCCTTTAATTCGCTAAAAAACAACTTTTCATCCTGCGAGGAGGAGAGTGCTTCCTCCTCCTCGCAATCCATCCCAAACCGATCCGAGCGAGCTGAACACTGATCACCATTTGACTGGGTCGAAGGTGTTTTTTTATATAAAAAGGTTTTGGAATCAGGAGGAAAGTTATGAAAAAAGCATGGTTTGAGAATCCGGATAATGTGGTTTACGCTGATATCGATGAATTTGCGGAGAATTTCGGTAAGGAAACAGGCATAAGCGATCTGAGAAGAAAGATCGAGGAATTCAAGGCAGACCCGGTGAAGGAAGGGATCAATCTTAAAGGATTGAAGAGGACCAGCCTCAAGCTTTTCATCCCCAATATGTATTTCGATACCGAGATGGAGATGGGAGACACAGTGTGGGCATATCTTGGCGAGAACTATGAGTGTTACTGCCTTTATTGGAAAGAGTGATCGATTTAAATGGACAAAAAGCTTAAAAACCAGAAAATCAAAAAATATGCGCTGATCGGAGTGGCCTGCCTTGTGGTGATAGGCCTTATTTTCGGTACGTCTATTACGAGCAAGACACCTGGAGAAGTGCTGGATCTTCAGGATCAGGAAGTGGCAGAGCCCGCAGAGACCGAGGCCGCTGAACCTGAGGAAGCGATCGAAGAAGAGGTTGCCGAGGAAGAAGAGGAAGAACCAGCAGAGACTGAAGACGAAGAAAAGGCTGATGCAGAAGAGGCTGAAGAAGAGAAAGAAGAGGCCCAGACGGAAGAAGAGCAGACTGCACAGGCCCCTCAGAACGACAATACGGATCAGAGCGCCGTATCTGAAGAGCAGAACAACAGCTCCAAGGAGCAGACGTCTTCTGAAGAGAAGAAGAGCGAGAAGAAGTCAGAGAAGAAGGACAGCGACAAGTCCAAGAGCGAGAAGAAGAGCGACAAGAAATCAGAGAAGAAAGACAGTTCTGACAAATCAAAGGACAGCAAGAAGAGCGATAAGAGCAAAGACTCTTCCAAGGACAAGGACAAAAGCAAAGATAAGGATAAAGATAAAAATAAAGACAAGGACAAAGATAAAGATAAAGACAAGGACAAAGATACAGATAAAGACAAAGACAAAGACAAGGACAAGGATAAAGATAAGGACAGTGAGCCCGCTGTTGATGACAGCAAGGTGACCGTCTACATCCAGATCCTTTGCTATACGCTTTCAAACGACATGTCTCAGCTCACAAATGAGGCCATCAGGAACTACATCCCTTCAAATGGCGTGATACTGGGAAGGACTGAATACACATGCGACAAGGGTGCGACGGTATATGACGTGCTCTCGGCCGTATGCCGCAACAAAGGCGTGCAGCTCGACGCTAATTACAAGTCAGCCTATGGGTCGATCTATGTGGAAGGCATAGGCTATCTTTATGAGTTCGACGCCGGACCTCAGTCCGGATGGATGTACAGTGTGAACGGCGTATTCCCCAACTACGGATGCTCGTCATATACCGTAGCGAATGGCGATGAGATCAAGTGGCTCTACTCGTGTCAGGGAATAGGTGCCGATCTGTGATAGAAATGATCGATAATCGGAGGTAAAGACCATGAAAAGAGTATTATCCTGCTTATTAGTACTGACCATATCTTTTGTCATGGTTTTTTCTTTTGCAGTGACAGGTTTCGCTGCGGAGAAAACACAACTGAGACAGGCATATGAGAAAACTGCAGAATATATACTGAGCAGTAGCGACTGGTATGAGAGCTTCTGGCCCACGTTCAGCCTTAGTATCGCAGGAGTGTTAAGCGACAGTCAGAAAGACCAGGTCGTCTCCTGGATCGAAGACTACATTAACGAGAAAAAGGGCAAGCTCACTACCGTCCAGACACCTTTGCCCGATGGAAGTATGGGCGAGAAGGACGGAGGTCAGTATACCGAGTTCTCGAAGATGATAATCCTTTGCGAGGAGTTCGGCCTGGATCCCAGGAACGTCGGACTTGATCCGGAATCCGCGGAGGGAAAGGGCTACAACATAGTGGATCCTATGGCCCGATACTCAAAGATAATCGGGCAGGGCCTGAATGGTGCTATCTGGGCACTGATGGCCCTTGACAGGAGCGGATACGAGTTTTCAGATGAGGCCATGCATAATAATAACGGAGAGGTGTACGCAGATCTGGTCACTCAAGAAACGCTTCTTAACAATCTCCTTAGAGCACAACTGGATGACGGAGGCTGGGCTTATACAGGCAAGAAGGCCGATCCGGACATGACGGGTATGGCTGTCGTCGCTCTGGCGCCTCACAGAGAAGACAGCAGCGTGAGCGAAGCTCTTGACAGGGCGCTGGAATGCATGAAGTCGATGCAGTTTGGTGACGGCGGCTTCGCTACGGTCATGGAAAACGGTGCATCACCTACGTCGACTTCGGAGAGCGATTCTCAGATAATAGCGGCTCTCTGTCTGCTTGACATAGATCCTTTTTCAAACGAAGGGTTCATCAAAAATGGCAATTCGCCGCTGGATGATCTTTATTCCTACTATTACAGCAAGACAGGCGGCTTCAAGCATGTCCATTCTGAAAAAAAGGCTAACGGACTCGCGACCAGCCAGGCCTATTATGCGCTTGCTCACTACTACAGATATATCTCCGAACAGACTGAAATGGAGGAGATAGAAGAGGAAAAGGCTTCGGCAGCGTACATCTACAGGATCCGCAGCATGAGGACCTATATCGAAGAACTTAAAGCGACTATCGAGGATTACGTCGCCAAAGAAGCGGCATACAAATCGGATATTGAGTCATATAAGGCTGAAGTCGAGAAGTACAAGACTCAGGCCACCATCAACGGCGTGAATGCCACCAATATCACCTTGTCATGTTCGAAGGTGACAGAGTCCGGCAAGAAAGTCATCAAACTCAAGTGGTCGAAGAAGGGCAGCTATAAACTCGACAAATATCAGATATACAGATCGCTCAAGGAAGGCAGCGGCTATAAGCTCCTGGCTACCAAGAAAAGCTCTGTAAGCACATATAAAGACACTTCCGCCAAGAGCGGCAAGACATATTATTACAAGGTACGCGGCTTCCGCACTATCAACGACAAAAAATATTACACTCAGTGGTCAGCCGTGGTATCAAAGAAGATTTAACAGCAGATGTTCAAAGATCTCCACCCTCTGGCAAATCTCATATACTTTTGCTTCATAATAGGTGTCACCATGTTAAGCACCGATCCGTATTACGTTCTGGTGACACTTATTTTTGCGTGGGTATATTCATTCATGCTCAAAGGCAAGAGATCCCTCATTCAGAACCTGGCGCTTACGATACCTATCCTGATAATCATGGCTTTGGTGAACACGATCTTCGTGCATAACGGAGCAACGATCCTATTCTATATAAGCGATCTGAGGATCACGCTGGAGGCTCTGATCTTCGGAGTGGTCAGCGCTATGATACTGAGCGCTGTGGTCATCTGGTTCGGCTGTTTCAGCGAGATAATGACGTCGGACAAACTTATATATATCTTCGGAAATGCCAGACCTGTGCTGGGACTCACCTTATCGATGATCTTCAGGTTCATACCGCTTCTAAGGGAGAGATTCAGTGAGATCAGGCTGGGACAGCAGGCCATGGGAAGGGCTGAAGAGCAGCGCTTCTTCGGTAAGATAAGGCAGTTCGTCAAGGAACTATCGATCCTCATCAGCTGGTCGCTGGAATCAGCCATCGAAACGTCTGATTCCATGGAAGCCAGAGGATATGGCCTTAGAGGAAGAACGTCCTTTCATCTGTTCAGGATGACGGGAAGAGACAGGATGGCGATCTTCTTTTTCGTTGCGCTAGGCGCTGTAGCTGCAGTGGCATCCGTCGCCGGCGTCACCGACATCTACTACTATCCTGTCATAACCCTTGAGAGCTGGGGCGTATTCAAGACGGCGGCTTTCGTATGTTACATCATTCTTTTGATGATCCCTCTGTGCATGGATCTTGAACTTATAAAGAAATGGCAGTTATCGAAGTAAAAAATCTCAATTTCATATATCCGACTCAGAGCAGACCTGCTCTTCACGACGTCAGTTTCACTGTTGATAATTCAGAGTTTATCGTGGTCTGCGGTAAATCAGGCTGTGGCAAGTCAACTCTTTTGAGGCATCTCAAAAAGAACATGATGCCCTACGGAGTCATGCAGGGAGAGGTCATCTACGAGGGCGAAGACTTAAAGGAACTCGACGACAGAAGGAGCGCATCCGAGATAGGCTTCGTGCAGCAGAATCCGGACAACCAACTCGTGACGGACAAGGTATGGCATGAACTGGCTTTCGGGCTGGAGTCACTCGGGCTGGACAATCAGGCGATCAAGAGACGGGTAGCTGAGATGGCTTCCTTCTTCGACATCCAGACCTGGTTCAGGCAGGACGTTGCCAGCCTTTCGGGAGGACAGAAGCAGCTTCTGAACCTGGCCTCCATCATGGCCATGCAGCCTAAAGTTCTGATTCTCGATGAACCAACTTCACAGCTCGATCCGATCGCTGCCTCGGAATTCCTGAGGACCGTTTACAAGATCAACAGAGAGCTGGGTATCACTGTCATCATCTCCGAGCACAGGCTTGAGGAACTCATACCGATGGCTGACAGGATCATGGTACTCGACCACGGCGAGATCATAGCGTTCGACGACCCTCAGAAGATAGGCTCCTTCCTGGCCGAAAAAGATCATCCTATGTTCCACGGCCTCCCAAGCGTGATGAAGATCTATGCGGCAGCGGTCAAAAACGGCGCTGAAGCCAACATCATCGACGGAGAGGAGAGGGCTCCGCTTACCATAAGAGACGGCAGGCTCTGGCTTGAAAGGATAATGAAGGGCAGGGACGGTGAAGTAAGACGGATAGGCGACCGGTATAAAGCTGAGAACGAAGAAGCGGACATGCGCGAGACCGTGATCAGGATGAAGGAAGTGTTTTTCAGGTATGCCAAGACTTCAGGAGACGTTCTTAGGGACCTCTCCTTCGAGATGAAGAAGGGCGAACTCCTGGCGATCCTGGGAGGAAACGGTGCGGGCAAATCCACGACCTTAAAAGCCATCTCAGGCCTCGTGAAACCTCAGAGGGGAAAGGTGGAGGTGAAGGGCAGATACTCTATGCTCCCGCAGAATCCCCAAGCCCTTTTCACGGAGATCACCTGCGAGGAGGAGCTCCTGGAAGCGCTTTATTATGCTAAGATGGACGATAAAGAGAAGGTGGACGAGGTCAACAGGATGCTGGATCTCATGGAGATCGCGCATCTCAGGAAGTCTCATCCCTATGACCTGTCAGGAGGAGAGCAGCAGAGACTGGCACTGGGCAAGATACTTTTGCTCAAGCCGGATATCCTTCTTCTGGACGAGCCGACCAAGGGGCTGGATCCTTTCTTTAAACTGACCCTTGCGGAGATTCTGGATAAACTTAAAAGAGACGGAGTCAGCATCCTCATGGTTTCCCATGATATAGAATTCTGCGCAGAATTCGCCGACAGGTGCGCCATGTTCTTTGACGGCGGAGTGATATCCACCGGCACGCCTCACGAATTCTTCGAAGGAAACAGCTTCTATACAACTTCCTCAAACCGCATGGCAAGGCAGTGGTTCCCTGACGCGATCACCTGGGAGGAGGTGGCGGGATGTCTTACATGATCATAAGCCTGATCATCGTAACACTTGCCATCGTACCTTTCTTCAGGATGTACGAGAACAGAAAGCCCAAGGCGAGGGAAGTGGTGCTCATAGCCATGTATACTGCCATAACTGTTGCTGCGCAGATAGTCTTCCACGTGACCGTGCCCATCCAGGCAGGAACGGCGCTTGTCATCATAGCGGGCATATCCATGGGACCTGAAGTTGGCTTTCTGATAGGCGCGCTTGCAAGGCTCGTAATGAACTTTTATCTTGGGCAGGGGCCATGGACTCCATGGCAGATGTTCAGTTACGGCCTTCTGGGTTTCCTGGCCGGCATGGCTTTCAACAAGGCTGTCGCTGAGAACAAGTTCGAGACCAAAGAGAAGGAGCTTATGGGCATCGAAAAGGAGAAGGAGAGAGATTTCTCTGTCATCCTCGGGCCGGTGCTCTTCATAGTTTTCGGAGTGGTGCTGGCTTATATAACCTTTGTCCTGTTCCCGGGCAAGGACGAGACCTTCTGGGGCTGGAGAGTCTATGCTGGAGGTTTCCTCGGGCTGGTGCTGGGAGTGATCTTCCAGAGAAAACGATTGCCAATTGATAACATCACGCTTACGTTGTTTACATTTTTTGTGACTGTCATCATTTATGGTGGTATAATGAACATAGCTGCGGTGCTTACGGCCAGCGGAGTACCCGGAACGGAGTTCAATCTGGATACCCTGAGGATCTGGTATGTATCTGGACTCCCTTACGATCTTTATCACGCGCTGACAGCATCTCTGACCATGCTGATCATCGGTCAGAGCATGATAACGAAACTTGAGAGGATAAAAATCAAATACGGTATTTATAGTAGGTAAGAATAGTGTGCGGTATTAAGATGGAAACGGAATATTTCAAATTTTTCCAGCATAAGGGCTGTGAATTCTTTCCATGCCATGACATAAAGGACGTGGAGAACTTCAACTGTCTGTTTTGTTATTGTCCGCTTTATGCTCTGGGCGACAAGTGCGGCGGCAATTTCAAGTATAATGAGAAAGGTTTCAAGGACTGCACGGACTGCGCGCTTCCTCACAGAAGGAGCAACTACGATTACGTCATCAATAAATACGAAGAGATCCTTGACGTGGTAAGAGCAAATCACGAGAAGGGCTTCAGAGAGATAAAGGAAGAAGAGTAGATGGAGATAGAACTCAAGTACAGGACTGACTCTGAGACCGCCGAAAAGATCTTCTCTGAGCTAGGCGCAGCGAGCACGGACGACATCAGGATCATACCGATGGAAGCCCGGTATCTCGACACGAAGGACGGAGATCTTAGAGAAAGACATATAACTTACAGGCTTAGAAAAGAAGGCGGGGTCACCGTCCTTACGGTCAAGTACGGCAAAGGTTCAGATAAGGCAAGGGGCGGTCTTCACCGGAGAGAGGAGATCAATATCCCTGTGCCCGATGATTTCGCAGAGAAACCCGGTATCGACGTCCTGGAGGATACGCCCATATATAAAGAGCTTGACAAAGCTGTGGGCGGCCAGTATTCGGACGAACTGGGGATCATGCTTCCTCTGAAGCCGCTTATCCCTGTTATCGAGATGCGATTCGTCCGCAAAGAGACAGAGGTCTGCCTGAACGAAGAGGGCACCGGCAGGGCGGTTCTCTCGTATGATGAGGGTGTAATCATTGCCGGAAACAAAAAATCTCCTTTTTCTGAGCTCGAAATCGAGTTGTCTGAAGGAAATGAAGACGATTTGATAGGATTTGGAGCCAAATTAAGTGAAAAATACGGCCTTCAGGAGGGAAATAAAAGTAAATTTGCCCGCGGACTGAAGCTTTTGGAAGAATAATCACGAAAAAACAGGGCAGAGATCATGAGAATCTCTGCTCTTTTTTGATTTTTTGGTGAAATTTAGTCAAAACAGGCGTGAATCACTTTACTTTAATTGTTATTTACGGTATAATATACTGTCAAATAATGGCTACATATGCCCTTTAGCCAGTTTTTTAGGAGGATAGTATTTAAATGAAGACTACATTTGTTTCAAGAGAAAAGAACGACGTCAAGTTCACCATGGAGTTTACGGCCGAGGAATTCGAGCAGGCTCAGATCGATGCATATAAGAATACCAAACACAAATTTGTCATCGACGGCTTCAGAAAAGGCAAGGCTCCGCGCTCGATCATCGAGAAAAAATACGGAGAAGGCATCTTTTTCGAGGATGCTCTGGATGAGCTGTTCAGAGTAGAATACCCCAAGGCCATCAAAGAACTCGATCTCGAAGTGATCGACAGCCCTGCTGCTGAATTCACCGAGCTCAAGAAGGGTGAGGGATTCACCGCCACTATCACCGTTCCCTGCTTTCCTAAGGTAGAAGTGAAGGATTACAAAGGTGTGGAAATAGAGAAGGTCGTTCAGGAAGTGAAAGATGAAGATATAGATAACGAGATCGCTCAGCTGCAGAAGAGGAACGCCCGCATGGTATCCGTAGAGAGAGAAGCGAAGGACGGCGATACCGTTTACTTCGACTATGCAGGTTTCGTGGGAGAGAATCAGTTTGAAGGCGGCACGGCTGAGAAGCAGACGCTTAAACTCGGTTCAGGCATGTTCATCCCTGGTTTCGAGGAACAGCTCGTCGGATGCAAGGCTGAGGACGACAAGGACGTATTCGTGACCTTCCCCGAGGAGTATCATGCAGAAGATCTCGCCGGTCAGGACGCAGTTTTCCACTGCCACATCCATGAAGTAAGGGAAGAACAGCTACCTGAGCTCAATGATGATTTTGCGCAGGATGTTTCAGAATATGATACGCTTGACGAGCTCAAGGCCAAGACCAGAGAAAGACTGGAAGAAACAGCTTCAAAGAGCGCTGCTGCCAAGATGAAAGACCTCGCTATGGAAAAGGTCATGGAAGCCAACGAAGTTGAAGCTCCCGTAAGCATGGTAAACGATGAGATCGACAGGATGATCGGAGAATTCCAGCAGCAGCTCATGTACTCCGGAATGAATATCGATGACTACTTCAAATATACCGGCACGGGCATCGGAGAACTTAGAGAGCAGGTAAGACCGGATGCAGAGAAGTCTGTCAAGACGAGGATCGTGCTCATGGGCATCGTTGATCAGGAAAACATCGAAGTATCCGATGACGAGATGGAAGAGGAACTTCAGCTCCTGGCCAAGCAGTACGGCACGGATACCGACGAGATCAAGAAAATGATCGGAGAAGCGAATCTTTCATACTTCAAGAAAGACATGCAGGTCAAGAAGGCCATCGACCTTGTCTATGACAACGCGATACAGGCCTGACACAGAACCGGACCAGGGAAATAAGAAGTTCAAGATCAAAAAGGAAGACGAAAAATGACATTAGTACCTTACGTTATCGAACAGACTCCTCAGGGAGAACGTTCATATGACATCTATTCCAGATTGCTCAAAGACAGGATCATCCTTATCGGAGAAGAGATAACTGAGCATCTGGCTAGCGTCGTAGTGGCTCAGCTTCTTTTCCTGGAAGCTGAAGATCCTGAGAAGGACATCTGTATCTATATCAACAGCCCCGGCGGTTCGGTATCCGCAGGACTTGCGATATATGACACGATGAAGTACATCAAACCTGAGATCAGCACGATCGCGATAGGAATGGCAGCCAGCATGGGAGCTTTCCTGCTTTCCGCAGGCACCAAGGGCAAGCGCTATGCGCTTCCCAACGCTGAGATCATGATCCATCAGCCGCTGGGAGGTACTCAGGGACAGGCGGAGGATATCAGGATCCATGCAGACCATATACTCAAGATCAGAGCCAGGTTGAACGGCATCATAGCCGAAAACACCGGAAGACCGATCGAAGAGGTCGAAAAGGACACTGACAGGGACTACTATATGTCCGCTGAGGAAGCTGTGGAATATGGCCTTATCGATAAGGTGATCACTTCAAGATAATACAAGGAAATCATATCATGGGAAAATACAACAACGGTGACGAGCTTTGCTGCAGTTTCTGCGGCAAGCCCAGGAGCAAAGTCAACAAACTGATCATGGGACCGGATGTGAACATCTGTGATGAGTGCATCAGCATGTGCTCCGAGATACTCGCTGAGGACAGCAGGGTAAACAGAAGCACAAAGAAGAGACCACAGAGACCGGATCAGATACCTACACCCAAGGAGATAGTCGACGCGCTTTCTGAATACGTCATCGAACAGGATGAAGCCAAAAAGGCTTTGGCAGTAGCCGTTTACAATCATTATAAGAGAATAAAGAACCTGGACATGGGAGGGGACGTGGAACTTCAGAAATCCAACATCGTCCTCATCGGGCCTACCGGATCCGGCAAAACGCTTCTGGCGCAGACCCTGGCCAGGATACTTAACGTACCTTTCGCCATAGCGGACGCTACCTCTCTCACAGAGGCCGGCTACGTAGGCGAAGACGTTGAGAATATCCTTTTAAGACTGATACAGGCGGCGGACTGGGATGTGGAAAGAGCTCAGAAGGGCATAATATACGTGGATGAGATCGATAAGATCGCCAGAAAATCCGAGAACGTATCTATTACTAGAGACGTCTCGGGCGAGGGCGTACAGCAGGCTCTCCTTAAGATCCTCGAAGGGACCATAGCTAATGTACCTCCTCAGGGCGGCCGCAAGCATCCGCAGCAGGAGTTCATTCCGATCGACACGACAAACATCCTGTTCATCTGCGGAGGAGCGTTCGACGGACTTGATAAGATCATCCAAAGGAGGATGAACGCCAAGGTCATCGGCTTCAATTCAGAAGTGGGCAAGGTGGAGCAGGACAGGACGATCCTTTCCAAGGTGCAGCCCGAAGATATGATGAAATACGGCTTGATCCCTGAACTCATCGGCAGACTTCCCGAGGTAGTAGCTCTGGATCCGCTTTCACCGGAAGCCCTCGTCAAGATCCTCACCGAGCCCAAGAACGCTCTGGTGAGACAGTATGAGACGCTTTTCAGGATGGATAACGTGGAGCTGGAGATCACTGAAGAGGCCATAAAAGCCGTCGCTTCCAAGGCCAGCGAGAGAAAGACCGGCGCGAGAGGTCTGCGTTCGATCATGGAGAACCTCATGAGGGACATCATGTTTGAGATCCCTTCGGACAGAAGCATAGTCAAAGTAATAATAACCGAAGACTGCGTGCTCGAGGGAGCCAGACCTCAGCTGATATACAAAAACAAACAGAACAAAGTATCATAAGGACAGAAAATGAGTGACAGCATGTTGATGCCTTGCATACCTTTAAGAGGACTTATAGTGTATCCAAGGACAGTTTTACATTTTGATATAGGCAGGGAGAAATCGATCAAGGCTCTGGAATCCGCTATGGCGGACGACAAGCTTCTGTTTGTCGCGCCTCAGAAGGATGAGAACGTCCTCATCCCGACCAAGGACGATTTCTATCACCTTGGCACGGTGGTCAAAGTCAAGCAGATGCTGAAGATCCAGGGCGACGGTGTCAGAGTCCTGGTAGACGGACTTTACAGGGCGAGGATCATTTCCTGCGGTACAGGTGAGCCTTACTTCAGGGTCGAAGTCGAAAAGGCTGAGACGATACCTGCAGACCCGCAGGATTTCGAAGTGCAGGCTCTGATGAGGCTGGTGCTTTACAGCTTTGACGAATATGTGGATCTTTCCGACCTTAAGCAGGATGCGTATGAGCTCGTTCAGTCGATCGAAGATCCTGACGTATTCTGCGACACGGTCGCCATGCAGATGAGGATCAAGATACCTCAGAAGCAGGAAGTGCTCGAGGAACTTGACGTGAAGGAAAGACTCAGACTGCTCAACCGCATCATCTCCGAAGAGAACGAGATCCTTCGTCTGGAACTTGATATCAATGAGAAGGTCCAGGACAGCATCAAAAAGAATCAGAAGGAGTACTTCCTTCATGAACAGATGAAAGTCATCCAGGATGAACTCGGTTTCGGAGAGGAAGCTCAGGCCGAAGCCAGCCGCTGGATGGAGGAACTGGATAAGATAGGCCTCGAGGAGAAGTACAAAGAGAAAGTCAGAAGAGAGATCTCCAAATTCACCAAGATGGGTCCTAACAATGCCGACGCGTCGGTCATAAGAAATTATGTGGAGACCATCATAGGGCTTCCGTGGCATAATTCGACCAAGGTAAATGCAGACCTCAAGAAGGCCGAAAAGATCCTTAACGAGGATCATTACGGCATGGAGAAGGTCAAAGAAAGGATCCTGGAATACCTGGCGGTCATCCATCTTAACGAAGCCATCAAAGGACCTATCATCTGTCTGGTGGGGCCTCCCGGAGTGGGCAAGACTTCGATCGCCAAATCGATCGCAAGGGCCACGGGCAGAGAGTTCACCAGGATGTCTCTGGGCGGCGTCAGGGATGAAGCCGAGATCAGAGGCCACAGAAGGACTTACATAGGCGCGATCCCCGGCAGGATAATCACGAACATCAAGGACTGCGGAGCCAACAACCCTGTGTTCCTTTTCGATGAAGTTGATAAGATAGGAGCTGATTTCAAAGGAGATCCGGCGGATGCTCTCCTTGAAGTGCTGGATCCGGAGCAGAACAAGGATTTCACGGATCACTTCCTGGATATTCCATTCGATCTTTCAAAGGTCATGTTCATCACGACTGCGAATACGACGGATACTATCCCCAGGCCGCTCCTGGACAGGATGGAAGTCATCGAGCTCTCAGGATATACAGAAGATGAAAAGGTCAACATCGCCAAGAATTACCTGATATCCAAGCAGCTCAAGGCGAACGGCCTTAAGCCCAAAAACATCAGCTTCTCTGACAAGGCTTTAAGAGACCTGATCAATTACTATACGAGAGAATCCGGCGTAAGGAGCCTGGAGCGTGAGATAGGCAACCTTTCAAGGAAGGTGGCCAGAAAGATCGTGACGAAGAAGGGAACGACCTTTAGGATCACATCCGGCAACCTTGAATCATATCTTGGCAAGAAGCGCTTCCGCTTTGATACAGTCGAGGGAGAGGCTGAGACCGGCACGGTAACGGGCATGGCCTGGACTCAGGTCGGCGGCGATACGCTTTCGATCGAGACTCAGGTGGTGCCGGGTACCGGCAAGATCCAGCTCACCGGCCAGCTTGGAGACGTGATGCAGGAGTCCGCGCAGGCGGCTATAACCTACATTAGATCCATAGCTGATGAATATGGTATCGAGAAGGATTTCTATAAGAACTGTGACATCCATGTACATGTGCCCGAAGGTGCAGTGCCGAAGGACGGTCCGTCCGCAGGAGTCACGATGTTCACTTCTGTTATGTCCGCTCTGACAGGCACACCTGTCAAGAAGGATGTGGCCATGACAGGCGAGATAACCCTTAGAGGCAAGGTGCTTCCCGTAGGAGGCATCAAGGAGAAGGTACTGGCTGCTTACAGGGCAGGTATCAGGACTATACTCCTTCCCGAGGAGAACAAACCCGACGTCGATGAGATACCTTCAAATATCGGCAGACAGATAAGATTCGTATATCTTTCAATGGCCAGAGAGACTCTGGAATACGCCTTTGACAACGAGAAATGATAATCAAAAAAGCAGAACTCGAGGCTGTGGCAGTCAAACCGTCACAGTATCCCGAAGACAACTTGAAAGAGATCGCCTTTGCGGGAAGATCCAATGTAGGCAAGAGCTCTCTTCTGAATCTTTTGACGAACAGAAAGAGCCTGGCCCGCGTTTCCGGATCTCCGGGCAAGACCAGGACCATCAATTTCTATAGGATAAACGATGGATTCCGCATCGTGGACCTGCCGGGCTACGGCTATGCCAAGGCTTCCAAAGCCCTCACAGAAGGCTGGGGGGAGATGATGGAAAAGTACCTTCAGAGCAGACAGAACCTAAAGGTCGTGGACCAGCTTATAGACATAAGGCACGAGCCTTCAAAGCAGGATATCCAGATGTACGATTATCTGCGGTATTACGGACTTGACGGACTGGTAGTGCTGACCAAGGCGGATAAGGTCTCAAGAAACGAGATGAATAAGAACACGGCCATGATCAGGAAGGCTTTAAAACTAGAGCCTGAAGACGTGACCATCCCGGTATCTGCTCTCAAAAAGACCGGTTATGACAAGCTTCTTTTGGAATTTGACAGGATATTAGAGGAAGAATGATGAATTTTCTTAGTTTTAGATTCCTTTTGAAAAGAATTAAAGCTATCTGGACGATGATGAAGGACAAGACCGTGCCGAAGAGGAAGAAGGCATTGGTCATCTTCGGACTTATCTATCTCGTCCTTCCCGTGGACCTGATCCCTCCGGTCCTGTTCCCGTTCGGATTCCTTGATGACCTGGTGCTCTGGCTGTTTATCATCTGGCACCTGAGCGATATACTGGATACATACTGGATGGGAGAGAAGACCGAGGACTATTCCGGCACTTTCAAAGCTGAGAATCTCGTCGAAAACGTCGACTATAACGTGGACGAAGGAGACGGATATAAGTTTGAAAATAATAGCGAAGATCCTGAAAAAACTGAAAGCATATAGGAGGAAGTTAAGATGGATGTTACGGTAGGAAAGATATTATTCACTGAAGAACAGATCAGAGAGAGAGCCAAGGCTCTGGCAAAGAAGATCAATGAAGACTATAAAGGCGAGTCCGTATATCTGGTAGGCACCTTAAGAGGCGCGCTGGTCTGGATGGCCGACCTGATGAAAGAACTGGAACTCAATACAGAGATCGACTTCATAGTCGCTTCAAGCTATCAGGGAACAGACACCACCGGAGTCGTCACTATCAAGAAGGATATCGAGGGAGACGTATCCGGCAAGAACGTGATCATAGTAGAGGATATCGTGGACACCGGTACGACGCTTTTCAAGCTCCTTGATTATTTCAAGGGCAGAGGAGCCAAGAGCGTAGAGATCTGCTCCATGCTCAACAAGCCTTCCAGAAGAAGAGCGCCGGTAAGCCCCAAGTACAATGGCTTTGAGATCGATGACCTTTTCGTTATCGGATACGGTCTGGATTACAATCAGAAGTTCAGGAATCTTCCTTATGTCGGAGTCGCTGAACTTAGATAGAGAAGGACGAAATGGATACTTATAAGTGCAACTATCACATGCATTCATATTATTCCGACGGAGCACTCAGCCCTGGACAGCTCGTACGCAAGTTCTGCGATGAGGAGTACGACGTGATCTCTCTCACAGATCATGACGGCATTGACGGCGTCAGGGAATTCCTGGCAGCCTGCGAAGCAGCCGGTGTCAGAGGGGTATCAGGAGTGGAGTTCAGCACGAACCATTATCTAAACGGTAAGCAATATGAGATCCATCTTCTCGGATATAATTTTGATCCTGATGATGAGAAGATGATCAGCGTTTGCCGGGATCTCAGACAGAAAAGACATGACCGAAACGTCAGGCTCCTGGCCAAACTGAGAGAGATGGGCTATGACATTGATTTGGAAGAAGTGGAAGCACAGTCCAGAGGAAAGTACGTGGGCAAGCCCAATATAGCCAGAACTATGGTAAGCAAGGGCTACATAAAAGCGCCAAAGGAAGCGTTCTCGAAAGATATCCTGGAGTCCCCGGAGATCAAGGCTATAAGAAAAGAGAAGCTCACTACTGAAGAGGCCATCAGAGTCATAACCGAAGCGGGCGGACAACCTTTCGTCGCGCATCCCGCAAAGATAAAGGAGATCGAGGGAAGAGGCACGGAAGTCTTCTGGAATGAATTCGAAGAGTTGCTGCGTGACCTGAGATCCAAAGGGCTCAAAGGTCTGGAATGCATTTATCCTGAGCATACCGAAGAGGAAAAGTTCAGGTTCGTTCAACTGGCAGGAAAGTATCATCTCCATATATCCTCCGGCACGGACTTTCACGGAGATGATCTTAAATAGCCCGCTTTTAGAAGGGAGACCACATGGATATATTCAGCAAAAAGAAAGTAGCCGCTTCTGTCAGGACAGACGAGGATTTTCATGACGCTCTGAAAACCGACGTGGAAGTGATCTTTCTGCAGAACTCAGACATTCTTAATGTCAATGACCAGATAAGCGATGCTCATGCAGCGGGCAAGAAGGTATTCATTCACATGGATTTTGCGGAGGGAATAGGTAAGGACAGAGCCGGAATGAACTATATCAAGCTCCTTGGAGCTGACGGCATACTTACGACCAAGACAGGCATGGTGAGGACTGCCCGAGACATCGGACTGCTTACCGTCCAGAGATTCTTCATCGTGGATTCACATTCAGTGGACACCGCGGTCGAATCGATAAAGATCGCGAAGCCTGACATTGTGGAGATCATGCCTGGCGTCGTAGTCAAAAAGATAAAAGAGTTTGCAGGCAAGGTGGATACACCGATCCTGGCCGGTGGTCTGATCGAGTTCGAGACAGAAGTCGACCAGGCGCTGGAAGCAGGAGCCACAGCGGTATCCACTGCGAACAAACTTTTATGGGATTATAAATAATTTGGAGGGCAACCTATGAAAATCAAATTTTGCGGAGCTACGGTAGGAGTTACCGGATCATGTCATCTGCTCACTACAGAGAGACACAGAGTACTGATGGACTGCGGACAGTTCCAAGGTACGAAGGAAATGGAGGCCCTGAACTGGGAACCTTTTCCCTTTGATCCGGAAGCGCTGGAAACGGTGATACTGAGCCACGCTCATATCGACCACTGCGGCAGACTGCCGCTCCTCGTCAAACGAGGCTTCAGGGGCGATATATACTGTACTGACGCGACTGCAGACCTTCTTCAGGTCATGCTTATGGACAGCGCCTACATCCATGAAAAGGATGCAGAGTGGCAGTCCAAAAAGAACGCCCGCACAGGTAAACCTCCTGTGGAACCTCTCTATACTGTCAAGGACGCAGAAAATGCGCTCAAACTTCTCAAGCCCATTCTTTACGACCAACTGGTGGAACTGAACGACGAGATGAAGATCGTCTTCAACGACGCCGGTCATATACTGGGCTCAGCTATCACGGAGATCTGGGTAACGGAGGGCAACAATACCTCGAAGATCGTCTTTTCCGGCGACCTTGGAGTCAAGAACAGACCCATCTTAAGAGACCCGAAAAAAATCAAGAAGGCCGATTATCTCATCATGGAATCCACCTACGGTGGCAGATTCCATCCCGATAACGCAACTTCAATAGACAGATTGATACACATAGTGCTCGACACTGTGAGAAGGGGAGGAAGCGTCATAATCCCGGCTTTCGCCGTTGGCCGTACTCAGGAGCTCATCTATCAGTTCAACATGTTCTATGAGCATCATCCGGAATATAAGGAAGAACTGGACAATATAATCGTTTACATAGACAGCCCGATGGCGACGACAGCGACCGAAGTGTTCAGAAGGAACGCTCAGGTCTTCGACGAGGAGACCAAGGAGTTCATCCTTTCAGGAGATAATCCTCTGGACTTCAAGAATCTGATTTTCACGAGGACCACTGAGGAATCCCAGTCACTCAATACGGACAGCAAACCGAAGATCATAATCAGCGCGTCCGGGATGTGCGAGGCGGGACGTATCAGACATCACCTTAAGCACAATCTATGGAATCCCAAGAACAGCATCGTTTTCGTCGGGTATCAGGCCGAAGGCACTCTGGGAAGAGCTTTGATCGACGGAGCGAAGGAAGTCAAACTTTTCGGAGAGACCATCCTCGTTCAGGCTGAGATACACAATCTGGAAGGCTTCTCGGGGCATGCGGATCAGACCGGACTTCTTGACTGGCTCAGCGGTTTCCAGATGGTTCCCAGACAGATCTTCCTGGTCCACGGGGAAGAACAGTCGAAGATCGATCTTGCCAAGGCGGCACAGGAGCAGCTGGGACTTTCGACTACGCCGATATTCGCCAATTCAGAGTTCGAACTTGAGACCGGAGAAATGATTTCAAGTGATGAGGTCATCAAGGAGGTCATCGACGAGGAAGGTCTGAACGATCTCAAGAACAAGATCGTTGACATCAAGGCCGGAGTCGACAACATCCTGAATCAGACAGATTCAGCCCTGCATAAAGATCTCTCACCGGAGAAGCTGACCAAGATCAACAACATCCTTCAGGAGCTTGAGAAGGTGACCCTCAACCTCGGATCCACGGTAACAAAGGAGTAGTAAGTGATGGATACCATAATCATAGGAATAGCCGGAGGCACAGGCTGTGGCAAAAGCACTCTGATCAACAGGATAAAAGATGAGTTCAATGATAATATCTGCATCCTGAGCCATGATTTTTACTACAAGCAGCATAACGATATTCCTTTCGAGGAAAGAAAAAAGATAAACTACGACCATCCCAACGCTTTCGATACGGACGTAATGATCGAACATATCAGAACGCTGGCGGCCGGTTATCCGATCGAAAGGCCGGTCTACGATTTCACCATCCACAACAGGATCGACGAAACTGTAACGGTATACCCCGCTAAGGTCATCGTGGTAGAAGGCATACTGATCTTCGAAAACGAGGAGCTCAGGGATCTCTGTGACATCAAGGTCTTCATCGATACCGATGCAGACGTAAGGATAATCAGAAGGATACTTAGAGATGTCAACGAGAGAGGCCGTATGCTCGACAATATCGTTGAACAGTACCTTACCACGGTCAAGCCCATGCACGACATGTTCGTGGAGCCTACCAAAAAATACGCTGACATCATCATACCGGAGGGCGGATACAACCGTGTCGCCCTTGAGATGCTCAACGAGAGGATCCACGCTTTATTAAGAGAAGCCAATAAATGAAAAAGAAAGACTCCAGAATAATTTCATATCTGTTGTTCATTTTCGTAGCCCTCGTATGGGGGCTCTCTTTTCTTGTTACTAAAGAGGCCCTCGCATCCCTTGCTGCTACGGAAGTGCTGGCAGTAAGGTGGGGCATTTCCATGGTCTTCTTTCTGATAGCAGCTCTGACAGGTATCGTTAAGGTGAACTACCGCGGCAAAAAACTCAAAGGTCTGCTGTTTCTGGTGCTTTGCCAGCCCTGCACCTACGCGATCTTCGAATGCATAGGTGTGGACAAAACCACTGCAACAGAGTCTTCGATCATGATAGCCGCGGTTCCTATTATGGTAGTAATAGATACCATGATATTTCTGAAGAAGCTGCCAGGCAAGTGGGCCATCATAGGCGTCCTCATAGGCTTCTCCGGAGTGGTGCTCTGCATACTTCCCGGAGCGACGGACTCTACTGGTTCTCAGATCATCGGATATATATGCCTTTTTGTAGCTATAACGGTTGGATCAGCATATAATATCGGCACGAGCATACTGTCGGAGAACTTCTCTGTGCTGGAGATATCATGCGCTATGTCTGTGGGAGGAGGCATTTTCTTTAACATACTGAGCCTTATCGTCGGAAACGGCACACGTCCTTATCAGGTGTTCTTTTCAAACGGCACGGTCATGTGGCAGCTGATGTTCCTCGGATTGGGCTGTGGTGTGCTCTGCTATGCGATGTACAATTACAACCTCGGTAAATTTCCTTCGACCATAGCCGCCTGCATACAGACGAATTCTATCAATGTGGTAGGCGTCGTAGCTGGTATAATGATCCTGAACGAACCCTGGGGATGGTACACAGTCATCGGACTGATGCTCACGATCTCCGGTATATTCATCTGTGCTTTAAGCTCCGACAGAGAGGAGAAAAAGGCATTGACAAGGGACCCCTCATGTGATAAAAAATAATTGCAATTGGGGTTACAGAAGTTTGAACTCACCATAAGAAAGTGAGGACAAACAGATGAAGGATTATCAAAGGACAAAAGAAAACTCATATTTGCTTCCCCAGGCAGTCTACAGGCAGGCTTTGTACGCAGTAAAGGACCTGATAAGACTCAAGAGGAAGCTTTTTTATCTCAGAGAGATATCTGATGATCTCAAGGTCTCGGATCCTTCGGAGATCATGATGAAGGGCGGGGCTGTCTCAGATGTGACCGGAAACATCGCAACGGAGATATCGCTCACAGAAGACAGGATAATGGCCATTGAGAGAGCTTTCAGGAAACTTCCGGAGAAATACAGGGAGGGCATAATCGATAAACTGATCTACGATGTGCCCTATGATGAAGGCCTGCACTGCATCAACACCTGGAAAAAATGGCAGCAGGTTCTGATCTACTACGTGGCTGTAAACCTGAACCTTCTCTAGGATTGTATCGATAAAAGAACAAAGAAATTCTCAAATTGGGCTGAAAGGCAAAAACTGATATGTTATTATAGTATCGTCAGAAAAAACAAAGTTGATCTTATGGATCTACCAATGCGCAGACTTGAAGCGGTCTGCGTATTTTATTTACCCGGGAGGCGCGGCTGTGGACGAGGATAGGGACTTTATTAGGATAATGATAGATACCGGAGACCCGGACTTCGACAGGAGACTGGGAAGGAGGATGGCGGAGATCAGTGAAGGCTTTCAGATAGAATACGGAAATGGCAGCCCGGATGAAGGGGATGAGGATCGTTACGATGTCATCCTTGACGGTAACTGTGAAAAAGGATATTTGCCCGTATCAAGGACCGTTGAAGCGATTTCGGATAATTACTCAAGAACGACAGGAAAGCCTTTCTATCGGCCTAAAAACGGCCGAAAAAACACATATATATTCAGATCTCACATCGGAGGCTGCGGATTGTCATCCGTGGCCTTTGTGTTTTCAAGGCTGCTTACGATGAAACGCGGAGAAAAGGTCCTCTATGTAGACGTCGGGACTCCCGGGAGCTTCGCAAGCTATGAAGGAAGCGAGAGCCTGAAACCTGTATCCGAGATGATCTTTCTTATAAGGACGGGAAGGATCTTTGATATCTACGACCACGTAGTAAGGGATCACTTCGGCCCCTGCGTCCTCGTTCTGGAAAGACCGGACAAAGACGTGCTCGATGCCGTGATCGAATGCTCCGGCTTTGATTCTCTGGTGATAAGTCTGAGAGGCGATGTTAAGATAGCTGATGCGGCCGAAATATTGCTTACAAACGCAAAGGATGCGAGGATAAGTGAGAGCATGAGACTGGAGGACAGAGGTATCATTACTGTCATAAACAGAGAGTACGTCAATAAGGCCGAGGGAGACAGGGTGCTAATAGCAGACGATTGTCTCTCCTTCAGGAACCCGGAGGGCAGGCTGAGGATAGCCATGGACGGTGAGTTTGCCATAGGCGTGGAAAAACTCTTAAGGAAGGTCACTGATGAGAACGGAGTATGAGATATTCAAGGACGACATAAAATCAAGGGCCAGGGAGCGCCTGCTTTCAGAGGACAAAGGAACTGAAGACAGGGCGGAGAGCATCATAATCGACGAGGTCTTCAGGGATGAAAGGGCGGCTGCATATGACAGTTGGCAGCTGGATCATCTCGTAAGGAACGTATATCTGATCCTTAGGGGAAAGTACGGCATACTGGATCCTTTGATAGATGATGACAAGGTCAACGAGATAATGGTAAACGGCCCGGGAGATATTTTCTATGAGAAGGAACACCGGGTATTGAGATATGAGATGACCTTTGATTCAGCGGAGGATCTGGAGGAAGTCATGAGGACGATCGCAGGGCAGGTACACAGGGAGATAAATGAACTGAATCCGATAGTGGACGCCAGACTCTCTGACGGTTCGAGGGTGAACGGCGTCTACAGGAACGTGGCGGTGAACGGCCCGATACTTACCATCAGAAAGTTTTCTTCTGAGTACATCACGATGAATGATCTGGTGGATAATGGCACGCTCAGCGAGGACGAAAAAGAATTCATGGAAGCTCTTGTTTTCTGCGGTTATAACGTATTCATTTCGGGAGGCACATCTTCAGGCAAGACGACCCTACTGAATGCGCTTTCGGATGCCATACCCGGGGAAGAGAGAGTGATAGTGATTGAGGACTCTATGGAACTCAAGCTGGATCACATCGAAAACATCGTACACATGGAATGCAGGAATGCGAATTCCCAGGGGAAGGGACTGGTCACAATGGCAGATCTGATAAAGGCCAGCCTAAGGATGAGGCCCGACAGGATCATCGTAGGCGAAGTTAGATCGGGCGAGGTGGTAGAGATGCTGCAGGCTATGAATACAGGCCATCCGGGCTCGATGTCTACAGGTCACGGAAACTCCGCTGAAGGCATGCTCAAGCGTCTCGAATCCATGTATCTCATGGCTGTGACTCTAAACGTAGACGCCATAAGGTCACAGATAGCTGAAGGGATAGACGTCATGATCCATGTGGAGAGGGACAGAGAAGGAAGAAGGCACGTGGCGGAGATAAAGGAACTGGCCGGCTATGAGGATGGAAGATTCATACTGAGAGATCTTATGGGAAGCGGAAAAGGCCTTTCGGACCTTAGAAGAGCCGGCTTGAAAGGAGAAAAGTATGTCGAGATTCTTTCCGGCGGTCTTAACGGTGGGCATGGCGATAGGCAAATTATACTTTGACAGCCTGCTGGCGGGACTGATAATCAGCATTTCTCTTAGTTTACTTTATCCTGAATATTGTAAACTTGAAGAAAAAAAGAGAAAACGCGAACTTCTTTTGGAATTCAGGGACTTTCTGTACTCGATCTCGGCTTCCATGGCTCTTGGAAGGAACATGAAACAGGCTCTTGAGGAGTCGCTCGTATTCTGGAAGAACATTTACAGCGACAGGGATCCGATAGTGATCGAAGTTAGGAGCATGCTGAGGGAGATGGAGGAGACAAACGAGAAGGACATCGTAGTCCTGAGGAATTTCGCTGTAAGATCCGGACTGAGCGATATCGTTGACTTCGTGAATGTTTATGAGAATGCGAGAACTACGGGTGGAGACATGCCCAGAGCTATAGCCAGGGCGACAGCTATCATAGGAGAGAAGATTTCCATGGAGAGAGAACTGGACGTAGCGCTCAAGGAGAAACTTGCCGAAGGGCGCATCGTTGGGGCTGCGCCGTTCATAATGACTGCTGCGATGAGGTTGTTTTCGCCTGCCTATATGAGTCCGCTCTATGAGACTGGCTCCGGAGTCTTCGTTTCTTCGGTCTCTCTGGCACTTTCTGCTACTGCGCTGCTTATGATAGAAAGGATAAATCGGATTGAATTTTAGTGTTTTGAGCTCTGAGAAGAGCCGCATAAGGAAAGAAAAGGAAAAGCAGAGGGAAGACATCATTAAGGGTCTTCCTTCTTTTATCAATCAGCTGCTCCTTCTGATGGACACGGGCTTGATCATAACGGAGGCATTCAGGAGGATAGCGAGGGAGTACGAGAGGCTACCGCCCGAGCAGAGCAGCTATTTCACATCCAGCGTGGCAGAGATACTTGAAAACTCTGAAAAGTCAGGCGAGAACGTGCTGAACGGCTTTTATGCGTTTGCGGGAAGATCGGACGTGAAGGAGCTGATCAGGACGGCAAATTTTTTATATGAAAACAAAAACCGCGGGACAGAGATCTGGGACAGGCTTTCAGACTTGGCGGACGACCTCTGGGAGGAGAGAAAGCACCTTTGCATGGAAAGGATCAAGGTATCAGAGACGCGAATGAGCTTTCCGCTTGGCATAATGCTTATCTCGCTGCTTTTGATGACGTCAGCCCCTGCATTGATGCAGATCAGATAAAAAAGGAGGGATCAAAATGAAGAGATTATTCAGTAAGAGAGGAATGGAGATGGTACAGGTTGCCATACTTGTGGCCATCGCGGTAGCTCTGGGGTTAATATTCAAGTCCCAGATAACAAGTTTCGTCAACAGCACCTTCTCATCGCTGAACAAAGCCAGGTTCTGAGATGAAGATCGTGGAAGCGACCATACTCATCCCGATGACGATCATGATAACGGTATCGATCATCGGGCTGACGATGAGATACTATGATGATCTGGGAGCGCAGATCAAAGAGCATGAGGCCGAGAGGATGGATATCTATGAAGAGACCGTATGGTAAAAAAGGTTCATATACAGTCTTTTTGGCTTTTTTCATGAGCGGTATGGTCATCATGTCCGCTGCGGTGATCGATGCAGCGCATCTTTTGGCCATAGATTCTTCAGTTGAGGATCTGGGCAAGGTCTGGGCGAACAGCATAATCGGAGAGTACGACAGGGTATTGAGGGACAGATACGGATTCATGGGATATTACGGTAATGAAGATCTGGTCAGGAAGAAACTGATCCGCTATTCCGACTATACCTTCAGGAGCAAAAAATACTTGAAAGTCGATTCTCTGGAATGCAGTCTTAGCGAGTATAAACTGACGGATCTAGAGACGTTCAGGGATCAGATGAAGATGATCACGCTTAGCTTCGCAAGCCCTGCACCTTTTGACGACGATATGCCGGAGGACATTCCCGAAGACGAAGAAACCGGGGAGAGCATAGGTCATGTGAGGAGAATAAGCTCCGGCTGGATCATAGATTCACTGCCGTCACACAGCTATAAAGGCGCAGGCGTCAGCGGTTCGGCAGCAGGCACCGCGTTTGAGACGCTCTACGTATTTAAGTTTTTTAAAGATCATGTGGACGAAAGAGATCTTGGGAAGACGTATTTCAACAATGAGATAGAGTATATAATATCCGGAAAACTTGATGATGAGAAGGCCAGAAAGTCCGTTTACAATAAGTTGCTGGCGGAGAGGAACGCCCTTAATCTGGTGTATCTTTATTCCTGCAGCGCTAAGAGACAGGCTGCACTGGAAGCGGCTGAGATACTAACGCCGGGGCCGGAAGCTGTTTTAACCCAGGCTCTCATCCTTGAAGTCTGGGCTCTGCTGGAGTCGAGAAACGACATTGAGCTCCTCTACGACGGACAGAGAGTGCCTCTGGCAAAGGGAGATGAAAACTGGGCGCTGAGCCTTGAAAACGCCGTTGATTATTTCTCTAATGACGGCCGGGAGTTAGACACCGGCGAGAGGAAGAAATACGTCAGTCCCGAAAGCATCGAAGGACAGAAATACGAAGACTATCTGATGACGCTGTTTCTGACCGTTCCTGAGAAGAAGCGGCTACTGAGGATCATGGATCTGATACAGATCAATATGAAATACTGCTACTGCGATTATTTTCTCATGGATGATTATTACACAGGCGTACATTATGACATGGAAGTGAAGGGCAAAAAACATGAGTTCGAGGTCCGGTACGGTTAAAAACTCCAAAAGAGGAAGCTACACTGTAGAAGCGGCCATGACTCTCCCGATCTTCATACTTGTCTTCGTGGCTCTGGCTTTGGTGGTGGATATCATCGCGTCCTGTGAAGAAATGGTCTTCAGGCAATGCGGGCACGTCTATGAGATGGATATGAAGGCCCCGCAGATCTTCCCGAACCCGAAGAAGGAAGGATACAAGGTAAAGAGT
Organism: Bacillota bacterium; assembly: GCA_017538125.1. Lineage (GTDB taxonomy): Bacteria > Bacillota > Clostridia > Peptostreptococcales > Anaerovoracaceae > RUG754. Next base: position 30,066 of record JAFYJM010000076.1, read on the forward strand.
TTCAGATATCTGTACTATTCGGACGGCATAGACGATCTCATAAGCCTTGATTCAGAATCAGACTTCGAGATAAGGGATCCGATCGGCATAATGGGAAAGATCGAGTTCCGGCTGGACATCCTTTCCAGAGGATATACCGGAGCTTTGCAGCATTCAGACGCACTGATGGAGGAGGATTTCACTGACGGCGAAGCTTCGCAGACGGTGATCATTTTTCCGAAATACGGCATAAGGTTCCACAGCCCGGGCTGCAGATATGTGCTGCAGGAATACGAAGGGGAGGAGGTAAGACTGGAGATGGATAAGCGTGACGCTGAAATGAAGGGTTACACCCCATGCCTGGTCTGTAACGGAGGATGATGGAAATGAGCAGGAGGGCGGATCTGACGGCCTTGCCGAAGGAAGTGATCATAAGGATGCTGTCAGGCTCGATGAAGTGCGTCCTGCCGCTTTCCGTCGTGAATGAAGAGGGTAGGGTAATAGGAGTTTATGATCTGAGTGACACGTTCGAGGTCTCAGGAAGCAGTTTCGGCGCGGTTGGAATTCTGGAGCTCACCGAAAGAATAGTGAAGATGCTGGAGGAGCTTAAAGATAATCTTATCCGGCCCGAAGAAGTCGTTCTCAACAAAGAAGTCCTGTTCATAGACATGTCCGAGAGGGAGACAAGGCTCTGCCTCATACCGGAGATATCGCCTGAACTGAGTGAAAAGGAGAACGTAGCACGCCTCCTCTGTGAGCTTAAGACTCTGACGGACGATAAGGGAAGGGCTTACATGGACTGCTTTATCGGAGAATATCTGAACAAGCGTCATGGTACGGGCAGGCTTCTCTATCTTCTTGAGAAATTAAAAAGAGAAGCCGGCATGGAGTGAAGTCTCACTCGATACCGGCTTTAAGATCAAATTATGTAAGGTACTGTGAATACGGATACATTTCTGTATTTCTGAAGTTTATTCATCAGCCTCTGCGTGGTACGGTTATGCAGCCTCTTATAAGTGTTCTTCTCGGTGACCAGCACGCCCATCATGACCGTCAGGTACTGATGAGGCGGAAGTTTGGCAACCTCGTCCTCGATGTGCTTCAGGAGGACTTCGTTGGTGTTTCTCAGCTCGGTAACGTCATAGCAGAAGGTGACCGGCACACTGTAGATCCTTAGCTGGTCGATCTTCTTCTGGAGCATCTCTGCTCTTTCTTCTGTGTCGCAGACCGAGTAGAGCTCGACCTCTTCAAAACCACAGCTCAAAGCGCAGTTCAAAGTCTTGATGAAAGATCTGTGAACGTCCTGAATAGGCACGATGACTTTGCCGGGGATGGCGTCATGGATAAGGCTGTTTGCCATCTCCATATTGTCGATCTTGAGATCCTTTGCGACTGAGTTATAATGTCCTTTGATCTTGAGCATAAAGTAGACCAGGACGACTATTAGAAGCAGTGTCACCCAAGCGCCGCTCAGGAACTTCATGATTATGATGATCACGAGGGTCACAGCGGTGATTACAGTACCGAATCCATTGATCGCGGCCTTGACCTGCCACTTGGGGCCTTTGTATCTCACCCAGTGGAGCACCATGCCCAGCTGGCTCAGGAGGAATGAGATAAAGACTCCGCTGGCATAAAGCGGCAGCAGGTGGTGCTGACTTCCATTGAAGAAGAGCACAAGGAGCGAGGATGTGAAAAACAGTATCAGTATGCCGTTAGAGTAGTTGAGCCTGAAACCCCTGGTAACTAGCTGTCTGGGCAGATATCCGTCCTTGGCCATGATGGCCATAAGAAGAGGAAGGCCGGCGAAAGCTGTGTTGGCTGCCAGACTCAGGATGACTACGGTCATGATCTGCACTATGTAGTACATGACGGTGCTCTTGCCGTAGATAGCCACGGCAAGAAGGCTGATGGTGGTCTCTTGGTCATTCGGGATGATCTGGTACATGTTTACAAGTGAACTTACGCCGAAGAACACCAGAGCTACGAAACCGGCCATCGCATAGAGGACCCTTTTGGCGTTCTTGGTGGTGGGTTCCTTGAAGTTAGGGACGCCGTTCGATACGGCTTCAACGCCTGTCAGAGCGGTACAGCCGGAAGCGAAGGCTCTCAGTATCACGAAGATCAGAGTGTCTCCCGCGTTAGTCACGACGACCTCGGTCTGCTCAGGAGTATATGAACCCGAAGTGAAACGGATCAGTCCTACTACGATCATCGTGATCATAGTGAGGATAAAGATGTAGGTCGGAAGACCAAAGAGAACCGCGGATTCTCTCAGACCTCTCAGGTTGCCCCAGGCGAGGAGAAGTATCAGGCCAATAGCTATAAAAGCCTTATACTTGTTGAGTTCAGGGAAGGCCGAGGTGATGGCTGCGGCTCCGGCGCAGGAACTTACTGCTACTGTCAGTATGTAACCTATGATCAGAGCAGCTCCGGCCACGAGGCCATATTTCTCGCCCAGGTTCTCATTGGCTACGATGTAAGCTCCGCCTCCCTGAGGATAAGCGTCTATGGTCTGCCTGTAGCAGAAGACCAATATGGCCAGAAGACCGATTATAGCTGCCACGACGGGCAGGAAGAATTTGAATGAAGCCATTCCGAGGACAGGGACGAGCACGAGGAGGATCTCTTCGCCCGCATAGCTTACAGAGCTTATGGCATCACTGGCAAATACCGGGATGCCCCAAAGGGTATTGAATTTCTCGTTGCTCAGCTGGGAATCTTCCAGCCGTCTTCCGAGGATCAGCTTCAGAAATTTATTCTTTTTGGATTCCATATTAACTCTCTTGATTCAAAGTATTGATGGCAGGATGATCATGGCGTAAATACCGACAATCAGCCATCTTAACATTATTTTAACACCATTTTTTAAAATTTCAACAAAAGTTAACAATTCGACAATTGGTATTTTTGAGGGAAAAGTCCGGTTGTATTGATCGCATTTTTAGGATATAATCCTAGGCATGAAGGAAATACTTGTAGCAGAGCACTCGGGCTTCTGTTTCGGAGTCAAACGTGCTATAGAAAAAACCGAAGAACAACTTGATAAGGAAGGCAAGGTACTGATCTGCGGCTCCTTGATACATAATAATTCGGTTACCGGGGACATAGTTTCAAGAGGAGGAAGGATAATCCATTCTCTCGATGAAGCGAAAGAAGGTGACACAGTTATCGTCAGGTCTCACGGGGAGGGAGAGAAGTTTTATCTTGACGCTGAGGAAAGGGGCATCAGGCTTATCGATGCCACATGTCCCTTCGTTGAGAGGATCCATAAACTTGTGAGAAAGGCGGATCTGGAGGGCCATAACATTGTTATCGTTGGAGACAGAGATCATGCGGAAGTCAAGGGCATCAGCGGTTGGTGCTCTAAAGCTGTCATAGTGGATTCCGCTGAAGAAGCAGCGCAAATCAAAGAGGACGATCTTTTCATCGTCTGTCAGACCACCATTAGGAAGGAACTACTGGACGCTGTTTGTGAGGTCTTCGAAAAAAACAACAAAGATTATCACGTTGAGAATACGATCTGCGATGCGACCTCCAGGCGCCAGGAAAGTACGGCTAAAATAGCCTCCGAAAGCGATCTTGTACTTATCATAGGAGATAAGGAAAGTTCGAACACCCAAAAGCTATTCAGCATAGCAAAAAACAAGTCAAAAAATGTGTTTTTTATCCAAAAAATACAAGACTTGCCCTTGCATGAAATACAAAAATGTAATAGAATAGGGATAGCTGCGGGCGCATCGACGCCTGAAAGCTTAATTAAGGAGGTTATTGCTACCATGAATGAAAAAAATTACAAGAGTATGGAAGAACTTCTCGCAGAGGAGAACTACGATCTGGACGGAGCTATGCGTCTTCCACGACTCCACGAGATTGTTAACGGAACTGTGCACCAGGTTACTGACAAGGGCATCATCGTTGACATGGGATGCAAAAAGGATGGTTTGATCCCAAAAGAAGAAGTAACATTGGAAGGAGATCAGAAGTTAACAGACTTATTCAAGGCCGGCGATGAAATCCAGGCTAAGGTTATCAAGACTGATGACGGCGAGGGTGTTATCACACTTTCCAGAAAGAAACTTGAAGCCAACGCCAACTGGAATGAGATTGTAGAAGCTTATGACTCCAAAGAGATTCTGACAGTTAAAGTTCTGAGACAGGTGAACGGAGGAGTTATCGCTTCATATAAAGAAGTTACAGGATTCATTCCTCTCTCACAGCTTTCAGACAAGTACGTCGAGGACGCCGAAGAATTCATCGGTCAGGAACTCAACGTGAGAGTATCCAGGATCGATACTAAGAGAAACAGAGCAGTATTTTCTCACAAGATCATCGCTCAGGAAGAGAAACAGGCCAGACTTAAGGCCATCTGGGACACCCTGTCAGAGGGAGATATCGTAGAGGGAACAGTCATGAGATTCACAGACTACGGCGCATTCGTAGATCTGGGCGGCATCGATGGACTCCTCCACATTTCAGAGATCTCCTGGGGCAAGGTCAGACATCCTCAGGAAGTGCTGAAGATCGGTGACAAGGTTACCGTTAAGATCTTAAGCATGAATGAAGAGAAGGGTAAGATCTCACTTGGACTCAAGCAGTGCAAGCCTGAACCTTGGTCAGTCATATACGACAACTATGCAGTCGGACAGGTCGTTACCGGTAAGGTAGTCCAGATCAAGGAATACGGCGCTTTCGTAGAGCTGGAACCCGGTCTTGACGGACTTGTTCATATCTCAGAAGTAGCTCACAAGAGAGTCAACGATATTTCTGAAGAACTCAAGGTAGGTCAGGTCGTAGACGCCAAGATCCTTGAGATCGACGTTGAGAGAAAGAGGATCAGCCTCTCCATCAAGCAGACCAAGGAACCTGAAGAAGCACCTGCTCCTGAAGCACCTTCAGAGGAAGCAGAGCCTGCTGCTGAAGTTCCCGCAGAGGAAGCTCCGGCTGAAGCTCCTGCAGAAGAAGTACCCGCAGAGGAAGCACCTGTTGAAGAAGCTCCCGAAGCAGTTGAAGAGTGATCAACAATTATAAAAGACCCGGTGTAAGCATCGGGTCTTTTTTTATGCTCTTTTTCTGTGATATGGTATAAAACAGCGTTTTAGATCTGTTCTACGCTGTTGATCTTTCTGTAAGATCTGGTGAAAAGAATTATCACTGCGAACATCTCAAGCCTTCCCACGATCATAAGTAAGGAGAGATAAAGCATTGTAAACTGGCTGAATACAGCGTAATTACCCAGGGGCCCCGGGCCTCCGAGTGCAATACCGGTGTTAGTGAAGGATCCCAGGACGGAGGTTATCGTGGTTGTCATATCAAGGCCATCCAGACTCACCACCAGGCAGGAGAAGAACAACACCAAGAAATAAAGAAGTATATGTGCTGTTATCTCACCGACCTTCTCGGCGGGAATGGCTTTTCCTGAGATCTTCACAGCCTTTACGCTGCTGGGATGGATCTGTTTGAATATCCCTCTCAGGATCAGTTTGCAAAGGACCATGACCCTGATGACTTTAAGAGAGCCTGAGGTGGACATTGAACATCCGCCGATGATCAGAAGGGTGAACAGCAGCATAACGCTGAAAGTCGGCCACTTGGTATAATCAATAACATAATAACCGGACGTGGAAATGAAGGAGATCACCTGAGAACTGGCATCCTTCAAAGCACTAAAAGCATTTGTGTATATCTTATCATGTATCAGGTTCAGCGTTATCAATATAGTGGAAACAATGATTATAAACCAGAAGCCCCTTACTTCGGCATTGCCCGTAAGGGCTTTTTTTCGCCCGTTTATCATATAGTAGTAAAGGGTGAAGTTCATTGAAGAAAGCAGAGTAAACACGATCACTACTATTCTGATGTAGACCGTGTTGAAAGCCGCTGCGTTCTCTGAAGTTATCAAAAGCCCTGCAGTGCTTATGCTTGAGCAGGTATTCACAAAAGCATCGAATGCCGAAAGAGGTCCTGCAAACAGGAGGATGAACTCCACTAAAGTGAAGACCGAGTAGGTTATGTAAAGAAATTGTCCGGTGGATGAGAATCTGCCTCCGATCTTTTCAAGAGCAGGACCGGTGGTCTCGGTCTGAGCTATCCTCCGGCCTCCGATACCAAGCGCAGGGAGTACGGAAACCAGAAGTACCAGTATGCCCATACCTCCGAGCCAGTTCAGTATGGCTCTCCAGAAGATGAGACCTTTGGCCATGGTGTCAAGATCCATCACGGTACATCCGGTGGTGGTGAAACCTGCGGCAGATTCAAATATGCTTTCAATAAAAGTGTAACCGCTTCCTGAGAAAAAGAAGGGGATCGCGCCGAGGAAAGAGCAATATACCCAGCAAAGAGTGGAAAGAAGAAAGCCCTCATGTGCTTTTAGCTTGAATGTATAGGCCTTGAGCCATCTGAGAATCATAGCTCCCAGCATGATAAAAATTATGGAGATGATCAATAATGAATATGCTGTCGGCTTATTATCGTAAGCCAGAGAGACCGCAAAACAGGGCACAAGAGCAAGACCCTCTATCAGTGTAAGGGCCGCTGTTATTTTGATGAAAGCTTTTTTCTTAAGGTCTTTGATCATTATCTGCTCCTGTTAGGATTCCAGTAGTGTGGTGAAAACAATATGAAAAGTGTATATAATTCAAGTCTTCCTGCGATCATCAGGAAGGAGCATACCAGTTTTGAGAAGTCACTCAGGACTCCGTAGTTATAACACGGGCCTATAAGACTGAAGCCCGGTCCGATGTTTCCCAGGCAGGATGCTGCACAGGAAAAACTGGTCATAAAGTCCAGATCATTCAAAGAGATAAGAAGTGTCCCTACGATCACGGTAGTTATATAGAGAAATACGAACCCTGTGGCCCTGATGGCTGTATCGGTATCGACGCCTACACTGTTGATCGTGATCGAGCCGACCCTGTTAGGGTGAAGCCTTATGGAGAAACTTCTTTTGATGAGCTTCAGACAGATCATTATCCTGGAAACCTTGATGCCGCCTCCCGTGGACGAGGCACAACCTCCTACGAAGAAGAAACCGAAAAGGATCATCCTGGAGAAGGTGGGCCAGGAATCATAGTCACACGCGGTAAATCCCGTAGTCGTGTTTATGGACACAACGTGGAACATTGAATCCAGCAGGGTCATACCCGCATTGTAATCTGTCTTGTGCCAGAAGTTGCATGCAAAAATGAGGAGACCTCCCGTCAGCATAATTGCGGTATAGAACCTGACCTCCTGATCTTTGATGATCGCTCTGGGACCTTGCTTGATCGATTTATAAAACAGGTTGAAATTTATGCCCGCCAGATACATAAAGAAGATCAGAACTATCTTGACGGGAATGCTGAAACAGCCTGCGTTGTCATTGGTATTGGCGAAACCGCCGGTAGCCATTGTACTGAATGCGGTGGTAACTGCATCGAACCAGTTCATGTCAAGCACTTTAAGAATGATGATCAGAACCAGCGTTATAAGTATGTAAATGCCATAAAGATTTCTGGCGGTCTCAGTGAATCTGGAAGTAAGTTTTCCTTTGCTTGGGCCCGGAGTTTCAGCGTAGGCGGCTATCTGGCCGCGTATACCCCACATGGGGATCAGCGCCGCAAAAAATACAACAATACCCATTCCTCCCAGCCAGTGCGTGAGACAGCGCCAGAAGAGTATGGGCTTGGGGCATGATCCGAGATCATCTATAACAGAAGCGCCTGTCGTAGTGAAACCAGAGGATGCTTCAAAAAAAGCATCTGTGAAGTTGTCAAATGTGCCGCTTATCATGAAAGGCACAGCGCCTAGTACGCAAGCAATGACCCAGATGGCTGAAACTATGAGGAAGCCTTTTCTGGGATTCATGCTTTTTGCAGGTTTAAGCATGGTTTTAGATCAACTCCTGCGGGAAATGAGTTTTTTGGTAAACAGTCCTTCAACGGCTGCCAGGTCGGTGAGCAGACAGAAAAGTGTGACCTTGTCATCCTCCTGGATCCTGTCATCGCCTCGTGGGATTATGACCTGATTGCCTCTGTGGATAGCAGTGATCAGCACACCTTCAGGAAGCTTGAGCTCTTTCAGGGGTTTGTTGATTATCTTCATATCGTTATATGCGATGAACTCAAGGATCTCTGCCTGACCCTGGATGAGAAGGGAACTTATGACGCGTTTGCTGCCCTGAATGTACATGAGTATGATGCTGGTCACGATATCCAGAGGATTCAAAGCCATATCCACACCCATGCTTTCTATAAGATCCTTGTAGCCGTCATGACTTATCTTGGAAATGACGTCTTCTATGCCTTTGTGTTTGGCGAGAAGGGCCAGAAGAAGATTCTCTTCATCGAAGCCTGTGGCAGTGACAACGGCATCCATATCGTCTATGTTTTCTTCATCCAGGAAGGTGCCGTCGGTGGCGTCTCCGCAAAGTACCATAACATCATCCAGCTGTGTGGAAAGGTAGTAGCAGCGCTGCTTGTCCTTCTCGACAAGCTTGACCGAGATGCCGAAATCCGCCAGCTTGGACGCCAGGTAGAAACCGGTCTTACCGCCTCCGATTATCATTACTTTCTGAAGGTTAGTGTATTTGCCTTTTTCATATACTTTTTTATGGATCGCATTTATCTCTTTACGTTCTCCCACGAGATATACGTAGTCATTTTCTTCTATGACGGTCTGCCCATGGGGAATAATGATCTTGCCGTTTCTTGAGATCGCAGCCACCAGCATGTTCGGAAGGAGCTTGGCCACCTCGATCATGTTGAGACCAATGAGCTGCCTGTATTTCTTGACTTTGAACTGTACCAGAGCTACTTTGCCGCTTGTGAATATGCCATTGGTAAGAGTGTATTTTTCCACCAGATATTTATATATCTCATTGGTTATGGCAAGGTCGGGATTAACGGTATAGTCTATTGAGAAAAACTCTCTGATGGAGTCCATGTGGTTCATATATTCAGGATCACGGACACGGGCTATGACTTTTTTGCAGCCGATCGATTTGGCCAGGGTGGCGATAACGATGTTAGCTTCGTCGGAATCAGTGCAAGCGATAAGAAAATCACAGTTTCCAATGCCGTTTTCCTTAAGGAAAGAAAGTTGTTTGCCATTGCCAAGAACGGTCATGACATCATAAAACTGTGAGATCTTGTTAAGGACTTCGCTCCTATCGTCAATGACTGTCAGGGAGTGATTGCTTCCTGTGAGGGCGGTTATGAGTTTGGAACCGAGCTTACCGGCGCCGACTATGGCTATGTTCATTATTTTGCCTCCGTAACAAAACTATTATTTATCAGTATATTATTGTAATTCAACTCTTGAGCATTTTCAAGGGGGAAAGGAGATAGAGTGGATAGGAAGGAACTGGGAATAAAGGGCGAGGATCTGGCCGTCGTCCTGCTCGAAAACAGAGGGTACGAGATCGTGGCCAGAAACTATATCACTAAGATGGGAGAGATCGATATCATCGCTTTCAAAGACCGGGTGCTGGTCTTTTGCGAGGTGAAGACAAGGGCCGCGGGGATCTTCGGCGAGGGAAGAGAGGCGGTGGACGAGCTCAAACAGCAAAAGATCAGGAAGTGCGCAGAGCGCTTCATACTCACCACCGGCTTCAAGTATGATTACATAGAATTTCATGTTATAGAGATAACCATAGAACATCTGAAAGAGTGCTTTTAGGGGAAGGAGGTCAGTATGCTTGCGATCACAAAGACAGCAGCGCTTAGAGGCATAGAAGGTATAGACTGTACCGTGGAAGCTGACTCTTCAAGAGGACTTCCGTCGTTCCACGTGGTAGGACTCGGAGACTGCGCAGTAAAGGAAGCGGGCGAGAGAGTGAGGACGGCTATATTGAACGAAGGCTTCGATTATCCTAAAGGCAGGGTGACTGTGAATCTGTGTCCGGCTTGGATAAGAAAGAAGGGAAGTCATTTCGACCTTCCCATAGCGATGAGCATACTGGTGCTTGCCGGAGCGATAAGCCAGAGGCATCTGGATCGTTCACTCTTCATAGGAGAGTTGTCGCTTGAAGGAAAGATCATACCCGTCAAAGGCATATTGCCGATGCTCAAGGATATCGGTGAAGACGTGTCGAGAGTCTTCGTTCCAAAGGATAATGCAGCAGAAGCCGCTCTCTCGCTGAGAGGAAAGGGTACTGAAGTTATCGGAGTAGAGCGCCTGTCAGACGCAGTCGACATACTGAAAGGGAAGAAGGGATATGAAAAAGTCCGGGCAGCACAGGATGCGGCTTATGATCCGATAGCGAGCCCTGACTTCCTCGACGTCAGAGGCCACTGGCAGGCTAAGGAAGCCATAGTGACAGCTATTTCAGGCGGACATGGACTTCTCATGATGGGTTCTCCCGGGACGGGTAAGACCATGCTCGCCCAGAGGATACCGACGATACTTCCGGATATGTCCTATGAGGAACAGATGGAGACATCCATGGTATATTCACTGACAGGAGCGCTGGACAGAGATATGCCGATCATGACGAGGAGACCTTTCAGGAAACTGTCTCCGAGGATGACCGAGGCGGGGATCTTAGGCGGAGGGAATGAACCTATGCCGGGAGAAGCGTCGCTCGCTCATAACGGTGTGCTCTTCATGGACGAGTTCCTCGAGTATCCCAGAAAGACCATAGACGCACTGAGAAAGCCCATGGAAGACAAGAAGATCAGCATCATGAGAAGAGGCGTCAGCTATATTTTTCCGGCAGATTTTATACTCGTAGGCGCGACGAATCCATGCAAGTGCGGATATTACGGAGATCCTCAGAAGGTCTGCAAATGCTCGCAGCTCGAACTTGAGAGATACAGAGCCAAGCTTTCCGGGCCGATCACCGACAGGATAGACATGATGATCGAGCTTCCCAGGATAGACTATGAGAGCCTGACAGTAGGCTCATCCATGTCGAGCAAAGAAATGAAGGAAAGGGTCGAGGCAGCTCTGGATATACAAAAGACAAGGTTCGCAGGCTGCGGCATCAGCCGAAACAGTCAGATGACTGAGGCTATGATAGGAGAGTTCTGTAATCTCGGGAAAGAAGAGAACTCCCTCATGGAAAAAGCCTACGCCAAATACGATCTGAGCCCTAGGAGATATTTCAAGGTGCTCAGGCTGGCGAGGACGATCAGCGATTTAAAGGGCGTGAAGGAACTTGACACGATGTCCATATACGCTGCGCTGAACTATACGAAGTTTTTGAACGTTTATGACAGGGATATGTCAGAATAAAGGAGGATAGCATGGAAACCGAATACGAAGGAAGCAGGACGATAGACATAACAGAAGACGATTATCCGGATCTTTTGAAGAAAATCGATGTGCCGCCTCCCAGGTTGTATTACAGAGGAAGGAAAGAATTCCTGAAAAAAAGATGCATAGCGATCGTCGGCTCCAGAAGGTGCAGCGAGTACGGCAAAAATGTCGCTCTAAAGATAGCGAAGCAGGCAGTACTGAACGGATTTTGCGTGGTGAGCGGCATGGCTATAGGGATAGATAACTTCGCCCATCAGGGAGCACTCAAAGCGGGAGGTGATACCATCGCTGTACTGGGATCAGGAACTGACGTCTGCTATCCCAGGCAGCATGCGAGGCTGTATAGTGAAATAATTAGAACAGGCCTCATTATATCTGAGTATCCTGACGGCACAGAGCCGATGCCTTACAGCTTTCCTTTGAGGAATCGTATCATTGCCGGTATATCCGAGGTTGTCGTCGTAGTGGAAGCGAGAACGGGAAGCGGCTCTCTCATAACTGCGGAAGCATGCAACGCTCAGGGGAAGCCTGTGTTCGCGGTGCCGGGAAACATCACGAGCCAGTACAGCCTTGGGACCAATAAACTGATAGTGGAAGGCGCCCAGGCGCTGACGGTCGTAGACGATCTCTTTCACTATCTGGGCGTAGCGCCCGGCGTAGACCCTGAAGAACTGGAGTCTCTCGGGAAGGATGAAAGAAAGATATATGAACTCGTCAAGGAGAAAGGCGAATTACCGATGGACGTGTTATCAGCCTTGACCGGCAGCGATCCTCTTCTGATAAGCAGCATCGTTTCAGTGCTGGAGATCAAAGGCTTCGTAGACTTCAGCATGGGAAAGGTCATGGCCATAAAATTCTGAATTATCGGAAAAAATAAAAAAATTCTTGCCAAAATGTTTTTTTTCTACTATTATATAGCCTTGTAAGAACTCTTGAACATACGGAGGTATTATGTCAAAGACCTTAGTTATAGTCGAATCTCCATCCAAAGCTGCTACGATAGGCAAGTATCTCGGCTCAAATTACAGAGTAGTCGCGTCCGTCGGACACGTTAGAGATCTGCCCAAGAGCAAGCTGGGGATCGATGTGAAAAACGATTTCGAACCCGAGTACATTCCGATCCGCGGTAAGGGTGACGTTATCAAAAATCTCAAAAAAGAAGCTTCCGAAGCATCTAAGATATATCTTGCTACGGACCCTGACCGCGAGGGCGAAGCCATATCATGGCATCTCTGCCATCTTCTGGGCTTGGATCCCAAGAGTCCGGTAAGAGTGACCTTCAACGAGATCACCAAGGATACCGTGAAGGCCGCCATCAAGAAGCCCAGGGCTATCGACCTAAACCTCGTGGATGCTCAGCAGGCGAGAAGAGTGCTCGACAGGCTGGTAGGCTATGAGATCAGCCCGATCTTATGGAGAAAGCTCAAGAAGGGGCTTTCTGCAGGAAGGGTGCAGTCGGCTACCCTGAAGATCATCTGCGACAGGGAGAAGGAGATCGAGGCTTTCGTACCAAAGGAATACTGGAATATCACAGTAGACTTCAGACACAAGAAGCCTTTCAGCGGCAAAGTCACTGAATTCAAGGGCGACAAGCTTATCCTTTCCAACAAGGAAGAGACTGACAAGGTCCTGGAGGAACTTGAAAAGGGCAGATACGTGGTGTCTAACGTGATCAAGAAGGAGAGAGTGGCCAAGGCCTTCGCGCCTTTCACTACGAGCTCACTTCAGCAGGATGCTTCGAACAAGCTCGGCTTCACCACAAAGAAGACCATGTCCGTGGCCCAGAGACTCTATGAGGGAGTCAACGTGCCCGGCAAGGGAATGATGGGCCTTATCACTTACATGAGAACGGATTCTGTCAGGATCTCCGATGAGGCAAGAAAAGCATGCTACGGATACATTCTCGATCACTATGGTAAGGAATATACCGCATATAACGTTTTCCAGAACAAGAAAAAGGACATCCAGGATGCTCACGAAGCCATAAGGCCTGCGAATGTTTTTATCGAGCCTGATGAGATCAAGGACGTGGACAGGGACCTTTACAGGCTGTATAAGCTGATCTGGGAAAGATTCGTAGGAAGCCAGATGGCGCCCGCGAGATTCGATACTACACAGGTTGCGATCGAAAACGGCGACTATACGGTCAGAGCCTACGGTTCCAAGAGGACCTTCCCCGGTTTCCAGAAGGTATATGCTCCGATGAGAGATGAAGACAAGGATAAGATTATTCCTGAGCTTAAAGTCGGCGAGGAGCTTGAGGCGGAGAATGTGAGCACGGAGCAGAAGTTCACCGAACCTCCTCTGAGATTCACAGAAGCCAGCCTCGTCAAAGAGATGGAGGACAGGAACATCGGAAGACCTTCGACTTATGCCCCCACGATCTCCAATCTCATGGAAAAGGAATACGTGGAGAGACCGCCAAGGACCAAGATCATCAAGCCCACGGAGCTAGGCTTCACCGTGACAGATCTCATGGAAAAGCATTTCAACGATATCGTCGATCTCAATTTCACTTCCGAGATGGAAGACAGACTGGATGAGATCGAATCGAAGGACGTCGACTGGAAACAGATCCTGAGGGACTTCTACGGACCGTTCAAGAAAGAACTTGAAGAGGCCGCTCATATGGACCGCATCAAGCAGAAAGACGTACCCGCTAAAGATGATGACGGGAATGACATCCTTTGCGAGAAGTGCGGCAAGCCAATGCTGATCAAGTCCGGACGTTTCGGCCAGTTCATGGCCTGTTCAGGCTTCCCTGAGTGCAGGAACACCAAGCCCATAATTAAGTCCACGGGCATCACTTGCCCAGACTGCGGCGGCGAGATCATCCTGAGAAAAGGGAAGAGCGGCAAGGCTTTTTACGGCTGCTCCAATTACCCTCAGTGTAAAAATTCCTACTGGGACAAGCCGATCAACAAAAAATGCCCCATCTGCGGCAAACTTTTAGTTGAAAAACATAAAAAGAACACAAAATATGCTTGTTCGGATGTAAAATGTAATTATACAGAGTAATCAACAGGGAGGAAATGTCAGATATGGATAACAGAATAGAATTTCATGCCACAACGATCTGCGCAGTAAGACGCAGCCCTGATGACATAGCCATAGGCGGAGACGGTCAGGTGACCATGGGTGAGCATGCCATAATGAAGAATGGCGCCAGGAAGGTCAGAAAGATCTACAAGGGTCAGGTATTGTCGGGTTTCGCGGGTTCTGTCGCGGACGCTTTCACACTCACTGAGAAATTCGAGAGCAAGCTCGAGGAGCATTCAGGCAATCTCAAAAAAGCTGCCGTAGATCTCGCGCAGATGTGGAGATCCGACCGCGGCATGAGAAACCTGGAAGCGCTCATGATAGTCATGGACAGGGAAAGCCTTCTCGTGATCTCCGGTAACGGCGAAGTCATCGAGCCGGACCAGCCATTCGTGGAGATCGGTTCGGGTGGCAACTTCGCATATTCCGCAGCCAATGCTTTGTATAATCATACGGATATGAAGGCTGATGAGATAGTGAGAGAATCACTGAAGATCGCAAGCTCCATCTGCGTTTACACGAACGACCATATCACGGTCCTGAAACTTGATGAAGAGGGAGGCGAGGTAGATGGCTAACAGATTGTACAACATGACACCTAAGGAGATCGTGGCAGAACTTGACAAGTACATCATCGGTCAGGATGAAGCCAAGAAATCCGTGGCCATAGCTTTGAGAAACAGATACAGAAGGTCTCTTCTCTCAGAGGAGATGAGGGAGGAGATAACTCCCAAGAATATCCTGATGATGGGACCTACCGGCTGTGGTAAGACCGAGATCGCGAGACGTCTCGCCAAGCTCATGGACGCGCCTTTCGTTAAGGTGGAGGCTACCAAATTCACCGAAGTCGGCTACGTGGGAAGAGACGTGGATTCCATGGTCAGAGATCTGGTAGAAGCATCTCTTCGCGTCACCAAGCAGACCAAACTGGAGGAAAAGTACGAAGTCGCTGATCAGATAGCCGAAGAGAAGATCGTCGAAGCTATCATTCCAGGCAAGAAGAAAAAGATCAACGAGAAGAAGAGCCCCTTCGATTTCATAATGAATTCCGGCGGATATCAGAGCCAGAAGCAGCAGTATCTGGACCAGCAGGAAAAGGACAGCGCCAACGAAGACAGAGACGTCGAAATGGCCAGAGAGCAGGTCAGGGCACAGCTAAGAGCAGGTCTTCTTGAAGACCAGTATATCGAGATCGACGTTGTAGCTGCCCCTAAGGGCAATCAGCTCGATATGTCCAATGAAGGCATGACGATCGCCATCGGCAACATCTTCGGACAGGACATGCCCGAGAAGACCAGAAAGAAGAACTGTAAAGTATCCGAAGCCAGGAAGATATTGAGGGAGCAGGAAGCAAGCAAGCTGATAGACATGGATCAGGTCACCGACGAAGCTGTGGCAAACGCCGAGCAGAACGGTATCATCTTCATCGATGAGATCGACAAGATCGCTTCCGGAAACCGCATGACCTCAGGCGCAGACGTTTCCAGAGAGGGTGTGCAGAGAGACATCCTTCCTATCGTGGAAGGCTCAGTCATCAACACCAAGTACGGTCCTGTGAAGACGGACCACATCCTCTTCATCGGAGCAGGCGCGTTCTCAGTGGCCAAGCCGACTGACCTCATACCGGAACTTCAGGGAAGATTCCCGATAAGAGTAACTCTCGAGAGCCTTACCAAGGAAGATTTCGTGAAGATCCTCACTCAGCCTCAGAACGCCCTTACCAAGCAGCATGTGGCGCTTCTTGAGACAGAGGGAGTGGAGCTGGTATTCACTGAAGACGGCATCGACGAGATCGCTACGATCTCTTACCTCATGAACGAGCAGACGGAGAACATCGGAGCCAGAAGACTGCACACTGTCATGGAGAAACTTCTGGAAGACGTGTCCTTCAACGTGCCTGATCCTGAGACCACCAACATCACTATCGACGAAGAATACGTAAAAGACAGATTCCGCGAGACCATCTCCGGAGAAGATCTGGACAGATTTATCCTTTGATCATTTGAAAGACTGATTAGGGAGGTAACGAAATGGATGATTTTTTGACTAAGATCAGAAGACTTAACTGGGTGCTTTCTGAAAGTACCACAGGCAACCTTTCATATGCAGACCTGAGCAAGATCCTGTCGGAACTGACAGAGGCCAATTTCTACATCCTTGACAACAAGGGCAAGGTGCTCGGTGTATCATATAATCTGGCTGACGACACTTCCACGATCGCCGATGAGGCAGGAGCTGAGAAGGTGCCTTTCGAGCACAATCAGATGTTCCTCGAGGTGCTGTCGACACAGTCAAACTTAAGAGGAGACAACATAGTAGCGCTTCTCGGTGATGACTATCCCATGAAGGATAAGTACCACACCATCATTCCCAGCGTCTGCGGGGGCGTCAGACAGGGAACGATCCTCCTTACGAGATATGAGAGACCGTTCACGGATGAGGAGATAGTGCTCTGTGAGTACGGCGCGACCGTAGTGGGTCTGGAGATCCAGAGGAAACTCCAGCTCGAGAGAGCTCAGGAAAGAAACCTCAGGATGTCCTGCGAGATGGCTCTTGATACGCTCTCATTCAGCGAGAAGGACGCTCTTTTCAAGATACTCAAGTCCTTCGATGAGGACGAGACGATCCTGGTCGCATCTAAGGTAGCCGTCCAGTATAAACTGACCAATTCTGTCATAGTGAACGCTCTTAAGAAACTTGAAAGTGCGGGCATCCTTGAAACAAAGTCCCTGGGAATGAAGGGTACCTATATCAGAGTGCTCAACCCGTATTTGAGAGAGACTGCAAAAAATGCTCAGGTTTAACGATTCTAACGAAGTAATAAGAGAAGAAACATATAAGGCTATCCTCGTAGGGCTTAAGCTCGACGAGGATATTTCCTATTCCATGGAAGAACTGAAGGGACTCTGCGAGGCGGATTCGATCGAGGTGATCGGAAACGTGATACAGAGTTTGGAGAAACCTAACACGGCCACTCTGATCGGCAAGGGCAAGGTAGAAGAACTGACCGAACTCATTTCAAACATGGATGCGGATCTCGTGGTCTTCAATGACGAACTGAGCGGGATGCAGCTCAGGAACCTTGAAGACGCTCTTGACGTGAAGGTCATCGACAGGGTGATACTGATCCTGGATATCTTTGCAAAGAGAGCGAGCACGAGAGAGGGCAAGCTCCAGGTCGAGCTCGCACAGCTCAAATACCGGCTCCCGAGGTTGACAGGCTTCGGCAAGTCGCTCTCAAGGCTCGGAGGCGGCATCGGTACCAGAGGTCCCGGTGAGACCAAACTCGAGACTGACAGGAGACACATCGAGAGAAGGGTGGACGATATCAGGGAAGAACTGGCGTCGATAAGAAAGACCAGATCAACTCAGAAGAAGCGCCGCGAGAAGAACGAGATCCCGGTGGTAGCTCTGGTGGGCTACACCAACTCAGGCAAGTCAGCTTTGATGAACCGCATCTTGAGCAAGGTCGACAAGGAAGAGAAGCAGGTCTATGAGGAAAACATGCTTTTCGCTACTCTGGACACATACCAGAGGAGGGTGGACCTGGACAAGAACCACAGCTTCATCCTTGTGGACACGATCGGCTTCGTGAGCCGCCTGCCGCACCTTCTGATCGAAGCTTTCAAGGCGACTTTGGAGATAGTATCAGAGGCGGATCTTCTGGTGCATGTCGTGGATTCGTCATATGAAAACCACGACTTCCAGATCAGCGTGACAGAGAAGGTGCTGAAGGAGATCGATGCCGGCGCCAAGGACAAGATCATGGCTTTCAACAAGATCGATCTCGTCGGTAACAGGGACGAGCTCATACCGGTCTCCGGCGTCAGGAACCACTATATCTCAGCCAAGTACGACTACGGAGTGGACGAGCTCATCGAGGACATAAAGAAGGAGATCTTCAAAGATTTCATAAGGACTGAGATGCTGATCCCATATGACAGGGGAGACGCTGCGTCCTTTATCCAGAGCCGCGGCACGGTCTTCGGCCTGGAATACAGGGAGGACGGCACTTACATAGACTGCGAACTTAAGATTCAGGATTACAATAAATACAGGGAATTTGAGTTAAAATGAAGCTTTACAGCACCGTTCTAGGCGAAGGAGCTGCGGAACAGACAATTGAAAGATCCAGATTCATCTGCTACGTGAGCCCGGCGTCTACCAGGGAAGAGGCGGAGGAATTCATTTCCATGATCCGCAAAAAACACAGAGATGCCACTCACAACGTGCCGGCGATGGTGCTCGGCGACAAGATGCAGGTACAGTGGGCGTCCGATGACGGTGAGCCGCAGGGCACGTCCGGAGCGCCCATCGTTCAGATGCTGGTGTCGGAGGGTATCACTAACGTTGTTATCGTGGTCACGAGATATTTTGGCGGCATCAAACTTGGTACCGGCGGTCTGGTGAGAGCGTATACGTCCAGCGCCAAGCTCGGATTGGAGGCTGCGGGAACGGGCGGAGTGTATGAGATGGAAGCCATGGAGTATGAGATGGACTACGGCTCATACTCTAAGGTGGAAAGCCTGAAAAACAAGGATTTTGACCTGACCGGAACCGATTTCGGAGAAAAGGTCAGGGTGGAGATATGCTTCGAACCGGAGACAGAAAACGCCGTTATCGGGCTACTCACGAACCTTACGAACGGCAGAGGAAATATTCTAAAAATCTCAAAAAAATTATTGACAAAAGCTGATTAATGTTGTATATTTAATTACTGTGTCGAGCAGATAACGACACCCTTGGGAGTTTAGCTCAGCTGGGAGAGCATCTGCCTTACAAGCAGGGGGTCACAGGTTCGAGCCCTGTAACTCCCACCAGTAGTGGCCAAGTAGTTCAGTTGGTTAGAATGCCAGCCTGTCACGCTGGAGGTCGTCGGTTCGAGCCCGATCTTGGTCGCCATTTATTTGGTTAGTGACATGCTGGTGTGGCTCAACGGTAGAGCAGCTGATTTGTAATCAGCAGGTTGGGGGTTCGATTCCCTCCACCAGCTCCAATTGAATATTCATTGTAGTGCTCAATTTGCGGATGTAGTTCAATGGTAGAACCTCAGCCTTCCAAGCTGATGGCGTGAGTTCGATTCTCATCATCCGCTCCATATGTCGAGGGATTCCCGAGTGGCCAAAGGGGGCGGACTGTAAATCCGTTAGCTGAGCTTTCGATGGTTCGAATCCATCTCCCTCGACCAA
>JAFYJM010000077.1 GCA_017538125.1 Bacillota bacterium
ATATTTGACTATGGTCTTTTTTCCGATCTTGACAGTTACGTGCGGAGTAAGCGTGCTCGTCACGCTGAGTTTTTTCTTGGAGATATTGAACCGGTAATAGATGAACATCTTCCCAGACTTCTTGACTGTATATTTCAGTTCTTTGTTGCCGTAGAATCTCTCACCATTGGCGATGGTTATGCCTTTGACGTAACCATCGTCTACCTTCTTGTTCTTGCAGAGTTTAGCAGTCACGCTGACTTTCTTGCCCACTATCGGTCCGTATGCTTCATAGGCTATCGTTTCCTTGACCACGATCCTCTTGCCTACCGAATAGCCCACTGTGCGCTTTTTCCCTTTAAGAGCGCCCTTGGTTATGACAACCGTTCTGCTGCTGTCGAAGGTGCTGAGGACTCTCCACACTTCCGCATAGGTCCCCGGGCTGCCGTGTTCTCCGTTAGGTCCGCCGTACTTATCCATCCATTTCAGCAGTGTCAGGTACTTGCCCGTCTTGGATCCTGGGCTTGTAGCCGTGCAATGCCAGAGAATGTTCTTTTCTCCCATTATGGCCACGTGCGACCAGACTCCCTTGCCGTCTGAAGCATAGTTGAAAAACACTATATCGCCGGGCTTTATCTTGTCCATATTGTCCTTGATCGTCTGATACGTTCCCTCGACAACTTTGGTCGGCTTGATCGTCGAGTTGTGTGTGAAGTTATATCTGGTACCGTCGACCCAGCTGCCCATGTTCATGGATATGTCATAGACTTCATTCATGACCTCGTTCATCCATCCGTTGCAGCGCAAAGGTTCGTAATCCGGCCATTTATCGGCCATCATCTGCAGGTCGCCTTCAGACACATCCGAACCCCAGAACTTATAGTAGGAAGTCGCTGCGTCCGCCGTGATGCTCTCAGGCGTCATGCACATTTCCAGTCCGGGCACCGCGAAGAAAGCCAGCATCAGAGCTATCAGGACTGTCACTATAGTTTTTCTCAAAGTACTCATTTCAAACACCTTCTGCTATTGTCATTGGATGACCAGCGGGACCAAGATCGGTACTGAAAGGCACATCAGAAGACCGACCGCGAAGCTGTATACCACAATGTCCTCCCTGGCATATTTCTCTACGATGGGCATGCATACGTCCATGGCCGCCACTCCGGGCACCGCGGTCGCTTCGACATATCCGAACTTCGCAGCGAATACCGGTATGCCGATTATGCCCACCACTTCTCTTATTACGTTATGCAGAAAACTTACAGCCGACGCCACCGGATGGCCCGCCTGCGCTATGACGTTCGGCGCGTACGTGTACCAGCCGAAGCCGCAGGATATAGCGATCCCTTCCCTGACGCTCATCGATGAGATCAGGCCATAGATCACTCCCGCCAATAGGCTTCCCAGTATAGCAGCCACGGGGAAAAGTATTATGCCCGCACCTGCCTTCCTGATGTTTCTAAAGACCGTTCCGTTAAGCCCCAGCATGAAACCCACAGCTCCGAGGAGAAGCACCAGACAAATGGTCAGCAAGGGATCTGACTTCTCCATGAACTCGTTCTGGACGCCCAGTCTTTTGTAAATGACGAAGTATCCGAGCGACATGCCCACAGCCACCAGAAGTCCGATGATCACAGTCGATTTGATGCCCGCCATGTTGGCCCTGGCATCCTTCGATCCGCCGCTTCCCTTAGGTACTCTATCCTCCCCCACGTTGCCGTAGCGGTCCATTCTGAGTATCAGTCTGGTCAGGGTGATCCCGAGCATGCTGAAGACGATCGTTATCACCGTGACTATCAGGGACTGCACGCCGATCGTTCCCAGAGAATCGATTATCTCCTGGTTAGCGCCCATCCTCATGCCCATCAGGAACACGAGAATATACACCAGAACGTTCACGGCCTCCTCGACCCAGCCCAGCTTATCTTTTTTTGATCGGAGCTTCATGGACACAAGATACATGAGTATCATGGAGCTCCAGCACATGGCAAGCAATTTCATGGATCAATAGTTATGGCCGTCAGCCTTTATGCACCAGATCGGACCCATAGGTATCGAAAAACGTCTTGGAATACTTCAGAAGCTTCCACTCGGGCACCTTACACTTCGGGCAGGGCTTGACGGCCCACTTGTTCCTGAGCCAGCGGGCGGCCCTGGAGTTTCTGGAGTTATATATCCTGATCTCCTCTCCGCAGTGGGTGGTTATGATGGCGTATTTGCCGTGGTTCTCAATGCTTCTTATGCCGTGAAGTATGCCGCTTCTGGCAGGCCAAAGCTTCATCTTGTCGAGCAAGATGAAGAGTTCAACATTTTTTCTGTAATATCTCTTGGTGTCGTCTGCCATCAGTCGTTCCTTCATTAGAAGCCGCCCCTCAAACCTCGCGTCCGAAGGGCAGCCAAACTGGCGAGGTGACCGGGAGTCTCACCCGGCTATCTGGATTTAGAGTCCAGGCGATCAATACGATCCTCACCCCACGTATCTTACGGCATCGTCTTGAGGATCTCCCCAAGCATCATCGCCGTTCCGATTTCAAGATTATCATAAACTGAAGTTTTTTGCAATCTCTCTGAAGCCTTATCATCCAGCGAAAGCGGTACGCCGGGGCTCGCGTAGATCACGTTCTCACCCAGCATTTCGTCTTTGAGCCACTCTCCCTCGTTGGTGAAATCCAGGATATATTTATAGTTCTTTATCTCATCCGGCGAACTCAGGACGTATTTGCCGGTCTCCAGTCTGTTGAAGGCTTCCACCGCTTTCGGATCCTTGTCGTACATATCGAAATCCACGTCGTGCCCCAGAAGGATCTGGACGGCTTCCTCACCTACGAGGCCGTTACCTAAAACAAGGATCTTCTCTTTGGAAATGTCCAGATCTGCCCTCTTCATCATCGCTCTTAAGACCATAATGAAGCCCAGCGCGGTCGAGTAGTTGTTCTCGCCGAAGCTTCCGTTATCCCTCGAAAACGCCAGATACCTGGTATCGTCCGCCATGTAGATTATATCTGCATCGACCAGGATGGCACTGTACAGTCCGTCCACGTCCGTCTCATCCGGTACGAAAGTCCTGAAGCCCATGGACCTAACTATGGCGCACACGGACTCCGAAAACGATCCGATGATCCCTTCGCCCTGAGTCACAGGCACAGCCGCCACCAAAAGCTTCGACGCGTAGCTGTCATATCTTTGCTCAGATATACCGAAAGTATCCATCACCAGGCTCTTAAGGTCGAAACCCGTCCTGGACTTTAAATTCTCATTGTACGAATTCATGCCTTCAAGCATGTAATCTATCCATTCTGTCTTGAGTCTGGTCATGCCTGACCCTCCTTTTTTAAATATTGAGAGGCTCTCCGTCGATGAAGGCGAGCGTCCTGCCATAGCGTCTGATCGTCCTTCCCTTGTCGAGCGCCATGGTCAGACGCTCTATACCGAAGCCTATGCCCACCCAGGTATCGAAGACTCCCCAGGCTGAGTCCAGGAAGTGCGGTCCATAGGAGCCGGACGCCACTTCCATGCCGTTAATGAGTATGTCGAAGGATACTTTGCCGTAGACCTCCGAATCCTCCTGAACGAACTCATACTCGCCCTCTTCCAGACCCAGGGCGTCCATCGCGCTCTTCGCAAGGCGCTCCAGTTCGCCGAGTTGTTCTCCGTCTTCGACTGCCGCGAGTTCCACAAGGTTCAGCATCGTGAATTCGTTAAGATGCTGCGAACCCTGTGACTCCTTCCTGAAGCAAGAGCCCATCTCGAAGATCTTCACGGGCTTCCTCGTTATCCTCAAAAGCTCCCTCATCTCCACGTAGAGATTCGGCGCGAGCATCGGCCTCAGGCAATGCTTGCCATCCACCCAGAATATCTGCTCCATGAATGGACTTCCGGAATCTATCCCCATCTTCTTAAGGGCTTCCTTGGAGATGATCGTCGGAGTTATGACCTCGGTGAAACCTTCGTCCATCAGCCACTGGCACATCCTGTTGCCGGTCATGCGGTACTTGGTCATGTGCCTGGACTCCAAAAGGTCGAAGATATCGTTTCTGGCGTATCTCGTAAGCTCCTTCTCGAGTTTTTTGAATCGTTGGTTTCTATCCTCTTTGGTCTCGAACTCTGCGTCAAGTTCCTCAGGAGGACAGTTCAACTCGTTCAGCCTTTCGAGCTGCGTAACAGTGTATTTTTCCATTTCATTACCTCGTGAGGCTCATCACCCCAGTTGATGAAGATCCCCCTGAAATCCGAGTTATCGTCAGTACAGTCCGTCATGCTCTCCATGGAGCCGAGGAAGTTCTCTCTTAATGTAAGCGGCCCGGCATTGCGCATGATGTGCTCGCCTTCTCTCACGATCATACCGTCTTCACGCCTGTAGTTCTCATAGGCGCAAAAAATCTTTTCCCGGCCGTATCCCGCCGTATTCTCATCTCTGAATTCACCATAAACAGTCACATCTGTCAGTTCCTTCAAAAGATTCATGCCTGATGACTTCAGGACCGCGATAGGCGTCTGGCTCGGCAGGCGCGCGTCGATCTCAAGGACCTTCAAGTCCTCTCCGTCGTCGATCACTTCCACGTCCATTATGCCTTTAAGCCCAACCAGTTCTGCAAGCCTGACCGCGATATCGCTGAATCTTCTTAGCTTATCATCGGGAAGGTCCACGGGAGATGTGATCATGAAACAGTCGTAGACCTTGTCCACGTGGACTTCAGTCACAGTATACGTCCTGTAGTTCCCGGGGTGGCCTATTACTTCAATGGAGTAGGACGGGCCCTCGAGATACTCCTGAACGATCGTCCCACAAGGCGCATCTTTAAGATAAGTTTCTGCATCTTCAAATGTTTCAAGCTTTATGACGCCGGTCGAGCCCGAGCCGTCCGAAGGCTTGGCGACATAAGGCGCCTTCCCTTCAGGGAAATACTTCGGGCAAGGTATGCCGTTTTCTCTGAAAAGCCTGTCTGAGAGTATCTTAGACTTGGTTACCTCATAGGCTTCCGGATCGAAAGCGAGCGGCTTATCGAATCTCTCGCTGAGTTCTGCGATCTTCTCAAGCAGCAGATCGTTCTCATTCGCGGGAAGGATGATATCCGCGCTCCTGAAGGCCTCGATGACGTTCTCTTCCTCCATGACGAGGTCACCTGCCGCGAAGTGATCCGCCAGTCCCCTTGCAGGCACTTCAGGATCGATGTCTATCAAAATGCTTTCCATGCCGCAGGCCCTTGCCAGATAACATGCTTCTATGCCCTGGAGCCTGCCGCCTACTATACATATCTTCATCAAAACCTCATGGCCAACATGTATTTATCCTGGAAATCGCTCTGGGTGGCCAGCTCCACATGTTCGATCTCCTCCGATATACTGACTGTCTCGTCGAAGGCTGCTTCTTTAAGAAGCGCCATAGACGCGCCGATACCGGCTGAATTGCCTATAGAGAATATCTCGTCCTTAGGGATGTCAGGGATGAGTCCCGCCGCGACTGCGGATTATTTTCTTATGTATGAACCGAAGGCTCCCGCTATCGATACCTTCTTAAGGTCGCTAAGCTCTATCCCTACGGTGTTCATAAGAGTCATCCAGCCCGCGCGGATGGCCGCCTTGGCCAGCTGTATCTCTCTAACGTCTTTCTGGGAGATGGTTACCGCCTGCCCCTGCTCATTCTGCCCGAGGATAAGGCTGTAGCCGCCCTCCTCCTTGATAAGGCACCTGATTATGGCCGGGCTCACGCCCTTCTTTTCAAGTTTCTCCGGGCTTAGGATCTTGCCGGTCTTGTCGACCACTCCGGTCCTCACCATCTCGCCTATAGCGTCTATGATGCCTGAACCGCAGATGCCTTCAGGCGCAGAGTCGCCGATCACCTTGATCTTCACGCCCTCGTCCGTCAGGTCTACCCTTTCGATGGCACCTGCTGCGGCTCTCATTCCGTAGGCAATGGAGCTTCCCTCGAAGGCCGGCCCCGCAGCAGTGGAGCAAGTCGCAGCTCTACCGTTACCGCTTAATACGATCTCGCCGTTGGTACCGATATCTATGAAAAGATGGCCTTTGTCCTTCTTCATGAGATCCGTCGCGATGATGCCGGCGGTGATGTCGGAACCGACATGCCCCGCGATGTTCGGCACTACCTTAACTATAGTATCTTCTCCTCCCGGAAGACCCAGCTCGGATGCTTTTCGCTCCTGCGGTCCGGTGAATGCCGGGCTGAAAGGCGATACTGCGAGGCTCCTCGGATCTACCCCGAGGAAAAGATGCGACATCGTTGTATTGCCCACTACGACGTACTTTCTGATCTTACCGGTATCTAAGCCGACATCCTCTTTAAAGCCCTCCAGAGCTTTATTTATGCCCTTCAGGACGCTTCTGTGAAGCGCTTCCAGACCGTTCTCATTTTCGATCGTGTACTGGATCCTTGAAATGACATCAGCTCCCCAGGCTCCCTGAGGATTGGTGAAAGCGTCGATATCCAGCATCTCTCCTGTCTTAAGATCCCAGAGCATGACGACCACGGTGGTCGTGCCGATATCTACGGACACGCCGATCCCTTCTCCCTCATCAGGAACGAAGTCTTCGGGCAGCTTCACTAGTTTCTTCTTTCTCTTCGCCGTGGTCTCCACCTCAGGTACGATGACCGTCATATGATCCTCAGGCTTTACCATACAGGCAAGTTCGTATTTCTCCCCGCCTTCGGCGTTTCTGATGCGGACCCTGCACTTAAGACAAGTCCCCTTGCCTCCGCAGTTACCGTCAATGTTGACGCCGACCTTAGCAGCGCATTCAAGCACGCTGCTAAGCGGCGCCCCCTTGTATTCTATGTTCATGGGCAGGAATCTCATTGAGATCATACTGCCCGATTCTTTTCTTCTCATGTTTATCTCGCAGAACTCGCAGCCCTTTGGATTGCCTACACATCTCATGCAGGCCGGCTCCTTCTCGAGCTCGTGATTGAGCACGAAAAACAGCCCCGCACAGCTCTTTTGCGGGATCATCATACCGCTCTCTTTAACGGTAATGCCTACGGACTCAGCGTCGAGGATCTTTGCGAAATCCTTGGTCCTACCTACATGCATGCCGAAGTAGCCCGGTCCGAATTCATCCGAAAGTATAACGTCCTTCCCCGGGAATCTCTCCCTCATGTCAGGTATCACGTAGTCTTCTCTAAGAACTTCAATTCCGGAATCCACATAGGAGTTGCCCCAGATATCCGCGAAAAGAAATTCCATGATCTTGTCTTCGGATTCGAAAAGACATTCTCCGACAGTCATCATATAAATGTACATGCCTTCCACATATTCCCTGGGGATCTTGTAGAAATAGTTGCAGTCAAGGATGGCGTCGCCGATCTCTATCCTGCCGTTTTTGATGGCTTCCGTACCGACATATTTCACCACAGCTCTGATATCGATCCCGTCAATGCCGCTGTCCCTGGCCTTGAGCCCCTGCTCCAGCATCTTCTGATGCTTCCTGGAACCGCCCGGAGTAATGCCGCAGGTGTTGATGAAACGTTTCTCCGCGCCTATGTGGGCTCTTTCTTCACTTATATTTATTATCTTATCCATCGCTTTGTTTAGCTGAATGCACTTTATAAACAAAGGGTGGTACGTCTCCTTGACTTACCACCCTGTTGTTGTAAATGTGTTTTGTTAGTTTCAGGTTAGTTCTAAGTCAGTTCGCTTATTTCAGTCCAGCCCTCTCCTTGAACCTTTCAACGGAGTTGATCTTGATACCGAGAACTTCAGCGATCCTGAACTTAGCTGCCATGCCGTTGTTTTCTTCTTTGCAAGGCTCAACGTGGCAAAGTCCCAATCCCATATCAGTTCTGATATCGGACATCGTTACTACGTCGCAGAGATCTGCAACGCTTACGCCGAGCTTA
>JAFYJM010000078.1 GCA_017538125.1 Bacillota bacterium
AACGACCTGATGGAGTTTGTGGATGAATGTCTCAAGAGATATCCGGACATCGATCCTGAGCGCCTTGGAGTGCTCGGCGGAAGCTACGGCGGCTTCATGTGCAACTGGATAGAAGGGCACACCGACAGGTTCAAAGCCATCTGCTCCCAGAGATCGGTCTCGAACTGGCTGTCTGATTTCGGAACCAGCGAGATCGGAGTGGTCTTCGATACCAACGATCTCAAAGGCGATCCTTGGTCGGATCCGGAGGGAGTCTGGAAGCAGTCTCCGCTGAAATATGCCGACAATTCCAAGACGCCGATACTTTTCATACATTCGCTGGAGGACTATAACTGCTTCATAGGGCAGGGAGTCGAGATGTTCACAGCCATGAAGTATTTCGGAGTGCCTTCCAAAATGGTGCTCTTTGAAGGTGAAAACCACAACCTGAGCCGCACGGGCAAGCCTAAACACCGCATCAGAAGGCTTGAAGAGATGTGGAACTGGTTTGATAAATATCTCGGAGAGGAGAGATAAGAATGGGCAAATATCTTCTGAAAAGATTAGTAATGTGCGTGGTTACGTTATTTGCTCTGATGACCATAACGTTTTTCCTGATGCATCTGATACCGGGATCGCCGTTTGCCGGGGAGCTTTCGAAGCTTCCGAACGTGGTAAAGGAGACCCTGATAGATAAGTATATGCTGGACAGGCCGATAGGCGAGCAGTATCTGGCATATCTTAAGAACGTGCTTCACGGAGACTTCGGTACGTCACTGAACCGAAAAGGTCAGCTGGTAACGAGCATTATCGCCAAAGGATTCCCCGTCACGATGAGGGTAGGATTCTGCGGTTTCTGCGTAGCCATGATACTGGGCATCATAATGGGCACGGTAGGCGCCTTCTCGAAAAACAAGATCGTCCAGGCCATCATAAACTTCTTCTCCACTATCGGAGTTTCAGTACCCAGTTTCCTGCTGGCTCTTCTGATGATGTTCCTTTTCGGAGTATGGCTCGGATGGTTCCCTATCGTGGGACTCAAAGGACCAAGCTCATACGTCCTGCCTGCCTTAGGTCTGGCCATGGGCCCGATAGCCTATGTGACCAGACTTGTCAGGAGCAGTCTCCAGGAGGAGATGCGGCAGGACTATATGATACTGGCTAAGTCCAAGGGTACGTCGAACAAGATGGTCATCATCCGTCACGCGCTTAAGAACGCGATGATCCCGGTGATCACCTATGCCGGACCGCTTCTCGCGATGCTGCTTACCGGTTCATTCGTTATCGAGACGATGTTCTCGATACCCGGTATCGGATCTGAATTCGTCACCTCGGTATCCAACCGTGACTACACGCTGATTATGGCCCTTACGATCATGTACGGCGCCATGATCATCGTTGCCAACGTTATAACTGACGTGATCACCGCCATGGTCGATCCGAGGATCAGGCTTAAATAGAAAGGAGGAGCGCATGACTGCAGAAGTACTAAAGACAATGTTGGGCATCAAGCATGAATATGAGCTTCTCCCCAATGACTTCGAGATCCTTCCCGAAGACGAGAAAAACAGTGAGTTCGTGGCTATGGAATCCCACACTTACTGGCAGGACGTATGGTTCCATTTCAAAAAGAACAAACTGGCGCTTGCTTCTCTGGCTTTCCTGCTGGTGATCGTGTTACTGGCGATATTCGCACCGATGTTCTCGCAGTACACCTACGATATGCAGGACCTGGCCATGAGAAACTCGTCGCCTTCGCTTACACACTGGCTCGGCACGGATAAATTCGGAAGAGATATCTTCATCAGGATCATGTACGGAGCCAGGATATCGCTTTCAGTAGGCTTCGCGGCTGCTCTGATCAACCTGGTACTGGGTTCTGTCTACGGCGGTATCTGCGGATACTTCGGAGGCAAGCTGGATCTGATCTGCATGCGTCTGGTGGATATCATTTACTCAGTTCCCACGCTGCTGTACGTTATCCTCATCATGCTGATCTTCGGATCCAATATATTCTCCGTACTGATAGCCATCTGCATATCCTCGTGGGTAGGCCTGGCGCGTCAGGTGAGAGCTCAGGTACTCACCCTCAAAGAGCAGGAGTACGTGCAGAGCGCGAAGGTAATGGGCGCTTCGAACAGAAGGATACTTCTGAAGCACCTTTTCACCAATTCCATCGGACCGATCATAGTCTATACCACTCTGATGGTTCCTGAAGCGATATTCACTGAGGCCTGGCTGTCGTTTATCGGTATCGGCATATCTATCCCTCAGGCTTCCTGGGGCACGATGGCAAACGATGCCAGATCGCTCATTACGTCTTATCCGCTTCAGATGCTGTGGCCTGTCGCGGCTATATGCCTTACCATGCTTGCTCTGAACTTCATCGGAGACGGCCTGTCAGAGGCACTTGATCCTAAGAAAAGAGGTGTTAAGTGATGAGTGAGCATGTACTTGACGTCAAAGGACTTACCGTGGATTTCAAGACTGATCAGGGAATCGTACACGCTGTGCGTGACGTTACTCTGGAAGTAAATGAAGGTCAGATCGTAGGCCTCGTTGGAGAGTCCGGTTCCGGCAAATCCGTTACCATGTATTCGATCATGGGCCTCGTGGCTGATAACGGTAAGGTGACCTCCGGCTCCATAGAGCTGGACGGGCAAAGCATCGCAAGAAGTGATTTTGCGAACGTAAAAGAATACAACAAGAAGATGAATGAGATCAGAGGATCCAAGATGGCTATGATCTTCCAGGATCCGATGACCTTCCTCAATCCGACTAAAACCATAGGAAATCAAATAACTGAGGTTATTAAAAATCATAATGACTGCACCGCAGAGCAGGCTAAGGCCAGAGCCATCGAACTGATGAAGATGGTAGGCATACCTTCTCCGGAGAAGAGATACAAACAGTATCCATTCGAGTTCTCGGGCGGCATGAGGCAGAGGATAATCATCGCCATCGCCCTCGCCAACGAACCGAGGCTCATCATAGCGGACGAGCCCACCACGGCGCTGGACGTTACCATCCAGGCTCAGGTGCTGGATCTTATCAAGAAACTTTCGAAGGAAGAAGGCTCTTCCGTCATACTGATCACACACGATCTGGCGGTCGTCGCCAGCCTCTGCGACTTCATCTATATCATGTACGGAGGCAAGATCGTGGAATCCGGCTCGGACCAGGAGATCTTCTTCAGTCCGAAGCATCCGTACACCAAAGGACTGCTTGGCTGCATCCCTGATCCAGACAACATCTCGAAGGAGCTCATGCCCATACCAGGTAGCCCACCGGATCTGTTGCAGCCCCCGGCAGGCTGTCCTTACGTGGACAGATGCAATGAAGCCATGCGCATCTGCAAGCGGCTGATGCCTGAGTACACTCAGTTCAGTGAGACTCACAAGAGCGCCTGCTGGCTCAACATCCTCGAAGAGCAGAAAAATACGGAACAGGAGGGATAACTATGGAATCAAAAGAAATTCTGAGAGTAGAAAACCTGAAGACGTATTTTGAAGTCTCCGGAGGCCTGCTGGCCAAGAAACAGTATGTCAAAGCAGTTGACGACGTGTCGCTTTCGATAAACGAGGGTGAGACCTTCGGACTGGTGGGCGAATCCGGCTGCGGCAAGTCCACCCTGGGAAGGACCATAGTCAAGCTCTATGAGCCGACCGCCGGCAAGATATTTTTCGATGGCGAGGACATAACTGCTATCAAGAACAAGGACAAACTTCACAACTTCCACAAGGACTGCCAGCTGATCTTCCAGGATCCCTATGCGAGCCTCGACCCGCGTATGACCGTAGGCGAGATCATCAAGGAACCAATGGAGATACACGGCATGTACTCCTCCAACGAGGAGAGAGAAAAGGTCTGCGTGGAGCTGCTGGAGACGGTAGGCCTGAAGCCCGACCATATCAGGCGTTATCCGCATGAGTTTTCGGGCGGGCAGCGTCAGCGTATATCGATAGCCAGGACTTTGGCTCTCAAGCCTAAATTCATCGTCTGCGATGAGCCCATCTCGGCGCTGGACGTATCGATCCAGGCTCAGATCATCAACATCCTGAAGGACATCCAGAAGAACCTGAACATCGCATATCTTTTCATCGGCCATGATCTGGCTATGATAGAGACCATAGCCGACAGGATCGGCGTAATGTATCTCGGACATCTGGTGGAGGTGGGCACGGCAGAAGAAGTCTACCATCACCCGGTGCACCCTTATACACAGGCGCTGCTTTCGGCAGTTCCGGTGCCCGATCCGGTAGTAGGCAAGAACAAGCAAAGGATGATCCTTGAGGGAGAAACTCCTTCCCCGATCGATCCTCCTTCGGGCTGCCCTTTCAGGACCAGATGCCTGTATGCCACAGAAGTCTGCGCTAAGGAAATGCCTGTGATGAGAGAATTTGGCGGCCATATGGCGGCCTGCGCCAGACTGGGCGAGCTGGAGGAAAAGCATCTTTAGAATGTAACCAAAGCCTCACATCTATGTGTGGGGCTTTTTTATGTTTAAAAAAGATTAATAATAAACAAGTTACGTACTTTCAATTATCATTTGTCATAAAAGCGCTTGAATGATATAATAAAAGTGCTAATTATTACAATTTTAATCACATTTTTATTGTTCAGCTACAAAACAAAAGGAGAAATAAGTATGAAAAATGCTTCTCATCTAATAAAGAATATTGTATTTGTAGTTTTGGTATTAGTTATAATACTAGTTTTCTTAACAGCTATTAACACAAAAAAGGC
Organism: Bacillota bacterium; assembly: GCA_017538125.1. GTDB lineage: Bacteria > Bacillota > Clostridia > Peptostreptococcales > Anaerovoracaceae > RUG754. The sequence goes on from JAFYJM010000078.1 coordinate 4,726, forward strand.
ATATGCAGCTGATATTGTTGCCTCAGGAACATGTGGGGATAATGTTACCTGGACTTTGGATAGTGATGGGCTAATGGTGGTAGAGGGCGAAGGCGCTATAGATGATTATAAATCCACTAGTAATGAGATTCCATGGTATTACAGACGTTCAGAGATAAAAAGCATTTCTTTGTCTTATGGAATTGTTAAGATAGGCAATTATGCTTTTTCGCGATGTGAAAATTTGACAAGCATAACACTTTCAGATAGTGTTACAAACATTGGTGAATATGCCTTTACATGGTGCACAAGCCTACAAAGTTTTGAAGTTCCAAGCAATGTGATAAGCATAGAAAACAATGCTTTTTCGAGCTGCAGTAATTTGACAAGCATAACACTTTCATATGGTATTACAAACATAGGTGCATATGCTTTTTCGGGCTGTAGCAATTTAACAAGCATATCCATTCCAGATAGTGTGACAAGCATAGGGCAACATGCTTTTTCAGACTGTCATTATTTAACAAACATAACTATTCCGGACAGTGTGACAAGCATAGAGCAATATGCATTTTCTAGCTGTATTAATTTGACAAGTATAACCCTTTCAGATAGTATTACAAACATAGGTGAATATGCTTTCTTCAACTGTCAAGGTTTATCAAGCATAACCATTCCAGGCAGTGTGACAAGCATAGGAGCGTACGCTTTTTCGCAATGTGAAAATTTGACAAGCATAACACTTTCAGATGGCATTACAAACATAGGCGCATATGCTTTTTCAAACTGTCACATTTTATCAAGTATAACTATTCCAGGCAGTGTGACAAGTATAGGGCAATATGCATTTTCTAGCTGTTTTGATTTGACAAGCATAACACTTTCAGATGGATTTACAAACATTGGGGAATATGCCTTTGCCGACTGTTACTTTTTAACTAATATTACTGTTCCAGATAGTGTGAGAAGCATAGGGCAATACGCTTTTTCGAACTGTTATTATTTAACAAACATAACTATTCCTGATGGTGTGAGAAGCATAGGACAACATGCTTTTTCGAACTGTTATTATTTAACAAACATAACTATTCCAGATAGTGTAACAAGTATAGGGGGATATGCTTTTTCGGATTGCTGCAGTTTTACAAGTATAACAGTTCCAGGTAGTGTGAGAAGCATAGGACAATACGCTTTTTCAAATTGTGATTATTTGACAAGCATAACACTTATGGATGGTGTTAAAAACATAGGAACATATGCTTTTACAAACTGCATAAGCCTACAAAGTATTGAGATTCCGGACAGCGTGACAAGCATAGGACAATATACTTTTTCAGAATGTTGCAGTTTAACAAGTATCGTATTGCCAGATAACCTTTCAAAAATAACATCTCATTTGTTTTATAATTGCACCGATCTTGAAAAAGTTGTGTTACCAGATAATGCTACAAGTATAGAAGCATATGCTTTTTATGGGTGTCGTAGTTTGGCAAGCATAACGTTCCCTGACAGTATAACAAAGTTTTATCCTAACGATGAAGATGAAGTGAATGATCCATTTGACTATAGATACTTGAAAACATGTTATGTGGTAGAAGGATCATACGCTGCTAATTATGGCTTCAACTTTTGGCCATATGAGTTTCAGAATGAATATCATCGTCCAACTATCAAATATGTTACAAAAATTGATGGTCACTATAGTTATGAAACAATTGCAAAAGCTACACTTACTGATAATGGGAAAATAAAGCATACTTGTACTGTCTGTGGAGAAGAGCTTTTAAATGAAACCATCTATCGCCCAAAGACGTTTAAACTTTCTGCTACATCATACATTTATGATGGAAAAGTTAAAAAACCTGAGGTCAAAGTGAAGGATGCTAAAGGAAAAGTGATAGACGTTTCGAATTATACTGTTAAGTATGCAAAAGGTCGCAAGAGCGTAGGCAAGTACGATGTCACTTTAAAAATGAAAGGCAACTATACAGGCACTAAGACGCTTACTTTTACTATCAATCCAAAGGGAACAACCCTTAAGAACCTGACCGCTGGCAGCAAGAAAATCACAGTTAATTGGAACAAGCAGTCAGCTAAAATGGCAAAATCCAGAATAAGCGGATATCAGATTCAGTACAGTTTATCACCAAAATTTACAAGTGGTAACAAAACCGTAAAAGTCAAAGGATACAGTGAAGTATCCAAAACCATAAAAGGGCTGAAAGCCAAGAAGAAGTATTATATACGCATACGTACATATAAAACTGTGGATGGCAAAGACTACTATTCTGACTGGTCTGCGAAAAAGAATGTTACTACTAAGAGTTAAATACAAATAATAGTCAAACCGCCGGCGATGATCAGCGGTTTGACTATTAAAATAAGTAATAGACTGATACATACCATATCGTTCAAGATAGTAATGAGCAAAAAATTATTGATCACAATTATAATATCTCTCCTTATCATTTCTTTTGCGGTTATTGCCGTAAGCGGAAGCAAATATACTGCATCATATGTAATATCTTGGCAGGATGCTGACGGTTCAGCACAGGTTCCTGATGACTACTATGTGACCGCGGACGAGCAGGGGATCGTTGACATATCCAACATCAGATTGGAAGGAAACAGCATAAAGTTCGATCTTACCGCTTTGGACCGGGGAATAACGTTCATTAAAGTTGGTGAGAAGCCTGATAGCCAACTGTATTATGAAAAGGTGTATGTCCACAGATTCAATATAATCACGCTGAATTCATTTTTCGGCAAATGCACAGGCGGCGTAGTGATACCGATATCCTTCCTGATCATCCTGTTGATACTCTTTATAGACCGTATCAGGATCTTAAGAGCGAATGTCGGTGAAAACATTTATAGTTACAGGAACATCATGAACCTAGGCCTGATTGTCTTTGTGGCATGCATGATCTTTCAGATGGCAACGATCATTCTCAGATTCAACGGTATCGATCAAAGCATCAAATCTGTTTTGGCATCAGCGGAGTTTTTTGCGTACATAGCTCTCCCCGTAGCCTTCGTCGTGTCTCTATTGGTCAGCTTAAGCAACTTGAATCTAATGAGGAATGAGGGAGTCAATTGGCGAAACATGCTGGGCTTCATCCTCGGCCTGTTTATTTGCCTCATGACGGTCATGCCTGATCAGCTGTACAACGTATTCATGAGGACTCAGGTGATAGATATCTTCAATGAGCGTGGTATAGCTACGCAGATATATTCTGTATTCGAGCATTCAGTCTTCTATATTGTGGCTTATCTTGAGTGCATACTTATAGGGGCAGTAGTGTTCGGAATAAAGGCTGCCAGACATATCCCTGCTTTCAATAAAGACTATATTCTGATTCTCGGCTGCCAGATAAGGCCTGACGGTACGCTTACACCTCTTCTTCAGTCCAGAACTGACAGAGCGATGGAATTCGCAGACATGCAGATGGAAGCCGCCGGCAAGGACATAACGTTCGTCCCATCCGGCGGAAAGGGAGGCGACGAGATCATCGCGGAAGCCGATGCCATAGGAAACTATCTGAGATCCAAGGGGATCACGGACGACAGGATACTCATAGAAAACAAGTCGCAGAACACTTATGAGAACATAAGGAATTCCGCGGAACTGATAAAAGCGGATTTCACGAAAAGAGCGGCCCCGGATGTATCAGAGGAACCGAAAGTTGCCTTCTCAACGACGAACTATCATGTGTTCAGAGCAGGGCTCATAGCTTCCGAACTGGGATATCAAATGGAAGGTATCGGAAGCCCGACCAAAATATATTTCTGGGTCAACGCATTCATCAGAGAGTTCATAGCGACTTTGGTATCGGAGAGAAAAAGCCATTTGAAGGTGATCATTACACTGCTTCTCGGAGTGATCGTTTTGGTGATCGGAAACTATATATCGGTAATACTATGAATAATGTGATATAATACTAAATAATTGTGATTTTGTTAATTTAACGATTACATAATAAGAGGAAATAGCAATGACCGCTGATTTTAAAAAGGACCCGATGGATCCCTCCGGATTTGTCCTTCTTGCAGACCATGTACCCGGGATCGTACAGGAGATCCGGTACTATTCGACATATAATTTCATAGGAGACCGTATAGACGGCTACGAGGAACCCTGCGCCATACTGACGAAGGAGGCTGCGCGTGCTCTCAAGTCTGTGGCTAACGAGATGAATGTGCAGGGCTACAGGCTCAAGGTATTTGATTGCTATAGACCGTTGAAAGCGGTAAAACACTTTGTGCTTTGGGGCATAGAAGATCTGGATCTGAGAATGAAACCTTTCTTCTATCCGAATCTGGAGAAGCAGGAACTTTTTATCAAGGGTTATATCGCCAGCCGTTCCAGTCACAGTAGAGGAAGTACTGTGGATCTGACGCTTCTGGATATGCAGACAGGCAAGGAACTGGACATGGGAAGCCCCTTCGATCTGTTCAGCGAGATCTCGCATCCGGACTACAGAGGCAGTGAGATAAGCGACGAGCAGTATGAGAACAGGATGATCCTGCAGCGGGTCATGGTGCGAAACGGTTTCGAGCCTCTTGACTGCGAATGGTGGCATTTCACGCTGAAGGACGAGCCTTACCCGGATACATATTTTGATTTTCCGGTCTCGGCTGAGTATCTTAAAAAATAAAAAGACGGAAGGAGATTTGATATGGAGTTTTTGAAAGTAAATGATCAGATCATCCTGTATTATCCGGAAGGCTTTCATGTAATGGATGATGCGGAACGAAGCGAAATGAACTTCCTCGAGGCAGGATTGTCAGAGGTGCTCTCAGATCCGGAAAGGCACATGCTGGTGACGGTAGGCTGGAAAAAGTCAGGAGGTTTTGCCTCCTTCATGCTGAACTCCAAAGATCTGGCAAAAAACATGGAATCAAAGGTAAGCAAAGCCATGGCTCCTGCGGGATACACGCTTAACGGTTTCATGGAGAAGGCTGTAGGCGGCAAGACCATTGAGGGATTTGGCTATGAGTACAGCGCGGGAGGCGTAGATATGTATGGAGAATCCTTTGCGCTTAAGACAGGTAAGATGCTTTACTACTTCCACCTCTATGCCAGAAAAGAGTTGCTGGAGGATAGCCTTCCTGTCTGGGAGGAGATGCTGAACTCCGCAGAATGGATCTGATGATTGAACTATAAAAGGAATCTGTCATGAAAGAAATATCGATTACTGAAATCAAAAATATCAAAATCGGCCAGGCTGAAAACGCTGAAGCCGGTACGGGCTGCACTGTTTTCATCAGTGAGGAAGGAATGGCTGCCGGTCTGGACGTCAGAGGAGGAGGCCCTGCATCCAGAGAGAGCCAGCTGATGAATCCGCTGATGGCCATACAAAAGATACACGCTATAGTGCTGGCCGGCGGCAGCGCTTTCGGACTGGGAGCAGCCAACGGAGTCATGCAGTGCCTTGAAGAAAGAGGCATAGGCTACGATGTAGGAGTTACCAAAGTGCCACTGGTAGCGCAGTCGGATCTTTTCGACCTGACTGTGGGGGATACCTTCGTAAGACCTGATGCGAAAATGGCTTATGAAGCTTCTGTGAGAGCTTTGGATGAGCCCAACTACAGAGACGGTAATTACGGTGCAGGCTGCGGCGCTACCGTGGGCAAAGCAGCCGGAATGGACACCTGTATGAAGACGGGCATGGGCAGCTATGCTGTTCAGATCGGAGAACTGCAGGTGGGCGCAGTAGTTGCATTAAATGCTTTGGGAGATATATTTGACTGGGAGACCGGAAAGAAGATCGCAGGTCTTCTAAACGAAGAAAAGAGCAGATTCAGAAGTACTAATGACCTTCTCAAAGCATCTATTGACATAGTAGAGAACAGATTCGTGGCCAACACTACTTTAGCGGTGGTGATAACCAATGCTGAGTTCGATAAGACGCAGCTCACGAAGATAGCAGGTATGGCACACGACGGTTTCGCCAGGGTCATCGATCCGGTGCACACTTCTGCAGATGGAGACAGCATTTATGCGGTTTCCGTAGGCGATGTCAAGGCAGACCGTGATCTGGTGGGCATAGTCGCAGC
>JAFYJM010000079.1 GCA_017538125.1 Bacillota bacterium
AGGAGACTGTCCACACAACGACTTACGAGCTGACGGGTGAAGATATCCAGCCTCTGAAAGAGATCCTTCAGAAACATATCAGGGGAAGAAGGCTGATGAGCAGCGGGCTGACTGTAAGGGAACCAGAGAGCTATAAAATGATAGCGATCCTTGCAAATAATGACAGCGAAAGCGCCGGGCCGGACGATGGCTTCATCATCAAAGTCAAGTATCGCGATTACGTTGAATTGTATGAGCCCGGGATCAATATAAAGAATTTCGATAAAGATCTGGAAGGGCTGATTTTGGAATATCTTTCAAGGTTTGAACCTACAAATGATATCTATGAACAATAAGTACGGAAAAAATATATTTGTAACCGGTGCGTCCTCGGGGATCGGCAGGGCCTGCGCTTTGGAATTCGCTAAGAAAGGCTGCCGGGTCGTGGGCGTGTCCCGGAACATCGAAGAGAAAACGGAAGACTTCCCAGGAGGAGGGAGCCTTTTGCAGCGCAGGTTGGATATAACCGATGAGGCTGCTGTGAAGGAATTCATTGAGGGCCTGCCTGACGTGGACGTGGCCATCCTGTGCGCGGGAATCGGCGTGGCCGGGCCGGCCGAAAGCACTCCCATGGAACTCACAAGGAAGCAGATGGAATTGAACTACTTCGGCACTTTGAACGCCGCAGGCCCGGTGCTTCGGCGCATGCGTCTGAAGCGCGGCGGACTGCTGATCGTTATCGGCTCCATTGCAGGACGGGTGTCTATACCCATGCAGAGCCAGTATTCATCCAGTAAGTATGCTTTGGAGGCTTTCACGGATGCTGTAAGGATGGAGATGAAGCACTACGGCGTCCGGGCGGCGATCATAGAGCCCGGAGACACCAGGACCGGTTTCACAGATGCGCGGGTGACGAAGAATGCTGGCGGTGATTCTGAAGAGTACGATAATGTGCTCCATAAGAGCGTGGCAAAGATGGCTAAAGATGAGCAGAAGGGAAGATCCCCTGAGACTGTTGCCAAGGTCGCCTGGAAGCTGGCCTGCCGCAGCAACCCTCCGGCCAGAGTGCCTGTAGGGTTTGAGTATAAGGTGCTGATGCAGCTTCTCAGGATCATGCCTGACCGGGCAAAGGAGGCCATTCTAAGTAAGATGTACCTGCCTGAATAGATCAGATTTTTGTACAGCTCAGATGCAAGCAAACTTACGTTTAAACTGTATTATATGTAAAGGAGGGCGGATAATCATGAGCAGAGGATTAAAAATATTTTTAGTAATTATATTAGTGGTGCTTGTTGTTGCGGCTATCATCAAATTGGTACAGAATGACGGCTTCGAAGTTACTGAGGACAAGCCGGTGATCTATCTCTATCCTCAGAAAACCACAGAGCTTACTGTTGAACTGGGGAGACCGGAGAACCTGACGGCGGTCTATCCGGAATACAAGGATGGCTGGAAAGTCACCGCCAGGCCGGACGGAACCCTTACAGACGCCGCGTGCCGCGAATACTATTCGCTTTACTATGAGTGCAAAAATATCCTTGGCCACACTGACATCACAGAAGGCTTCGTGGTGGCGAGAGAGGATATACCGGCATTTCTGGAGGAGAAGCTGGCGATCCTGGGGCTGACTGACAAGGAAGCAGAAGAATTCATCATCTACTGGCTGCCCAGACTTCAGAAGACTGACTATGTGGCTGTAAGATTCCAGACCCTTGATGAGATCGAGGCCAACATGCCTCTTATCATAAGCGAAGAGCCCGACACATTCATCAGGATCATGATGGAGTGGAAGGGGTTGGACGAGTACTTCGAGATACCTGAACAGGAGCTGAAGCAGGCTGTAAGATCCGGCTTCACTGTAGTGGAGTGGGGCGGCACGGAACTCAAGTGATGAAGATCATTATATAAAATGATATATTGAAACACAAAAACGACCAAATCAAAAGCCCGGCCATTCGGCCGGGCTGATTTATCTTTTGCTTATTCTCAGTCGTCAAAATTAGGTGCTACGGTATAGATCAAATAAAGAGTTTCGCCTTCAGCCAGCGTATGCTCTTCAAAGAAACCCTGGATCTGGTTCTTGTCCTGATCGCACATGAGCCAAAGAACGCCATCTTCCATGAGAGCGGTGTGTCCGTCGATCGTCTCCACGAACATATTGGTAAACTGCTCGTCATCGATCAAGCCTGCATCGTGAAGGGTGTCTCTTAAATTGTTTCCGGCAGGAACTTCGTAGGTATATTCAGCCTCGTCCTGATCGACGAGAATGATGGTGGCTCCTGCAGCCTCAGTTCCTTCACCTTCGTTTCCGGTATTGCTGTCGCCTCCGCAAGCAGTGAGCATTCCGAGAGCGAGCGCTAAGATAAGTAAAAATGTAAATAATCTAAATGTCTTTTTCATGGTGTTCTCCTTAAGGTATTCAAAGGGTTACGTCTTGCCCACATTATATATTCGCAATTGCGAGAAGTCAAGAAAAAATTCTCAATAATTCTCATTTTTTCATTGACAATCTGTAGAGAAGGGTGGTATATTTAAGAAAAATAAGAAAATTTTCTCAAAATCGCTTTTGCGATAACTAAAGAAAAGAGGCTGACATGAACAATATGCCAGAAGTATACAAAGGATTGATATCATTTTTAGGGGAAGCTCTTCCCGACGAATATGATGCGATCCTTTTTGATTTGACAGAGAAGGGTTATCCGGTGATCGAGCAGGCTGACTGGGGAAGCGAAGATATAAACGATGTCAGGAAATGTCTCGTCGATCTTATCAGATCCGGCAGGATAAATGGTAATGATTGCATCCTGAACGTCATAGTTCCCAGCAGAAAGAAGATGCTTAAAGGTTCTTTCTATTTCGTAAGAGAGGGTGATAAACCGCTGTATGCTGTGGCTCTTCTTATGGAACTGGATATGTTACTTAAGATGAGCGGTTTCCTTACAAATAGGCTGAACATCTCGGGACCGGATGGCATAAACGAGATAAACCTGGGTGATTTTGAACCAGTAGAACATCGCATAACAGATCTCGACGAGATAAGCAGAATAGTTCGGGAGTTCTGTAACGATCCTTCAAAGCTCACTCCGAGTGAGAGAAAAGAACTCTTCATGGACATCTATGATACTGGTATATTTAAGATCAAAGGCGCTATCCCAAAGGCCGCTGAAGCCATGGGAATATCCGAAAAAAGCGTTTACCGCTATATCTCAGAGATCAGGAAAATGCGCAAATAAGATCGATCGGAGACAGCCGTGAAAGAAGAGAAAACTATTTCAAATCCTGCCACAAGGCAGGTTAATAACAAAGGGATATGGAAGAGGTTCGCCCATACAATAAAGGAAGCGAATATACCTCTGGGGCTCCTTGCTTTTTATATCGTCCTTACGATCATAGAAGGGCAGATACTGATTAGAATCCCGGAAGTGAACGGTAATTTTTTCGCGGGAGACGTGAGCCCTTCCACTGTTACCATGTTCATCGCTCTTGAACTGGTGAATACTGTCGTAGTGCAGGGCGTTCTCTATGTCAACCACATCCTTAGATACAAGATGAACAGAAATCTGAGGAACGCTCTCTGGGGTAAGATCCTCAGGCTGAAACCAAGCTACTATGATAAGGTATCGTCAAGCTCGCTCATCAGCCGTATATCCGTGGACTCGGATGGCATCAATACTTTCGTGCTGGACGTGGTGCTGGAGTTTTTTGCTCAGTTGTACTATACTGCGCTAATAGTAAATGAGATGAACAAGACCAGCAAAAACGTAGGCTTCATGCTCCTGGCTTTCCTGCCGCTGACCTTCATGATAGCCTTTATCATAGGACGTCTTAACCTGAAGTTCCAGAGCAATATGAAATATAAGCTCTCGGATCTGACAAACTACCTGAGCGAGATCATCTCTGTGCTGCCTCTGCTTAAGGCCATGAACCGCCAGGGCTATGAATCAAGACGCGGAAAGCAGGCGATAGACGAATTCTATAAGTCCAACAGGAATGTCATCGGGCTGGACATAGGTAGAGAGATCATCGGTTCACTTCAGGGCCTTGGACCTGAGCTGGTCATCATCCTTATCGGTATCAAGTATCTGAATAACGGCACCTTTGATGCGGCTTCATGGTATATGTTCTATATGTACGCAGGAACCTTCATTTCCTTCTGCGGAACCGTTGCTGGCATGTGGGAGAACGCCAAGTCTGTACAGGGCCAGCTGAATAAGGTGTCCGACGTGCTCTTTGAAGAGGAGGAATCTCTGGAAGCCTATGTGGATTCAATAACAGAAGCAGAAGATATCATCTTTGATCATGTGGATTTCGGATATGAGGAGAAACTCGTAATAAAGGACGCTTCCTTCACGATTCCCGGGCATAAGAACACTGCTCTCATAGGCTTGAGCGGCGCTGGGAAATCCACTATAGTCAAGCTCGTGGAAAGAATGTACACTCCGAACGCCGGCCGTATCCTGATGGGCGGCCATGAGATATGCGAGTACGGCATCAAAGACTGGAGAAACCGCATCGCCTACGTGTCCCAGTCCACTCCGCTTCTCTCGGGAAGCATCAGGGATAACGTTACCTACGGCATCAAGCGCGAGGTAACGGATACTGAGATCATGGAAGCTTTGAGGACTGTAAGACTGGATGCATTCGTCGAAAGCGATCTCGACGGACTCAGCAGGGAAGTGGGACAATTCGGAGAGAGCTTGTCCGGTGGCCAGAGACAGAAGATCTCCGTTGCGAGAGCGCTTCTCTCGGACGCTGACATTCTGATTCTGGACGAGCCCACAGCAAGCCTTGACATCATTTCCACCAACGAGATAATGCAGGCTGTGGAATCTATCAAGGGCAAGCGCACCGTGATCATGATAACCCACGACGACAAACTCATAGGAAATGCAGATCACATCATAGCTTTGGAGGGCGATCACAGGATCAGTGAGGGATCTCCGGAAGAGATGATGAAGATAAGTGAATTCGTTAGAGTTCTTTTAGGCAAGGGGGGTGAGCAGGATGTCGAATAAGACGGACAAGGCCTCCAAAAAAGCTCTGAAAGCGGAGAACAGAGAATCCTGGAAGAGACTCTTCAAAGTATATACTAAAATCAAGATACCCTGGCTCTGGATGATCCTGGTGGCGCTGCTGTCATTCGGTTTAAGAGAGATCCAAGTGCTGGTGGTGCCTTATCAGACTAAGATAATGACCGGCGCCATCACCGAGCACGGCTTCCTCACAGGCTTCCTGGTGCTGACATTTGCCAGTGCAGCGGTGGAGGCGATCCAGGGAGGGATCAACGAACTGACAGCCCAGATGACTGCCAGAAACGCGAGAAGATCCATTTGGACGAAGCTTTTGCTCCTTCCGATGAAATTCTTCAGGAACAAAGACTCTCAGGAATTCATTTCCAGGATCACTCAGGATACCACCGGGCTCTTCGCGGCACTGGCGATCCTGATCAACATAGCGTCCCTCATCTTCGCAGTCGTGCAGGCCTTCCAGAGGATGTACGCCACATACAAGATGCTGGCGCTAATAATGCTTTCGGGCATACCGCTTCTGATCCTGGGAGCCTGGATCACAGGTATTTTGCAGTACAAGGTCATACACATCCAGAACACCGCATTGGCTAAGATGACTGGGTTCTTTGCGGAAAGGCTTCCCAGCGTCATGCATATCAAGACTTCCAACATGGAGGACGAGGAATACTTAAAGGGCATCGAGGCAAATGACGCCAGATACAAGGCTGAATGCAGGATGGAGATCTATCAGATCCTCATTGCGCCTATAGGGTCTTTTGCGCAGATATTCAATCAGGTGGTGCTTCTGATTTTGGCCTCCGCCATGGTCAGACAGGGCACCATGGAGATGTACCAGCTGGTAAACCTCTACAACTACTATCTGCTATTCATGGGAAATTCATTCCTGCTGATGTCTATGTGGCAGATGCTGAAGCAGTCCCACGGAGCTTCCGAGATCATCGGACAGATCCTGGATGCCGAGCCTGAGAGGCTTGAAGAGGGCGAGCCCATGGGAGACGGTGCGGAAGACATCACCTTCGAGCACGTGGCCTTCTCATACGACGGAAAGACGCCTATCCTTAAGGACGTGAGCTTCACGATCCCTAAGGGCAAAAAGACCGTCATCGTGGGCGAGAACGGCTGCGGCAAGTCCACGTCCATCAAGATCCTGGAGGGCTTCGAGGAAGCAGATTCCGGCACCATCAGATTCGGTGATAGAGACATGAAGGACATCAGTCTCAAGGATCTGAGAGACAAGGTCGGATATCTCTTCCAGGGCAACCAGATAGTGAAGGGCACCATCGAAGAGAACATCAGATATGGCATCGACCGTGACTGCACGGATGAAGAAGTGAGAGAGGCCGCCAAAGCAGCTCAAGCCTACGATTTCATCTCAGAGAAGGATGATGGCTTTAGATCGGAGATCAGCCGCTTCGATAACAAAGTATCCGGCGGCGAGATGCAGAGGATAGCCGTTGCCAGGATGATCCTGAAGGATCCGAACTACCTGATCATGGACGAGGCGACATCCGGCATCGACCTGGTGAGTGCCAGGGCTGTAAACGACAGCATTTCGGGCATCATGAAGGATAAGACCATAGTGGCCGTAAGCCATGACTTCGATGAGATCAAGAAGGCGGATCACATAGTCGTCTTGAAGGATGGATATGTGGAGGCCGAAGGCGATTACGATACAGTATATGAGAACAGCGAACTCTTCAGACAGTTCGCAGAATGACAGAAAGATAAAAGGAGAAAAAATGATTTCCATAGCAACAAACGAAACATATGATGAACTGGTTAATGAAGGTTTCAGCATCGTGGATTTTTATTCCACCACCTGCGTGCCCTGTAAGATGTTTTCAAAGATCCTGGAAGATCTGACTCTTGACTTTCCATTCTTGAACATCGTGAAGGTGAACGTGACCGACCATCCGGCGCTTGGCTTAAGGCATGAGATCGAGGCTGTGCCTACGGTGCTTTTCGTTAAGGACGGCGAAGAAAAGGAAAAAATCGTCGGCCTGATGGACGAAGAGGAAGTTATTGAGAAGATACAGCAGTATTATTACGAGTAGGTGAAGAAATGGCAAAAGAACTGACTCTTAAATCAAAAGCTCTGAATATATTCGACTATAAGACTGTGGATATCGACAGATTTATCCCGGAGTTCACTCCTGATGAAGAGGCTATGAAGAAGGATATCGAACGCATATTCAAGGCCTTCGGGAAAAAGGAAGAGGGCGAGTATGTTGAAGAGGGTGACATGATAGTGATCACATGCAGATCTGAGATCCCTAAATTCAACAAGAATAATATAACCGTCCCAGTGGGTAAAGGCTTGTTCAGCAAAGAACTCGAAGAGAAGCTCTTGGGCGTCAAAGCTGGGGAAGCATTCATAACCAAGGTGGACGGAAAAGAAGTCACTGGGACCGTGGACAGGATCGTCAGGATAATACTTCCTGAACTGACCGACGAGAACGTTGCAGCTCTAAGGATGGAAGGGATAACTACTGTCACGGACCTTAAGAGATACTGCTGCGACAAGCAGATCGATCGCCTTCTGGATGACATGGAGAGCTGCGACCAGGCGTCCGCTGTGGTCTGGCAGGCGCTTAATGACAATTCCGAATTCGATCTGGACGAGGAAGAGTATAAGCATGCCATGGAAGCGGCTGATGCCAAGATTGCTGAGATGAAAAGCATGAAACCTGTCTTCGAAAGCCCCGAAGAGGAAGAAGCGTATTATGCTGAGTTTCAAGAGGAATACGGCGAAGCAAGAGAAGAAATCGATATGGACGAGATGATCAGAGGTATGTTCACCATGGAACTCAAGTTAGGTGCAATGGGCTATGAAGAGGCAGTTAAAAGAGGCAAGGTACTTACCGAAGACGATTACGAAGCGTATATCAACAGCATTAAAGCATACTACCCGGGCGTCACCCTGGATGAACTTAAAACCATTAATACTGTGGAAATTTTCGCCAAAGAGCGCTATAATGATAATATCTGCAAAGACCTTGACGAATACGTCCATTCAAGATTCAGAGATAAGATGAATCCCTACAGATAAGGAGTAATAATGACATACGACGTTTGCATCATAGGCACCGGCCCTGCAGGGTTGTCCGCTGCCTTAAATCTCAAACTTCATAACAAGAGCATCCTCTGGTTTGGATCATCTGACCTCAGTATGAAGGTAGGCAAATCAGAGAAGATCGCCAACTATCCGGGCATACCTTACGTATCCGGAGAAGAGCTGAATAAGTGTTTTCTCAAGCAGATCAAGGAGGCTGAGCTCGAGATCACTGACAAGATGGTGACCAACGTCACGGCTACCAGAAAAGGTTTCATGATCCTGGCTGACAATGAGATCTTTGAAGCCAGAGCGCTGCTTCTCGCGACGGGCGCTTTTACGGCGAAGCCTATGCCTGGCGAAGAAGAATTCCTGGGCCGTGGCGTGAGCTACTGCGCGACCTGTGATGGATTCCTCTATAGAGGCAAGACCATCGCCGTCCACTGCGGAGCCGAGAGATACGAGCACGAGGTAGAGTATCTGGCGGAGATCGCGGACAAAGTATATCTGTCAACTGCTTACAAGGACAGCAAGATAGATCTGCCCAATGTGGAATTGCTTGATTCACAGCTGGGCAAGGTTAATGGCGAGATGAAAGTGACCGGCATCGAGACCGTGAAAGGCGAGACTCATGACGTGGATGGAGTGTTCATCTTAAGGACTGCTGTAGCGCCGACCGCACTCATGAACGGTCTTGAGATGGACGGGCCGCATATTGCCGTGGACAGGGAAATGAAGACGAATAAAAAAGGCTGCTATGCTGCGGGAGACTGCACAGGCAGACCCTACCAGATAGCAAAGGCAGTGGGTGAAGGTAACATTGCCGCTCATGCGATCTTAGAGTATCTGGCGGAACTTGATAAAGAGAATTGATATGCGCCGCAGTTTTTCTGCGGCTTTTTTCGGAGGATAAGATGAAAAAAACTGACCCGAGATATCAGCAATACGTAAGCATCCTGCATGAGGAACTGATACCGGCTATGGGCTGTACTGAGCCGATAGCTATAGCATATGCTGCAGCTAAGGCAAGGGCTGTATTAGGGGCTGTTCCTAAGAGACTCAGGGTGGAAGTGAGCGGCAACATAATCAAGAACGTTAAAAGCGTGGTGGTCCCTCACACAGGAGGTCTCAGAGGTATACCTGCTGCAGCCGCAGCAGGAGCTCTTATAGGCGACGCGGATGCAGAACTTGAGGTGCTTTCTCACGTGACAGAAGCTGAGATCTCCAGAGTCGCAGAGTATCTCGAAAAAACGCCTATAGAGGTTGTATATGCTGATACGCCGCATATTTTTGATATAATGATCACGGCTTACACGGAAGAGGATTTTTCATATGTCAGGATCGTGGATTACCACACAAATTTAGTTACCGTAGCGAAGAACGAAGAATACCTTATCGATAAGGAGATAAGTGAGAGTTCAGATGAAGAAGGCTTGACCGACAGGGAATGCCTGACCATCGAAGGCATAGTGGACTTTGGAGAAAGCGTCGATATAGAGGATGTCAGAGATGTGCTGGAGACCCAGATCGATTACAATATGGCTATTGCTGAGGAAGGCCTGAGGGGCAATTACGGCGCCAACATCGGCAAGACTTTCTTAAGAGAACGCGAAAACGATCTGAATTTCATGATGAGAGGCTATGCTGCCGCGGCAAGTGATGCTAGGATGAACGGCTGCGAGCTTCCGGTAGTTATTAATTCCGGTTCTGGCAACCAGGGGATCACCGCCAGCGTACCGCTCATCATATATGCCCGGGAGACTGCTAAGACTCACGAGGAACTTTTGAGGGCACTGATCGTTTCGAACCTTGTGACTATACATCTCAAGACCGGCATAGGACGTCTGTCTGCTTACTGCGGAGCAGTCTCAGCAGGCTGTGGGGCAGGGGCGGGCCTGATGTTCATGAAGGGCGGAAGGTACGAAGCCATAGCACACACGATCGTGAACGCCCTGGCTGTGGACTCCGGGATCATCTGTGACGGAGCCAAGGCTTCCTGCGCAGCTAAGATAGCGACAGCGGTGGAAGCCGGGCAGCTGGGGATAGCCATGTACGAGGACGGCAACCAGTTCTTCGGCGGCGATGGCATCGTCAAAAAAGGTGTGGAGAACACTATTAGAAGCGTGGGCTACCTGGCTAGGAGAGGTATGCACGAGACGGACAAGGAGATCATCAGGCTGATGATGGAAGATTGAACGATAAATGCTCAAACGGAATATTTTGACAACAAAAAGGATGGATGAAGATCCATCCTTTTATTGCTGTGTGGTATACGAAAATATCATCCTGCTAGAATAATTACAAAAAAGTCTTGACAAAGTTGGTTTATCACGATAAACTAAAGGCATAAGGTTTATTTGGATAAACCAACGGAAGGAGCTAAACATAATGCTTGACATAGAACTTGGTACAGTACAGGAAAGATTCGCTGATATTGTTTGGGAGAACGAGCCGATCGGTTCCGGTGATCTGGTCAGACTGTGTGAGAAAGAACTCAACTGGAAGAAGCCTACGACATACACCGTGCTCCGTAAGCTCTGCGAGAAGGGCCTTCTTAAGAATGAAGGCGGAGTCGTGACTTCGCTTATCTCTAAGGAAGATTTCTATTCTGCGAAGAGTGAACAGATCATAGAGGACTCGTACAAGGGCTCGCTTCCGTCATTCATCGCTGCTTTCATGTCGCGCAAAACACTTTCGGCCGAGGAGGCTGATGAGATACAGAAGATGATAGACGCATTCAGAAGGGAGGGGTGACCGTGGATGCTTTATTCATAAAGATACTTAATATGAGCATAACTGCCAGCTGGCTCATCATCGCTGTGCTCATCGTGCGCTTCCTTATGAGGAAGGCTCCAAAGTGGATATCATGTGGTATGTGGGCACTGGTGCTGATCAGGCTGATTTGCCCGGTTTCTCTGAAGAGCGGTTTAAGTTTGATCCCCGCAAGGGAAGTGATCCCTCAGGATATCGCTATGTCGGAAGCACCGGCCATAAACTCCGGTGTGCCTGCCATAAACAGCACACTGAATCCGATAATTTCAGAGAGCCTGGCTGCGGATCCTGCGGCCGGAGTCAATCCGCTTCAGATCCTTACATCAGTAGCGGCCTCAGTCTGGATCGCAGGCGTTGTCGTGATGCTCGTATATGCTTTGATCAGTTATCTTAAACTTAAGAAGCTTGTATCGGCATCTATGCCGCTCAGAGATAATATAATGGTCTGCGACGATATCAAGTCGCCTTTCATACTCGGCATCATAAGACCGATCATATACATTCCCTCGGCTCTTGCGGTAAATTCTCTGGATTATGTACTTAGCCATGAAGAGGCACACCTCAAGAGAAAAGACCACTTGTGGAAGCCGCTGGGATATCTGCTTCTCGCGATATACTGGTTCAATCCATTGTGCTGGGCGGCTTATGCAATGCTCTCCAGGGACATAGAGATGGCATGCGATGAGAGAGTCATAAGAGATCTGGACAGGGAGAAGACTGCAGAGTATTCGCAGGCACTGCTTGATGCGAGCTGGCCTGTGAGGGGTATAAGAGCCTGTCCGCTTGCCTTCGGAGAAGTCAGTGTGAAGCAGCGTGTCAAAGGGGTATTGAATTATAAAAAGCCCGCTTTCTGGGTTATAATCGCGGCGCTTATTATTTGCGGCGCGGTGGCAGTCACGCTTATGACAGATCCTGCAGCAAACGCCGGCGAGCCTACAGATAAAGTCAGCGAGGGTTACAAGGTCGTCTATATAGATAATGATGTCTGGGGTTCAGAAGGTTTCGTCGATAAGAGCCTTAATCGAGATATGATGACAATAAGCTCCATCGAGTCATGTCCGGTATTCAGGATCGACACTAAGGATGATCTCGATAAGTTCAGAAGCATGATCGTTCAGACAACCGATACTTCTAAAGGAAACGGAGATCTGCTGTCCTTTGATGAGGCTGTCGGTGATTATGATGATAAATACTTCGAGGAGAATTCACTGCTGCTGGCCTATGTGCACACTTCAAACGATAACTTTGACGTGGCTCTTAAGCAGATGGACATCGAAGAGAACTGCATTTACATGTTCATGGAAAGAACCGGAGAAGATAACCAGATCTCTAACGATCATCAGTATGGATTTATTATCAAGGAAATAGCTGATTCTGAACTTGCCGACATCAAGTATTACCAGGCTCAGTATGGAAATAACAATGTCTGGGACTATACCGGAACTGCGGATGAGACATCATATGAGGGATCTTCTGAAGCAGGAAGTACGGACAGCAATGGGAGTGTTTTAGCGACTGGAACGTTCATTAAACCTGTGGATGCTGTGATAACAAAAGGATTCGGACAGAGCTTCGGCAAGATGCATGAAGGCGTCGACTTCGCCGCAGAGGAGGGTACGCCCATAGCTGCATCTGACGGAGGCACCGTAGTGACGGCAGGCTGGTTGGAAGGATATGGCAACACAGTGGAGATCGATCACGGCGAAGGCGTGATGACCCAATATGCGCACTGCTCGGAATTGCTGGTATCAGAGGGCGACATAGTTAGCCAGGGGCAGACCATTGCGAAGGTCGGAAGCACCGGATTATCCACCGGACCGCACTGCCACTTCGAAATAATCGTGAATGGTGAGGCTGTGGATCCGATGCCGTGGCTGGATGCCTCCGAAAATGCGATACCCATCATCATCAGCAATGAAGAGGATCCATTAGGCGCTTTGATCGAGGTGAGCCGTGACCCGGAAGCCCAGAAATCCTTCGAATACATCTATCCGGAAGTTCCGGAAGATTATCATATAGATGAAAAAAGTGAAGACGAAACCAGTCTGATGGTAGGCTATTTAGGCTCACAAGACAAGGCTTTCTTATATTGGCAGACTCTTGCTAAAGGAGGTCATGCTCAGCTGAACGTACCGGATGGCTGTGAAGCCAGGAGGGAGATCATCAATGGAAGAAATGCCGTGATCATGGATAAGGGAGATGGTATTTATTTCATTATGATCGAAGACGGCACGAACGTGTTCCAGTTCGAAGGAAGCTGCGGATACGATATGCTGTATGATATGGCTGTGCAGGTAACTTCTGCAGA
>JAFYJM010000080.1 GCA_017538125.1 Bacillota bacterium
ATAAAGCGCAAAAAAGCCTGAACCGTACGCTATCATATCAAATAAAAAAGCATCCCGCCGGGCAGCTTATAGCCCGAAAGGATGCTTTTTAAGTTTAAATTTATCCGAGGACCGCTCTGATCACCCTTATGGCATTATCCCAGGCGATGGCTCTGACTTCATCTTCACTGAAACCGACTCCGAAGAGGGCGTTCACGAAGTTCTGCGCCTTTCCGGCATCCTCGATACCGGGAGTGCCTTCTGTGGGATCGAAGTAGTTGCTGAAGTCGAAGCCGCAGCCCACATATTCAGGCCCGACGAGATCGGCTATGTAGCGCGCGTGCCTGGCCAGATCGTGTACGGTAGCGGTCTCCATGTCGTCGCAGATGAAGCCTTTCCAGGCATTGAGTCCTATGATGCCTCCGCGCTCTGCGATGGCGCGGATCTGCTCGTCCTTAAGGTTCCTCGGTGCTGAGCAGAGACTGAAAGCGTTGGAATGAGAGGCGATGATCGGGCCTTTCGTACAGTCCATGATGTCCCAGAAAGTCTTCTCGCTGGCATGCGATACGTCGATCACCATGCCGAGATTTTCCATCCTCATGACGGTTTCTTTGCCCAAGGGGCTGAGGCCTTTGTCATCGCCGGTAAATTCTATGCCGGAAGCAAATTCATTATCATCGTTCCAGGTGAGCATGCCGTGGCGGAAGCCCAGATCGTACATCATGTCGACCATGCCCGCTTCGCCGTTAAAGCCATAGTAGCCCTCAATGCCGAGGATGACCGGCACACGGCCGCTGTCATATATGCGTTCCACGTCTTCGGCCGTATAGGCGATACCTACTGCGTCAGTCTCGTGAAATTCTTTGAAAGATCTGGCGAGCATCCTCATCATGATCTCCTGCGAAGTGCCGGAACTCTCTGTGAAGTACTGCGCAGCATCCTCGAACTTGGATGGTACCCAGAGCGCGAAGATCTGGCCTCCGATCTCGCCGTCACGGTAATCCTTCATGTGATATCTGTTAAGGATATCGTTCTCGCCCTTGCCGGCGTGGTTAGCGATATCCATCATCGTGTCTGTGTGCAGGTCAAATACTCTCATCGCAGCTCCTTTGTTTTGCTTGAAATCATTTTGCAATATTATTATACTTTAAGTGCGGATCACAGTCCAGCAAAGAATGCCAGTGATACAGTATGAAAAAGATCAGACTCAGGACTAAAATCTTAATAGCGGCCGTGTTGATCCTGGCCATCATCTACGTGGCAGCGGTCAACGTCATGATAAGCGCTGCTCTTGTGCCGGAATTCATGCGCAAACTGGATTCCTTCGACAGGGTCACGGAGCAGAGCTACTCGGAGATGGTGAAGACCGATGAGATCACGGAGAATACGCGCGCTGCACGCGATGAGGCTAAGGCTTTTATTGAGAATAGCGACGGTTTCAAGGTGAAGTGCACGTCAGATGACGGATATGAGCTGATTGCAGCCTGCTTCAAGCAACAGGAGCCGGAGGGCAGACCGTGGGTCGTGCTCCTTCATGGGTATACCGGCTGGAAGGAGGAGATGTATCACTATGCAGCCAGGTACTACGAACAGGGCTTTAATATCCTTTGCCCGGATCTCAGGTGCCAGGGCGAGTCTGAAGGAGACTATATAGGCATGGGCTGGACCGACAGAGCGGACGTGATGCTTTGGATCGATATGATCCTCAAAAGTTATCCTGATGCAGAGATCGTGCTCCATGGGGAGTCGATGGGCTCTTCATGCGCCATCATGCTGACGGGCATGGAAGGCCTGCCGGTTAACGTTAAATGCGTGGTCTCCGACTGCGCATACGCCGATACCATGAGCATGTTCCGCAAGCAGCTTAAAGACTGGTTCAGTCTGCCTGACCTTGGCTTCGTAAGTTCAGCCAGATACTTTCTTATTATGAGGGGAGGGTACGACCTCAAAGAAGCTTCAGCTCTCGATCAGGTCGTAAACAGCGACACTCCGATCCTGTTCATCCACGGAGACAAAGACCGGATAGTGCCGGTGAGTTCAGCAGAGGCCCTCTATGAAGCCTGTCCGTCTGAGAAAGATATCATGATAGTCGAAGGCGCGGGCCATGCGCAGTGCTGTTACAAGGATCCGGAAGCGTATTATGATAAAGTCTTCCGTTTCATCGAAAGATATGTTGGGAGCTATTCAGCTTCCTAAGTAAGATGATAATAGCTGCTCTCAGACCTTTACTTATGGACTATAAGGTAATATAATATTACCGTAATGGCAATTACGATTGGATGTTCCATCGTGAAGAGAGCAGTAGTAAAGGAATATCCAGACCATAGTTGTGTTTTTCAGAAAAGCCCGGATGATGATCCGGGCTTTTCGGCGATTACCGATATTTAGGCATAAGTTACCAAAAAGGTAATTGCTTTCATCTATAATTACCGATTCGGCGATATACCTTTGCCAATTTGTCTAATAAAATATACTTAGAGTTAGACATTTTAGGGGGAGGCGGTAAATTAGATGAGACTCAGGGAGATACGAAAAAGTTTGGGGCTGAGCCAAAAGCAGGTATGCGATTATATAGGTTGTTCCGGTACGGTGTATTCAAGATACGAGACCGGTAAAAGAGAGCCGTCCATAGGTACGGTCCTTAAGATCGCAGAGTTTTACGGAGTATCTCTGGATTACCTTGTGGGCAACAAAGAATTCGAAGAGAGATCTTTGTCGGATAGTGAAAGCGAACTATTGTCGGTCTACAGAAAGGCAGACAAGCGGTCCAGAGAAGATGCCTATCAGCTTCTTGTGCTTCACCAGTTATAAAAAGAACGTAAACGTGCCGGCTGCAGCCGGCTTTTGATTTTTTGGGATATATTAGTGGTTGTCTTAGCTGTCCGTGTAATATATAATTGTGCCAGGAGGTAGAGGATCATGATGGAGACAAAAGATCTGCTGATAAGAGAGAGCACGTTCGAGGATGTGGAGACCTTTTATGAATGGGAGAAACTGCCCGAGGTCACTGAGTTTTTCAGTATTAGCGAGAACCAGACCAGAGAAGACGTCTACGCGAAGTATTTCAGGGACAAAGAAGACGAGGGTGCAGAACAGTTCACGATCCTTCTTAAAGAAGACGGAGGAGCGAGACCCGTAGGACGCATAGTTCTGGCAGACATCATACCCGGCTGGAAGGGCGAGGTATGGAGGATATACATTGCAGATACATCACTCAGGAATCGCGGTTACGGCAGGCAGGCTCTCAGGGCGGTCATGGATCATATGTTCAACGACCTAGGCATGGAGAGAGTCTATCTGGATCATTATACCGGGAATCCCGCCGGCTATCTCTATAAGAGCATGGGCTTCACTGAGGAGGGCGTTCTCAGGAAGAACTGCCGAAAGGACGGAGTGCTGCACGACGTGCACCTAATGTCGATGCTTAAAGACGAATACGAGAGTATATATGGTTAAAAAAAGAGCCTCGCAAAGAGGCTCTTTTAAGATGTTTGATGATTGCCGCTCCGGTTGTCTTATATCCGGAGTGGTACGCTTTGCCCGAGTTCAAGCTCGGATTTAACTACCATAAGGCGTATAGGAGTCAAGAGGGTCAATCTTTGTTATACTTCCTCAACAGGAGACGTACGACTTCCTTCTCAGAATCCGAGAGCCTTCTGTACTCCGTGACGAGATCGGTCTCATCCTGGGTAAGTATGAACGACATGGCTACTTCTGCGACCTGGCGGAGTTCTGAGTTTCCGATCAGATAATCGACAGAAGTGTTGAAATACTCGGCCAGATGTATAAGTGTGTTGATGTCCGGCTCGATATTATAGTTCTCATATTTGTTAATGGATTGCTGGCTGACACCGACAGCTTCCGCCAGCTTCTGCTGACTGATTTTATGCTCATTTCTTAAAGATTTTAGA
>JAFYJM010000081.1 GCA_017538125.1 Bacillota bacterium
ATCCCATGTAGCGCTTGCCGTCCTTGATTCCCGTCGACTGGAAATCAGGGATAGCGCAGAAGTACTGCCACGGTGCAGGATCCATCTTGCCGATCTCTTCTCTTACGATGGCGTCTGCCTCGCGAAGAGCTTCGAGTCTGTCTCTGGTGATGGCTCCTACGCACCTCACTCCTAAGCCGGGGCCAGGGAAAGGCTGACGGTAAACCATGTTGTCAGGCAGTCCCAGCTGCTTGCCGACTACTCTTACTTCATCCTTGTAGAGGAACTTTACAGGTTCCACCAGCTGGAAATTCAGATCTTCCGGAAGGCCACCAACATTGTGGTGAGCCTTGACTCCATCGGACTCCAGGATGTCGGGATAGATGGTTCCCTGTCCCAGGAACTCTACACCTTCAAGCTTCTTGGCTTCCTCAGCGAAAACATCTATGAATTCCTTGCCGATGATCTTTCTCTTGGTCTCAGGGTCGCTTACTCCCGCAAGCTTATCGAGGAATCTGTCAACGGCATCAACATAGATCAGCTCTGCGTCGAATTCTTTGCCGAATACTTCACACACCTGCTCGGGCTCGCCCTTTCTTAAGAGTCCGTGATTGACGTGTACACAGATCAGGTTCCTGCCGATCGCCTTGCTGATCAAGGCCGCGCAGACTGATGAGTCCACTCCGCCGGACAGCGCCAGAAGCACTTTGCCGTCGCCGACCTGTGCTTTGACCGCTTCGATCTGCTCATCAATAAACGCCTGAGCCAGTTCAGGTGTTGTGATGCGGACCAGGGATTCCGGTCTGGTGTTTTCTTTTGAAATTGCCATATGGTCTACCTCCTATTTGATCGCGTTATCCGCTGCGTTTCTTAAGATTACGTCGTGCGCTCCGCCTTCTACGATGGACGTTGCAGATACCAGCGTAAGCTTAGCTTTCTCCTGCAGTTCCTTTATGGAGAGAGCACCGCAGTTGCACATGGTCGATTTCACCTTGGTAAGTGAGATCGCTACGTTGTCGTGGAGCGGTCCTGCATAAGGAACGTATGAATCTACGCCCTCTTCGAATTTCATTCTCGGATCTCCGCCCAAGTCATATCTCTGCCAATTCCTGGCTCTGTTGGAACCCTCGCCCCAGTACTCTTTGACGTAGTTTCCGTTTATATTCAGTCTGTTCGTAGGCGATTCATCGAATCTGGCGAAATATCTGCCTAGCATCAGGAAATCCGCTCCCATGGCAAGCGCCAGAGTCATGTGATAATCGTAAACGATGCCGCCGTCAGAGCAGATTGGAACGTATACTCCGGTCTCCTCGAAATATTTGTCTCTCTCGTTGGCTACGTCCATAACGGCTGAAGCCTGGCCGCGTCCTATTCCCTTCTGCTCACGTGTGATGCAGATAGATCCACCGCCGATACCGATCTTGACGAAGTCCGCTCCGGCATCCGCCAAATATCTGAAGCCCTCACCGTCGACTACGTTTCCAGCTCCGATCTTGACCGTATCGCCGTAGCGCTCTCTGACCCATTTAATGGTCTCAGACTGCCACTCTGAGTATCCTTCAGAGGAGTCGATGCAAAGCACGTCAGCTCCGGCTTCTACAAGCGCCGGGATCCTCTCCTCATAGTCTCTGGTGTTAACACCGGCTCCAACAATGAATCTCTTGTTGGAATCAAGCAGCTCGTTCGGATTGGATTTATGTGAATCGTAGTCCTTTCTGAAAACGAAGCCGGTCAGTCTCTGGTTCTTATCTACGATGGGAAGAGCGTTAAGCTTATGATCCCAAAGTATATCGTTAGCCTCGCTTAATGATATGCCCTCTTCTCCGGTGATGAGCTTCTCAAAAGGTGTCATGAACTCATATATTTTCATGTCGGGGCTCATCCTCGAAACTCTGTAGTCTCTGGACGTAACCAGGCCTACCATCCTGCCCTCGGACGTTCCGTCCTCTGTTATCGCTATGGTCGAATGGCCCTTCGTAGCCTTGAGATCAAGCACGTCCTGCAGGGTCTGATCCGGTCTCAGATTCGAATCGGAAGTCACGAAACCTGCCTTATATGATTTGACCTTCTTTACCATCTCGCACTGTGATGCTACAGGCTGAGAACCGAAAATAAAAGAAATCCCACCTTCCTTTGCCAGCGCGACTGCCATTCTGTCATCGGAAACAGCCTGCATTACAGCAGAAACCAGTGGAATATTCATTGCCAGTTCAGGCTCTTCACCCTTCCTGTATTTGACCACGGGGGTCTTAAGTGAAACGTTCTCGACCCGGCATTCTTTGCCGGTATATCCGGGTACGAGCAGGTACTCGTTAAAAGTTCTTGACGGTTCATCAAAATAAAATGCCATGTAATATGTCTCCTGTTGATTCTCAAAAAACAATAATTATATTACTCTTAATTTTATAACAAAGAGTCGCTTCTTTCAAGTGAAAAATAATAAATCGAGACCCGGCTTTGACACCGGGTCTTTGTATTATTCAGGTCAGTATTCTTCCTTGATGAGACCTTCCTTGAAGGCCTTGATCAGTTCGATGAGATCCTCTACCTGTTCTGCCAGACGCTTGCCGGAATCAGTATCTATGATAGACTTTCTCTCGGGAAGCGTATAGACGATGGTCATAGCGGGAGAGAAGAACTCCTGGGTCCCGTCTTCTTTGATCGGTTGATAAGGCTTATGCTCCGCGAGCATCATGCCTCTGGAGTTGTAGATCAGAGTATAGCCGGCGATACCGGTCGTCTTCTGATAAGCCTTGGATATACCTCCGTCGATCACGTAGAGCAGACCGCCTCCCTTGATGGGAGACTCGCCGTTCTTGATCTTAACAGGTACGTGACCGTTAAGAATTCTGGCTGAATTCGGATCGAGGTTGAACTCGATGAGGATCTTCTCGGCCATCCATCTCTCATTGATGTGCTTGTAATACGGCCTTGTAGGCTCCTTGTGGGCAGCCTTGTCCTCTATGAAAAGCCTCTCGAAGGTCGTCATCTTTTCCTTGCCGAAAAGTGGCGAATCCGGTCCCAGCCAAAGGAACCACATAAGGTCTCCGGATCTTCCGATCTCCTCGGATTTATCAGGCGAGAAATACGCTTTTCTTACCTGATCGTCCAGATAGTCCATGAGGCGTTTGCCCTTGAGCTTGGTATCGTTGATCTCGACCTCCTTGAAGTCTCCGTTCTCATCGATCGGCATGCAGCCGTGATAGAGCAGATTGCCGTTTGAGATCGAATAAAGCGCTCCGTGGCTGTAAAGGAACTTGATGTGCGCCTGCAGTTTCTCGGAATTCAGGAAGGAAGCCTCCAGCGCGTTCAGCACGTCCTCCTCTTCAGGAGTAAGCGCATATGGATCCGCAGGATCAAGCGTGGGCAGATTGGTGTCTCTCAGAGGATACTCCACGCCCTCAACCGTCACCGTGCTCTTCTCGAAATCTATCTTGTCAAGAAGCAGCCTCTTCTCGAGATGATATTCAGGATGCTTCCTGATGACGCTTCCCTCGCACTTGAACTGCATGATGGCTATGGCCTTGTGCATCTTCGCTGCGAGCTCGTCGTCGATGGCGTCATATATGTTCTTGTCAAGGATGTGCGGCCAGAAAGCCTTGCACGGATCATCGCCGTAGACTTTTTCCGCAAAGGATGCCAGCGGCCTCAGATTGATGCCGTAACCGACCTCCAGCATGTCGAAGTTGTTGTAACTGATGTTCATCCTGAGCAGGTTCGTGATGCACGCCCAGTTGCCTGTGGCTGCTCCCATCCAAACTACGTCATGGTTGCCCCACTGGAAATCTACATCGTGGAACTGCATCAGGAAATCCATTATCCTGTCAGGATGAGCTCCTCTGTCAAAGACGTCTCCGATGATGTGAAGCTGATCAATGGCCAGCCTCCAGATGGTCTCAGCCAGATCGATGATGAACTCCTCTCCGGAGCCGATCTCCATGATGGAGTTAATGATCTCCGAATAGTAATGCATCCTGTTCTCTTCATCGTGTGAATGAAGAAGTTCGTCTATGGCATAACCCATGTACTTGGGCAGTCTCCTCCTGACCCTTGAACGGCTGTATTTGGAGGAAACTACTTTCATGATCTCAACCAGTCTGTAGATAGATGTAGCGCACCAGCCATCGAAGTCCTCGAGTGCGGCTTTTTTGCGGGCGATCTCATGAGGTGCGTCATAGATAAGTGATGCCAGTTCTTCTCTTTCCTTCTCCGAAAGCAGTTTCTCAAATCTCTCGTCTATCCTTCTCTTGATGGTGCCGGATCCGGATTTGAGCATGTGGATGAAGGCTTCGTCCTCGCCGTGCAGGTCGGAAAGGAAGTACTCAGTACCTTTAGGCAGCGCCAGGATGGCTCTAAGGTTTATCAGCTCAGCTTTAGCAGCTCTCTGATTAGGATATTCCTTGGCAAGTCTGGATAAATATTTTAAATCTGTCACTGTGTTTACTCTCCCTTACTCAACACGTGTAATATTTGCTCCGAGTTTGGCGAACTTTTCTATAAAGTTTTCATAACCGCGCTCTATATGATATATCTCGGAGATCTCCGTCTTCCCTTCGGCGACAAGCCCTGCCAGGACCATTGCGGCCCCTGCCCTTAAGTCAGTCGCCATGACGCTGTTTCCTCTTAATTTGGAGTTTCCCTTGACGCTGGCCTTGTTACCTGCTGTTTCTATGGACGCACCCATCTTATTGAGCTGAGACACGTGCATGAAACGGTTCTCGAACACAGTCTCTATGACCGTGCTCCTGCCGTCGCAAATGGTAAGGAAGGCCATGAACGGGCTCTGCATGTCCGTAGGGAATCCCGGGTAAGGCAGGGTCTTGATATCCGTGGACGTAAGCGGTCCCAGATCGCCTCTGACTATGATATCCTCATCACCCACCTCGATCCTGACGCCGCACTCTCTGAGCTTTGCTATGATCGGTTTGACGTGGTCCGGCACTGCGTTCTCGATGTGGACGGCACCTCTTGTGATGGCGGCCGCCAGCATGAACGTGCCGGTCTCTATTCTGTCGGGGATCACCGTATGTTTAACGGAATGCAATGTCCTGACACCCTCTATCCTGATGGTGTCCGTGCCGGCGCCTTTGATTTTAGCGCCCATCTTATTAAGGAAGTTAGCCAGATCTACTATCTCCGGCTCTTCGGCGGCATTTTCTATGTAAGTCGTTCCTTCTGCCAGTACTGCTGCCATTATGATGTTTTCAGTAGCTCCTACTGAAGGGAAGTCAAGATATATCCTGTCTCCGATGAGTCCCTGAGGTCCCGCGACTGCTTCGACATATGCGAACGATCCTTCCTCGTGGATCGTGACTATCGCGCCAAGCGCTTTGAAGCCCTTGAGATGCAGGTCTATCGGTCTGGCACCTATGGCGCAGCCTCCCGGAAGCGGTATGCGGGCTATGCCCTTCCTCCCGAGAAGCGGTCCCATGACCAGAAACGATGCTCTCATCTTGTTTACGAGCTCGTACGGCGCATCTGCGGTCCTGATGCTGTCCACCTTGATAGCGTATTCGCCGGGAGCTTGTTCGCTTATCGTCGCGCCAAGTTCTTCGAGTATCTCTTTCATGACCTGGACGTCTCTCAGGCTGGGCACCGAACGTATAACGCACTCCTCAGAGTTAAGAAGCGTTGCGGCCATGAGCGGCAGCACTGCATTCTTCGCTCCGGAGATCCTGACTTCACCTTTTAAGGGTCCTGACTTCGTTACAATATACTTTGCCATAAAAAACTCCTCAAATCATTTATTTGGTCTTTTTAGATTTTTTCTTAGCGTTCTGGCTTTCTTCCTTCGCGACTTTGGCGGCCTTTCTCCTGCCCGTCGCCTTGGCAACGCCGATTATGCTGGTAGCTGCGCCTACGACACTGCTGACATTTTTGATCATGTTCTTATTGGACTTGATGCTTGTGACCACCGACGAAACCGAATTCTCCATGCCGCCGATCAGGTTGTTAGCTTTGTTTGTCTGTTCTGACGCAAATTCAGTAATATCCTTGGCATCATCCAGAACGGCGTTCAGTTTTTTGATAGTCGTAACCAGATTCGCGAGCACTATGCAGAGATATACTACCGCGACTATAGCCGCCACGACCAGTATCGGCAAAAGTATCGCCTGCCATGTCAATGTAACTGTCATAAATATGCCTCCTCTAATTCCTTGGTAAAACCACCATTAATATCATGTATTACAAGCGGCGGCAGGACGCTCAGTTCCGGTCCGCCGTTTTTAATCATATGTACCAATACGATATTCGCTTCTTCGCCCTCTCTGGGCAGGACCATTCTTATTGCCTTTGGCTCCAGCCTGTATTTCCTGCAGGCGCAGAATATATCCACCAGTCTGGACGGCCTGTGCACCATGAACATCTCTCCTCTCTCCTTGAGGAGTTCCGCGCCGACACGGATGAAATCTTCAAGTCCGGCGGTAGTCTCATGACGCGCTATTGTCTTGGCAGAAGTCTCCGGTTTCATGCCCTTTTGCCCCGCGGTATACGGCGGGTTGCATGTGACCATATCAAAGCTTCCCTTGATCTCCGGATACTTTCCTATAAGATCCAGCACGTCCCCCAGGATGAACTCCAGTCTGTCGCTCAAACCGTTTAGTTCTCCTGATCTGCACGCTCTGTCCCAGGCGCTCTCCTGGACCTCGACGCCGTAGATGCTATCAGACTCAGTCTTGTAACTGAGGATCAGCGGTATGATGCCGGATCCGGTGCCCAGATCCATGATCCTCGAGGCGCTTCTGATCGGTCTAGAGCGCCTGACAGCGAAATCTGCCAGGATCACAGCGTCGACGCCATAGCAAAACTCTCCCGGATCCTGAATGGCTTTCACCGCACCGAAACCGGTCGCGTCGATTCTTTCGTTTTCCTTGATATCGACCATGGCTCTCGCAAATGATCCTTAGAATGGACCGTCTGTTACGCTCAATCCTGTATCAGTTTCTCCAGTTCCTTAAGCTCTTCAGCATTGACTCCCTGGAATATATCTTCCTGTTTCCTCTTGCTGCGTCTCTCGGATCTTCTGATCTCGTCTTTTTTGTATGTATAAATGTCCGTGCTGAGTTTGTCCTCTCCCTCAGTGCCGATCTTATCTTCGTCCAGATACAGCCTAACTTTGACCTTGCCTTCCAGAACGGAGGTGTCCACTACCTTAGCCATTCCGTCGGGCGTCCTGACCTTCTCACCGAGATCCGGCAGACCTTTTCTCAGCTCGTTGTAGATATCGTTTTCATACTTAAGGCAGCACATAAGCCTGCCGCAGATGCCGGATATCTTGGTAGGATTGAGGCTGAGATTCTGCACCTTAGCCATCTTGATCGAGACCGGCTCGAAGTCTGTGAGCCAGCTATGGCAGCAAAGCGGACGTCCGCAGGAGCCTATGCCGCCCAGCATCTTAGCCTCGTCTCTCACGCCGATCTGCCTGAGTTCGATCCTCATCCTGAAGACCGCTGCCAGGTCTTTGACTAGTTCGCGGAAATCCACGCGCCCGTCGGCAGTAAAGTAAAAGATCACCTTGGAATTATCAAAGGTATATTCCACATCTATGAGCTTCATCTCCAGGCCGCGGTTGTCTATCTTTTCCTGACAGAGCTCCATGGCCCGTGCTTTTTTCTTTTCGTTTTCTTCGTGCTTGATAACGTCCTGCTTGGTAGCGATGCGTATGATCGGCTTGAGAGGCGCTACGATCTCGGACTCATCCACCTCGCTGTTCGCCATGGAAACTTCGCCGAACTCAGTTCCTCTCGCTGTCTCCACGATGACGTTATCGCCCGTATTTACTTCATAATTGCCCGGGTCGAAATAGTAGACCTTCCCTGCGGTCTTGAATCTGACCCCTATAACTGTTACCATTTATTGATTCTCCTGTATTCTGAGAGCCATTCTCTTAAGGGCATAGCCCACTATGGCGTTGCCGTAGAGCGCCCTTCTGGTCTCTTCTATTATTTCTATAGCCCTGATGGCTTCTTCTTTTCCAATCAGCCTGGACCTTTCGTCCCTGCCTATCATTATGTCTCTGTATGTGTTCTCCAAAAGATCCAGGAAAGCATAAGCTTCTTCCCTCGTCTTTATGCCGGAAGCGATGGCCTTCTTTATCTTATGGAAATCCTCCCTGTCGATTATGAGATCAGGGATATCCCTCACAGCGTTGTCCGCCTTGGCCACCGGATCGTTGTCATAAAACCTGTAGATGACGCACCTCGATCTGATAGTCTCCAGAAGGTTTTCGGTGTTTTCCGAAAGCATGATCACGACCGTGCCCGGCGTAGGCTCCTCCAGAGTCTTGAGAAACCTGTTCTGGGCGCGTACCGTCATCGTATCCGCGTCGCGGATCAGAGCCATATTACGGTCGCCCTGAGGTTTCATCTTAAGATTTGCCTGGAGCTCTTCCATGTCGCCATCCTTGATGGATCTTACGCTTCTGCCCTGGCCTGCCTCCGCTCTTACCTCATAGTAATCAGGGCATGCGCTGAGATTCACCTTGCCGGATATGGCCCTCAGAAAACTCTCAGCCACCTGCGCCTTTCCCGACACACGGCTCCCTTCAAAGATATATGCATGGGAAATGTTGCCCGACAGTATGGATTTTTTGATCTTTTCCTCCGGGCGCATTACAACACTTCCTCGAGTTTCCTGTATATCTCGTCTCTTATCTCATCTATCCCCAGAGACGCGTCAATACCGACTATCCTTTCGCTGTACTTCTTCTCAAGCTCCAGATAGCCCTTGTACACTTCCCTGTGAAAAGCCAGTTTCTCATGCTCAAGTCTGTCCTGGTTTTCCCGGTTTTCTTTGATTCTGTTTCTGCCCATCTTCGGATCTACCTTCATGAGAAAAGTGATATCCGGCACGCAGTCCTGAACAGCGAAACTGTTGATCACTTCAACGGACTCTCCCAGACGGCGGCCGTAGCCCTGGTAGGCCAGCGACGAATCTACGAATCTGTCGCAGACCACGACTTTGCCCGCCTGAAGAGCCGGTCTGATGACCTGGGCCACATGCTGCGCGCGTGACGCGGCATACAGCATGGCCTCTGTCATATAGTCCATTTCTTTGAACTGATTGTCAAGAATGATCTCTCTGATCCTCTCCCCTATAGGTGTGCCACCCGGTTCTCTGGTGAAGACGATATCGATATCCCTATCTTCAAAGAATTTTTTGATGTTTTCGATCTGAGTAGACTTGCCGGAACCGTCCGGACCTTCTATAGTAATGAAAAGTCCCTTCATTGTTTCTTATCGATATCCTTTACCAGATTTTTCAAACAAAGATATACCAC
This sequence comes from Bacillota bacterium, assembly GCA_017538125.1. Lineage (GTDB taxonomy): Bacteria > Bacillota > Clostridia > Peptostreptococcales > Anaerovoracaceae > RUG754. Next base: position 9,260 of record JAFYJM010000081.1, read on the forward strand.
CACAATAAGGGGAATGCAGACCATTATGGCGAATATCCATTTGAGTGTATCCATTCCCTCTCCTTTCATTTATAGCAGCACATAGTTATACTTATATAGATTATATCATAATACTTCAAGAATTCCAACATAATATATAAATATGTTAGCGGTTGCATTTTGCTCCCTCAAAATATATAATTTAGTTGTAAAACAAAGTCATTGATTCCATAGAAAAAGGAGAGATCACTATGTCAAAATATGATTGGGGAACGTTCGGGTTCCACATTCCCGAGATTATGCTCCCAAAAGAAGGAACGGATTACAGCAAATGGGCGGTAGTCGCATGCGACCAGTATACTTCAGAGCCTGAATACTGGGACGAAGTTGAAAGCATCGTGGGAGATGCTCCCTCAACCCTCCGTCTCATGCTTCCTGAGATCTATCTGGACAAAGAAGGCGAAGCCGAAAAGATCCAGGCCATCAGAAAAAGCATGGACGAATACCTTTCAAACGGCGTGCTGAGGACACTTCCCAAAGGCTGCATGCTGGTCAGAAGGACCGCTGAGGGCAGAAGCCGCCTTGGACTCGTCATAGCTACTGACCTTGAAGCCTACGACTTTAACAAAGGTTCCACCTCCCTCACGAGAGCTACCGAGGGAACGGTAATCGAAAGGATACCTCCTCGTCTCAGGATCCGCGCAGGCGCGCCTGTCGAACTTCCTCATATACTGATACTTATCGACGACCCGGGTAAGACCGTCATCGAACCTCTCGCTGATGCTCCCCAGGAAGTCATCTATGATACCGATCTTATGATGAACGGTGGTCACGTAACCGGCGCTTTCATCAAAGAAGAAGACCTTGAAGGAGCCAAAGAAGCTCTGTCCGCCCTGTTTGATCAGGCAGTAGAGAAATACGGTGAGGGCAACGTCATCTTCCAGGCCATGGGCGACGGCAACCACTCGCTCGCTACAGCGAAGACCAACTGGGAGAATCTGAAAAAGACGCTCACTCCCGAGGAGATAGCGGTACATCCGGCCAGATATGCTCTCTGCGAGATCGAGAACATCCATGACGACGGCATCGTTTTCGAGCCTATCCACAGAGTCATCTTCCAGAAAAACGGCCAGACCGGCATGGAACTCGTAAACGAAACCCTGGAACTCCTCAAGGAACAGAACGGAAACGCCTATCTCGCGGAAGAAGGCGCCGCTAAGGACGGTTGCTTCTCCATTCCTTACATCACCGGCGAACAGCGTGGGACCATCATTGTTGAGGATCCTGCCAATAAACTTGAAGTCGGAGCTCTTCAGAACGCCCTCGATGTCATGGTCAAAGAGAGAAAATCATGCGATATCGACTATATCCACGGCACCAAGGCAGTTGAGACGCTGGCGGCCAAAGATGGCAATGCCGGCTTCATGCTTCCTGCTATGGACAAGTTCATGCTCTTCCCTGCAGTAGCCGCTGACGGCGCTCTGCCGAGAAAGACTTTCTCCATGGGAGAAGCCAATGAAAAGAGATATTACATCGAATCAAGATTCATCGGATAACGATCCAAAAACCTAAAAGACCGCCTGTAAAAGGCGGTCTTTTTTATATGTGAATGGCCCTCTATGGCCAATTTTTCGCACAAAAAACGGGCGACGTCCTACTTTTCCAGGCAGCTTCCCACCAAGTATCATCGGCGCTAAGGAGCTTAACTACTGTGTTCGAGATGGGAACAGGTGTAGCCTCCCCGCTATAGTCACCC
>JAFYJM010000082.1 GCA_017538125.1 Bacillota bacterium
GGGATGTCATCCAGAAGCGATCCTATGCTGTTTCTGTTATGCAGACTGCGGTGATAATCTATGGCGAATCTGTGCACCTCTTCCTGTATAGTCCCGCAATATTTGAAAAGCAAAGGATATTCCCTGAGCTCTATCTCACCGCCGTATGAATTGACGAGCGATCTCGTCCTGTGGCTGTCGTCCTTAGCAAGCCCTAATATCGGTATGTCAAGCCCAAGCTCTCTCATCACGCTCTCCGCGGAAGTTACCTGCCCCAGCCCGCCGTCCATGAGGATCAGATCCGGCAGTACATTGAAGCCGCGGTCATTCTCCAGCGCCCTTCTGAACCGTCTTCTGAGCATCTCTCTCAGGCTTCCGTAGTCGTCCTGTCCTTCTATCGTCCTTATCTTGAATCGTCTGTAGTCCTTCCTTACGGCTTTGAGATTCCTGAATACGACCATAGCACCTACTGTATCTACTCCGTTGGTATTGCTGATGTCATAGGACTCTACTCTGTAGTAAGGTTTATCTACCCCCAGGATCCTTCTCAAAGCGTCTCTCAGCTTTTCTTCCCTTTCCTTCTGCGTCAGGACTCTTATCTCCAGATTCTTGGATATCTCATCCACGTCCTTTTGAGCGAGCTTCAGGAGCTGGTATTTATCGCCTCTTTCAGGAGTGTGTATCCTTGTGCCGAGCATCTTTTCGATGAGTTTCCCTTCCCTGAGGGGCTTTGGCACGAGTATCTCCTTCGGCGGATCCGCAAGTTGGGAGTAGTACTGCTTGATGAATTCACTGACCACGACGTCGTATTCATCCCTCTTCTCCGGATCCTCATTTTCGCCCCAGTTGCCAACGTTCGACATCGGGAAGGTCTCCCTTCCGGACAGCTTGCCGCTTCTCACAGCGAACAGCACTATAGAAGAGTTCTCCCCGCTCCCCGCGTTGAAGACCATATCAAGGTCCTTGCCGTTCGTCATGGTTACTCTCTGGACTTCCCTGAGTGCCCGCAGTGCTTCGAGTTTATCCCTGAAAGCAGCAGCCTCCTCGTATCTCAGTTCATCTGAAGCCTTCTGCATCTCAACCTTATATTCATTCTCAAGACTGTGATCTTTGCCGTTCAGAAGGTTCATTAGCTTGTCAACGTCTCTGAGATATCCATCCCTGTCGACCTCGCCGGTGCAGATGCCGCGGCATTCACCGATATGGTAGTTCAGGCATGGTTTGAAGCCTTCAGGAAAAGATTTCGAAGAGCATCTTTTGAGCTTGAAAAGCTTATTCAGTATCTCCAGAGACCTGTTGACTGCAGCCACATCGGAATACGGGCCGAAATACTTAGCTCCGTCCCTTGATATAGTCCTCGTCTTCAGCAGTCTGGGATACTCCTCGTTCAGAGTGACCTTGATGTAAGGGTAGGTCTTGTCGTCTCTTAAAAGGACATTGTACTTCGGCTCGTACTTCTTGATCAGGTTGCACTCTAGGATCAGAGCTTCCATCTCAGTCTTACAGGTGATGTATTCGAATTCCTCCACCTGAGTGACCATGGATCTGACCTTGGAGGAGTGCGAAGCGGAGTTCACGAAATAACTCGACACCCTTCTCTTCAGATTTATGGCCTTGCCCACGTAAATAACGTTTCCGAGTTTATCCTTATGCATATAAACTCCCGGGGTCTCCGGGAGTTTTTTCAGGTTTTCCTTGATGTCAAACATTTTAGATCCTTATGCTTCAGTATGGCCAGTTTCTCTCGTCCACATCGTCTTCACGCTCTATCTGCTTGAGCGCGATCTCCTTGATGCGTTCTTTTCTTCTGGCCCTGGCCTTGGCCTTATTGACGCTCCTCATGATGCTGATCACGATGAAAAAGATCAGGAGCACGCTCAGTACCACGATTATAACTATGGCTGCAGAATTCGGTATGCCAACCTTCGAAAAGATCCAGCCCTCCGGTACGTCCTTGGTGGCTATGATGTCCACGGAACTGACTTCCTCATCAGCCAGATAAATGACAGCCTTGCCGATAACGTCACCCTTGGCCACCGGTGCAGTGATATCTTCGTTGAAGACTTCCTGCACGAGGACCAGCGCGGCTGACGCGCCTTCAGGCAGGTTGATCACTCCGTCTTTCTTGATCTCTCCGGAGACTTTCCTGAAAGCCCCGCCCTTGACGGTTGCCTTTTTGTCCGTGATCTTGCCCTTCTCCACTGCGACGTAAGGATTGATGTTCGCCTTGGCGTAATCGATCAGCTTAGCAATATCGCTGAACTTGCCGTTTATCGTACTGTTCAGCACCGTGATATATACGTTCACTCCTTCAATCTTGGCCGCGACTGTCATGGTGCCCTTATACTTCACTGTAGTGCCGGTCTTGCCTCCGTATATCTCGGATATGGCCTTGACCTTGGTCTCAGTACCATCTGTATTGGTCAGTGTGCCGCCCTTCAGGAAAAGATTGGTATTATGCAGTACCTTAGCTTCATGGACGTTAGTCGCAGGCAGCTTGTACTTAGCCTTGGAGCAGATCTTTCTGATGGTCTTGTTGCTCAGAGCCGCTTCCGTTATAAGGCAAAGATCCTTTGCTGTCGAATAATTCCTTGGGTCTCTCAGACCTGTGGAATTCTTGAACTTCGAGTTCGTACAGCCGATCTCCTTAGCCTTGGCGTTCATGAGTTTGGCGAATTTCTTCTCTGAACCTGATACGGCTATAGCCAGCATCTTGGCAGCCTCGTTATGAGACTCCATAAGAGCCAGATACATGAGATTCTTCACCGTTATCTCCTCGCCCTCCTGAAGGAAAAGTACCGTATCTGTTACTTCCAGGGCTTTCTTGGTGACAGTGACCTTGTCGCTCATTTTAAGATGTTCAGCCGCGACGAGACAAGTCAGCAGTTTGGTGGTCGAGGCGGGGTCGAATTGCTTGTCTCCCTGATACTCCCACAGATAGCTGTTGGATTCGTCAACGTATATCGCGGCTCCTGTTGCATTGAGTTCTATCCCGTTCTTCTCCGATGCGGCGAAGACATAAGCGAAACTGCCTATGCAGAACAGAACTATCATAGCAATCGCAAGCAGGACCACGAAGATGATCTTCAGGACCTGCTTGCCGGAATTGTTTGTTTTTTTCATGTTTAACTAGTCAGCCTTTATTTGTTATCTGCTTCAAACTTCTGCATGAACTCGATGAGAGCGTCAACACCCTCTTCGGGCATTGCGTTGTAAATGGAAGCACGCATGCCGCCTACTGAACGATGTCCTGCAAGATTGATCAGACCCTGTTCTCTGGCTTCAGCGATGAATTTCTTATCCAGGTCAGTGTCGCCTGTTACGAAGGTCACGTTCATCAGTGAACGGTCTTCAACAGCTACAGTACCCTTGAACATCTCGGATGCATCGATCGCCGCATAAAGCTTGGCTGCCTTTCTCTCGTTCATTTCCTGCATTACCTTGATGCCGCCTATCCTCTTCAGATACTTGAATACTTCGCCGGCAACGTAAATTGTCCAGCAAGGAGGAGTGTTGTACATCGATCCTTTGTCAGCGTGGATCTTGTAGTCGAGATAAGTAGGAACTTCCGGACCTGCCTTGCCGATGAGATCCTCACGGATGATCACGATGGCCATGCCTGCAGGTGCCACGTTCTTCTGAGCGCCGCCCCAGAGGATACCGAACTTGGTAACGTCGATCTCTTCTGACATCCATCCTGATGACCAGTCTGCTACCAGAGGAACATCTCCTGTGTCAGGGATGTAGTTGAACTTGGTTCCGTAGATTGTATTGTTCAGGCAGATGTAAGCGTAGTCTGCATCGGGCCTGAAATCTTCTTTCTTTACCTTAGGAACCCAGGAAAAAGTATCTGCTGCTGAAGATGCGATCGCTTTGGCATCGCCGAACTTCTGAGCTTCTTCAAAAGCTTTCTTTGCCCACTGTCCTGTTACGATATAATCAGCTTTCTTGGAACCTACCATGAGGTTCAGAGGTACCATGGCGAACTGAAGAGTTCCGCCGCCCTGAAGGAAGAGAACTTTATAATTGTCAGGAATGTTCATGAGTTCTCTGAGATCAGCTTCAGCCTCATCGATGATCTTCTGATATTCCTTGGAACGGTGGCTCATTTCCATAACGGACTGGCCTGTTCCTTTGTAGTTCAGAAGGTCTTCCTTTACCTGCTCCAGCACCTCCAGAGGGAGAATGGACGGACCTGCTGAAAAGTTATAAACTCTGTCATACTTCTGTTTGATCATATCTTTTCCTTCTTTCTTAAAACATAAATGATTATTTGCACACCAAAACAAAACATATTTTGGCTTAAATGTATTTTACCACTTTTAAGAACTCAAGTAAAGTGTTATACTTATAGTGTAATCTGAAATTTCTGTGAATGATCGGAGGAAAAATATCA
>JAFYJM010000083.1 GCA_017538125.1 Bacillota bacterium
CGGTACATCATAGAGTCGCTCGTTGAGAACGGATATATGACGTCCACCACCGAGGAAATCGCCAGGGCCACCGGAAACCGCGAGGAGAAAGTCTGCGAGGCGCTGGATATCATCCAAGGCTTCGATCCGGCCGGTGTGGGCGCCAGAAACCTGGCGGAGTGCCTGTGGCTTCAGCTGGAGGCGAAGAATGAACTCACACCGCAGATGGAGGAGATCATCGGGAACCACCTGGAGGACATCGCCAACAACAGACTGGCGGCTGTCGCCAAGGATACAGGCATGACCGTGCTGGAAGTCCAGGAGGCTGCAGACGTCATCCGGACGCTGGAACCGAAACCGGGCAGACAGTTCGCCTCGGAGATGGAGACAAAGTACGTCATACCGGACGTCATCGTCGAAAAGGTCGATGATGAGTACGTGGTCATGATCAACGAGAGCAATTCGCCGCGCCTGACGGTGAGTTCCTACTACAGAAGTCTGCTGGGACAGGCGGACAAAGACCAGCAGTTGGCGGATTACCTTTCGGAGAGAGTCAGTTCGGCCAACTGGCTCATCAAGAGCATCGAACAGAGAAAACACACCATATTCAATGTGGTTTCGGCGGTGGTCAAGTACCAGAGGGACTTCTTCGATAAGGGAAGCAAGTACCTGAAGACATTGACCTTAAAAGATATCGCGGAGGAACTGGGCATCCACGAATCCACAGTGTCCCGGTCCATCAACGGCAAGTATCTCCAGTGCTCGAGAGGAGTCTATGAAATCAAATACTTCTTCTCGGCGGGTGTCTCCGATCAGGTCGGGGAAGGCGTTTCCTCAAACAGCATCAAGGAGTTCATCAAGGAGATCGTTGAAGGGGAGGACAAACACAGGCCGTACAGCGACCAGACCATGGTGGAGATTCTGAGCGGCAAAGGCTTCAACATCTCCAGAAGGACCGTGGCCAAATACAGAGAAAGCATGAATATTTTGTCGTCTTCCAAGAGAAGACGGTATTGAGACATCCGGTAAGTGCGAGGCTCATCCGCACGACGGATCGAAACCTCAGCCGGAAGCATAATCATCAAGGAGGAAATCTTCAATGAAAAAAACAGTCAAAGACGTAGAGTGGAGAGGTAAACGAGCTTTAGTCAGATGCGATTTCAATGTTCCTCTTAAAGAAGGCAAGATCTCCGATGACACCAGGATCAGGGCCGCGATGCCCACGATCGAGTATCTGGTGGAGCAGGGCGCCAGAGTCGTACTCATGTCGCATCTGGGAAGACCGGATGGAGAACCCAAGCCTGAGTACAGCCTTAAACCTGTGGCAGATAGACTTGCAGAGCTTCTGGGAGCTCCTGTGAAGTTCATACCAAGCCCCATCGTGGTTGACGATGAGGTCAAGGCAGTTGCGGCTGCTCTTGGCGAGGGAGAGGTCATGCTCCTCGAGAACCTTCGCTATCGTAAAGAAGAGACAAAAAACGGCGCGGACTATGCGCGCGAGCTGGCCTCATTGGGCGACGTTTTCGTAAACGATGCCTTCGGTACAGCCCATAGAGCTCACGCATCTACTGCTGGCTGCGCTGATTATATACCCTGCGTATCGGGATTCCTGATCGAAAAAGAAGTTAAGTTCCTTGGCCAGGCTGTCGAAGACCCTGAGAGACCTTTCGTGGCTATAATGGGAGGCTCCAAGGTAGGAGACAAGATAAAGGTTATCGAGAACCTTCTCGAGAAGGTAGACGTCCTCATGATAGGAGGCGGCATGGCTTACACCTTCTTCAAATCACAGGGCTACGAGATCGGCAAGTCCATTCTGGATGAACCGAATATCGATCTTGCGTCTGAACTCCTTCAGAAGGCTGAGGAGAAGGGAGTTCGCATGATGCTTCCTGTGGACACAGTCTGTGCAGCGGAATTCTCCAACGATGCGGAGCCTTTTACCTGCTTCGTAGACGAGATCCCCGAGGACATGATGGGACTTGATATCGGACCTGAGACCATCAAAGCATATAAGGCTGTACTTGAAGAAGCTAAGACTGTCGTTTGGAACGGACCCATGGGAGTCTTCGAGATGCCGAAATTTGCTGAAGGAACCAGAGCCATAGCAGAGATCCTGGCAGGACTTGATGCTGTAACTGTCATTGGCGGTGGCGACTCGGCTGCAGCTGTAGAGCAGTTCGGCTTCGCGGACAAAATGACACATATCAGTACGGGCGGCGGAGCTTCACTGGAATTCCTGGAAGGTAAGATCCTTCCGGGCATAGCAGTGATCGAAGATAAATAGATCAGCAAGCCTGCATGAGACAGGCTCCAGTTTGAGATATCACGAAGTAATTGATTACAGGAGGAAAGACATGATAACAGTAGCGATAAACGGATTCGGCAGGATCGGAAGACTGGCCTTCAGACAGGTTTTTGATGATCCCGATATCGAAGTCGCAGCGATAAACGACCTTACTGAGCCCGCTATGCTGGCCCATCTTCTGAAGTACGATTCAGTACAGGGAAGTTATAAAGGACATCAGGTAACCTGGGACGACAAGTCCATCACGGTAGATGGAGTGAACATTCCGGTTTACAAAGAAGCTGACGCACATAATTGCCCTTGGAAAGACCTTGACATCGACGTAGTTCTGGAGTGCACGGGCTTTTATACTTCAAAGGCCAAATCGCAGGCCCACATTGATGCAGGCGCCAAAAAGGTGCTGATCTCAGCACCTGCAGGTTCCGATCTTAAAACGATAGTCTATGGTGTGAACCACGAGACTCTGACCAAGGACGATAATATCGTTTCAGGCGCATCCTGCACCACGAACTGCTTGGCTCCTATGGCCAAGGCTCTTAACAACTACAGAGAGCTCCGCACCGGATTCATGACCACCATACACGCTTATACAGGTGATCAGATGATACTGGACGGACCGCACAGGAAAGGCGACCTTAGACGTGCAAGAGCCGGTGCCATCAACATCGTGCCCAACTCCACTGGAGCTGCCAAGGCCATCGGTCTGGTTATCCCTGAACTTGACGGCAAACTCATCGGTTCAGCCCAGAGAGTTCCCGTACCTTCTGGTTCCATTACGATCCTGGATGCAACGCTCAAAGACATGACGGACACAGTTTCCGTAGAAGGCATCAACGCTGCTATGAAGGCTGTTGCAGATGAGAGCTTCGGCTACACAGAGGAAGAGTTGGTTTCCTCCGATATCATCGGAATGACCTATGGCTCGCTCTTTGACGCTACTCAGACTCTGGCGCAGCAGTGCGGTACGCATATCTTTGAAGTGCGTGTGGTAGCGTGGTATGATAACGAGATGAGCTATACATGCCAGCTAATCAGGACGCTGAAATATCTCAAACAGTTCTGCGACTGATGATAATTATGAATATTGATCTTTTGATTTGATTTGAGATCAGCCCGGCGCATCCTGCGCCGGGTATCAAACTTTAAGATAGGAGAACCATGATGCGTATACCACTCATTGCAGGAAACTGGAAGATGTACAAGACGCCGGCAGAAGCCAAAGAGTTTTGTATCAGATTCAAAGAATTATACAAAGATACCGATGTACAGGCGCTAATCCTGGCTCCGGCAGTCGATCTCAGCGCGGTAGCAGAAGCCCTAAATGGCACAGATATAATGTATGGCGCGCAGAACGTATTCTATGAGAAGGAAGGAGCTTACACCGGTGAAGTCTCCTGCGAGATGCTCAAAGCTATCGGCTGCGGTTTCTCCATAGTCGGCCATTCAGAACGACGCCAGTACTTCGACGAGACCGACGAGACTGTTAACCTTAAAGCCAAAGCGCTCCTTGCAAATGGTCTTAGACCGATCATCTGCGTCGGTGAGTCCGAAGAGATAAGGCTCGCTGAAGGACAGAACGAACACGTCAGGAAGCAGCTTATCGGTGCTTTCGA
>JAFYJM010000084.1 GCA_017538125.1 Bacillota bacterium
ACCGAGGAAGACGTCAAGGCTAAGTTCGGCAACGGCGTTCTGACACTTGCCCTTCCTAAGGAAGCTCCTAAGAAGATCGAGGAGCCTAAATACATAGCGATCGAATAAAAGGCTGCGGGCGCCGGCCTCACCCGGCGCCCATATCTTCAGCACATAATAATACTCCTTTCCAAACTACCAATAGAGAATGAACAGCCCCCGGTTCGACTTAGTTCAGCCGGGGGCTGTTTTTATATCAAAATATTGCTCCGGGGCGAGTTTTTTGCTATACTGTTCAATATAAAAGAGATACGCGAGGTACCTAAATGAACAGACCTATTTTAGTCATAATGGCCGCGGGCATGGGCTCGCGCTACGGCGGTCTCAAGCAGATCGAACCGGTGTCCGGCAAGGATGAGATCATTCTCGACTTCTCGCTCTTCGACGCGAGGCGCGCAGGCTTCGAAAAGGCCGTTATTATAATAAAAGAAGAGAACGAGGCGGATTTCAGGCGGCTGATCGACCATAAGGCCGGCCGCTTCCTGGATATCGAATACGCCTATCAGGATATAAACGACATACCGGAGGGCTTCGAAGTCCCGGAAGGCAGGAGCAAGCCCTGGGGCACGGGTCACGCGGTGCTGGCTGCGCGCCATAAGGTGAACGGCAATTTCTGTGTGATAAATTCCGACGATTATTACGGACCTGAAGCTTTCAGGCTGATGTATGATTTCCTGGCAGATAACAAAGACTGTGGAGAACACCCGGACGATCCGAACGGGTCGTGCGGCGTATATAACTACGCCATGGTAGGCTACGAAGTGCAGAACACACTTACAGAGAACGGCCACGTATCGCGCGGCGTCTGTGACGTGACCGAAGACGGTTTCCTCGGGGATATCGTGGAGCGCACCAAGATCATGCATCACGAAGGCGCCATCGCCTACACTGAAGATGACGGCGAGACCTGGACAGAGGTCCCCGAAGGAACCATCGTATCCATGAATTTCTGGGGTTTCACTCCGTCGATTTTGAGGACGATGGAGGAAGGCTTGCCCGCTTTCCTGGAAGATGCTCTCGCAAACAACCCTATGAAGAGCGAATACTTGCTTCCAAAGTGCGTGGACGAGCTGATCAAAGCGGGCCGCGCCAGGGCGCAGGTCTTAAGATCGCACGACCGCTGGTACGGCGTAACTTACAAAGAAGACAAGGAGAGCGTGGTCGCAGCCCTTCAGGCTCTGAAGGACAGTGGACTTTACCCTGAAGAACTCTGGGCCGACAATCAGGAGGTTTGAAATGATAAAGAACATGAACGATACTAAGACGAACGCGATCCTCACGGTCGCAGATCTCATGGCTGCGGCAGCTCTTACCGCTCCCAAGGCCAGCGGAAATGATACTATAAGGACGGCCATCATCACCGGCGAAGAGAAGGATCATCTTCGCGACAAGATGCTCGCCATGGGCGAGGCCACCGGACAGCTTCTCTACACAAGGGACGCAGGGAACGTTGACTTAAGCGAAGCGGTCGTTCTGATAGGCTGCAGCGGCAAGCTTTTCGGTATGGACGGCTGCGGCATGTGTGGCTTCGGGAACTGTAAGAGGCTCAAAGACGCCGGCGGACGCTGCGTCTTCACCGTGACCGACCTCGGCATCGCTGTGGGTTCAGCCGTGTCCGTCGCGGCCGATCACAGGATCGACAACCGCGTAATGTATTCCGTCGGCCGCGCCGCCCTCAAACTGGGCTTCATGACCGATGATACGGAACTCTGCTATGGCATACCCCTGTCGATCAGCTCGAAGAGCATATTTTTCGACAGAGGCCCAGGGGCTGTGATCGATCTTGACACTCTGGATGACTGACTGTAAGCTTTCCGGCAACTGACATGATCTATCAATATTTAAGCATACCAAAAGAGACCCCGCAGGGTCTCTTTTTCGGTGCTTCTATATCTCTTACAGGTCTTCTCTTACGACCGGGCATGTCATGGCTCTCGGGCCGCCTCTTCCTCTCGAAAGTTCTGACAGGTTGACGGTCAGCACTTTGAGACCGTTCTTCTCGAGGAGCTCGTTCGTCACGTAGTTTCTGTCGCAGGTCACGACTGTACCCGGTGAGAGGCAAAGCGTGTTCGATGCGTCGTTCCACTGCTCTCTCTGAGATACCAGAATGTTGCCGCCTCCGCATCTGATGAGGTTGACTGCTGGCAGACCCAGTTCCTTGGCAAGTACTTTGCCGATCTCGTCCTTCATGGCGGCGAACTTGAGCTCGCCCTTCTCGTCCAGACTCATCTCGTAGACGGCCATCGGGCCCTCGACCTCAGGATGGATCGTGAACTTGTCGTAGTCCACCATCGTAAACACAGTGTCGAGATGTGAGAACATGTCGGCCTTCGGAATGTCAAAGGCGAGTACTTTCTTGAAGCTTGAGTTCTTCAGCAGGTTTCTGGCGAAGTTCTCAGCGCCGAGAGTCGTCGTTCTCGGCGAAAGTCCTACAGCGACCACGTCCTTGGAAAGTACCGCGATGTCTCCGCCTTCGATCGAATAGCTGTCTCTGATGTCATACCACATCTGATCGCTCTCTTTGGCGAAGTCTTCGTTATACTTGAAGATGTATCTCATGATCAGCGCTTCACGGCGTCTGGCGTCAGTGTGCATGTGGTGGATGCTCACGCCCTCGCCCACGCAGCAGCCGGGGTCTCTCGTCATATAAAGGTTCGGCATCGGATCGGATACGTAGGGATCCTCGCCCTCGATCAGATCCATCAGAGAGGTCGCGTTCTTGGTCTTGATCTCCGATCTCTTGATGCCGGAGATGACCTTCTCGATCATCTTCTCAGGCTCCATGCCCATCAGATAGATCACAAGCGCCGCTCTGAGTCCCTTGGAATTGATCCTCGACAATCTGAGGAATTCGTTGATGAACTCTTCTTTGACCCTTGGATCCGCCACCGCCTTGGCTGCTTCCTGAACATAGTAGACGACCTCTACGCCGTTATCCTTCAGAAGCTGCGCGAATTGATCGTGCTCTTTCTGCGCCACCGTAAGGAAAGGAATGTCGTCAAACAAAAGCTTCCCCAGAGTATCCGGTGTCAATGCTTCCAGTTCAGCGCCGGGCCTGTGCAAAAGGACTTTCTTCAGCTTGCCTATCTCAGAAAAATTATGAATTCCTTGATACATGTTGGTCTCCTTTCATAACTATCCGCTGATCGGCCGCGCCGCATCGCAAGCATAGCGCTCGGTGTCCATCGCGGCCGTTTATATGCATAATTATCTTTGTTATATCATTATAACACAGGGATCTGCCGTTTGGCAAATCCCTGTAGCTATTTTCTGAATATTATTATGTCCGGCCGTTACGTCTTCCTTAAACGGATCGCACGTCCGTCTCTTTAACGATTCTTCTCTATGTCCACCCAGTTGTCGTTCGAGAGGATCTTCGCGTCACTTCCCTCGAAGATCTCTGCTGCCTTCTCATCGCCCGACAGCTGATAGAGCATCCATGCAGTCATATAACCGTCACTTCTCTCCAGCACGTCCGTGTGTTCAGCTCCGTCTACCCTCGCGCGGATCTTGAAGACGTTCGCCGTGATCGAGTCGTAGCTTGCGATGAGCGATGACAGGGGCGCGACTCCTTTGCTCTCGCCTTCGGCGGCGTTCGCTTCGTTATCATCTGTCTCGCCGGTGCCCGCAGCCATGAAGTACGGTATCTTCACCTTCGAAGTATCATAGATCCAGCCATATTCTTCGGCCATCTCGGGGCAGACGGCTGAGCCGGTAAAGATGGCTTTGAATTCCTTGCCGTTGTCGTATTCGGTCACCGCGGCCAGCGCTCCTGCGCCTCCCTGCGAATAGCCGATGATGCCTATCCTGTCGTAGTCGATCACGTCCCTCAAAGGATGCGTCTCCACAAGGTTCAGCATAGTGTCCAGAGTCTCGGAGATCCCCCGGCCGCTGCCGGACTGCTCATCCTCGTTGCCGACCACCACGAAGCCCCAGGAGGCCAGACGCTCAAAGAACGGCTTGTACCTGGTGGCTGACATCTTGCTGGGATTAGCCACGATGATCATCGGCACCAGAGTGCCTTCGTCTACTTTTGGATACCATACGCTCAGCTTGCCCAGGATCTCATCGTCCGTATCCACGGTCTGATCCTTGACCTCGAACTCGCCCATTTGAGAATATTTGTACTCAAGGTCTTCATGAGAGCTGAAGTCCTTGTAATAGCTGCCGCTCATTACGGGAAGTAGTGAATCTATCAGCCTGGTGCCCAGCAAAAGTATCATCGCCAGGGCTACTACTACTATCACCAGCGTTACGATTCTCGTCTTGTTGCCCATCTGTCATGCCTCCGTTCGTTTGCTGTGAGTTATTATATCACAGATCAGCCCGGTTTTCTATGGTTAATTGATTCAGATATCCTTAACGAAAAGGCATCTGATGGCATTCAGCACCGCGAGTATCATGACTCCCACGTCCGCGAAGATCGCCACCCACATGTTCGCTATGCCCACGGCAGCCAGAATAAGGCATATTGCCTTGACGCCGATAGCGAAAACTATGTTTTGCTTAACGATCCGCATGCACTTCCTTGCGATCTTTATGGCCTTTGATATCTTCATCGGATCATCGTCCATGAGAACTACATCGGCTGCTTCGATGGCTGCATCGGATCCGAGCGCGCCCATCGCTATGCCTATATCAGCCCTCGAGAGCACCGGCGCGTCGTTTATGCCGTCTCCCACGAAGGCCAGGCGATGGCCTGAAGGACATTCAGCGAGCAGATCTTCGACGGCTTTGACCTTATCCGCAGGCAGAAGTTCAGCTCTGTATTCGGTCAGGCCGGTCTCGCTCGCCACCTTGGCCGCGACCGTCTCCGCGTCGCCCGTAAGCATGACGAGTCTTTCGACTCCTGCACGTTTAAGTTCTTTCATTGCGGCTGCAGACGTCTCTTTCAGTTCGTCCGAGATCACTATATGACCTGCGTATGCGCCTTCTACAGCCATATGTATGATGGTGCCTACGGACTCGCAGCGCGGAGCATCGAGCCCGATCCTCTTCATGATCTTCTCATTACCTATGACGACCTCTTCTCCATCAACCACGGCCATCACGCCTTCGCCGCTTATCTCACGCACATCGGTGACCCTCGATGGATCGATCGTATGCCCATAGGCAGCCTTGAGGCTGAGGCTTATGGGATGGTTTGAATTGCACTCCGCCAGCGCCGCGTATTCCAGCAGCTTCGCATCGTCCATACTGCTGTCATGGACTCCCGTCACCGCGAAGTTGCCTTTGGTGATCGTACCGGTCTTGTCGAAAGCCACGGTCTTCACCTGTGAAAGCGTCTCCAGATAGTTGGATCCCTTGATAAGTATGCCGCGGCTGCTCGCTCCGCCGAGCCCCGCAAAGAAGCTCAGCGGGATGCTGATCACAAGCGCGCAGGGACAGCTGATGACCAGGAAGGTGCAGGCTCTGAAAATCCAGTCCGCCCAGACCTCTCCCATGCCGCCATAGCTCTCCATACTGGCTTTAGTCAGCATGATGATGACAGGCGGGATGACAGCCAGCGCGAGCGCAGCATAGCAGACGATCGGCGTATAGTATCTCGCGAATTTAGAGATGAAGTTCTCTGATTTTGATTTGAGAGAGGCAGCATTCTCCACCAGGTCGAGGATCTTAGAAGCAGTCGATTCATCGAATTCTTTGGTCGTGCGCACTCTGAGCACTCCGCTCATATTGATGCTGCCCGAAAGCACCTCGTCTCCTGCTTTCACATCCATCGGCCTGCTCTCTCCTGTGAGAGCGGCGGTATTAAGCGTGGAGTATCCTTCTTCGATGATGCCATCGATAGGGACTTTCTCGCCGGGCTGTATAAGGATGACCGTGCCGACTTCCACCTCGTCCGGATCCACCCTCTCTATACCCTCTTCAGTCTCGATATTGGCATAGTCCGGCCGGATATCCATGAGTTCAGTGATGTTGCGGCGGCTCTTTCCCACAGCGTAGCTCTGGAAGAGCTCGCCTACCTGATAGAGCAGCATTACCGCGACCCCCTCGCCGTACTCGCCCAATACGATGGCCCCTAAGGTCGCTATCGTCATCAGGAAGTGCTCGTCGAAGACCTGACGGTTCAGTATTCCCTTGAAAGCCTTCCTGAGAATATCATGTCCGACGATCAGATAAGGCACCAGAAAAAGCGCGAACACCGCCCACCCAGGCAGGCTCGTCTTGATGATGCCCTCCGATATCAGGTACAGCGGCACGAAAAATACAGCCGCCGTTATTATTCTAATAAGTAGATTCTTTTGCTTGGCGTTCATTTCTATTCCTGTGATCAGATAAAGATCTCGCAGTCCTCTTCGACTTTTTTGCAGTTCTCGCGTACGTTCTCCATGACTTCGGCAGGATCTGCGTCCTCTTCAAATTCGACCTTCATCTTAAGCGTCATGAAGCTCACTGTGGCGTCCTTCACGCCCTCGGTCTTCTTTGCGGTCTCCTCCATGAGATTGGCGCAGTTCGCGCAGTCCACGTCGATCTTGTATGTCTTTTTCATAATGTCTCCCTCCTGATCACTCCAGCACGTGATCCATGCCGTTCGAAATAATCGTCTCCACATGCTCGTCGGCTATCGAATAGTAGACCACCTTGCCGTCCCTTCTGTTCTTCACCAGATTGGCCTGCTTGAGCACCCTCAGCTGGTGCGATACGGCGGATTTGGTCATGCCGAGCAGAGCGGAGATATCGCAGACGCACATCTCGTGATTGAGCAGTGCGTAAAGTATTTTGATCCTGGTGTAGTCGCTGAATACTTTGAAAGTGTCGCTCAGTTCCATGAGGACTTCGTCGTCCTTCATCTGGGCGCTGACTTCCTTTACGATGTCTTCGTGTATGGTATTGCAGTCGCAGATCTCTATCTTGTCTGTGTTCTTGGTCATCGTTCTTACCTCTCGGTTGAATAATTGAACAGTTGAATTATCGTTCAACTGTATTATATTGCTTAGTTCTTGATCTGTCAATAGGCCTTGGATGCTTTTTCTCAAAAAATTCACCCTACATTTCCTTTTTAGTGTATAATATCCGTATGAGACACAGTCCGGGCGTCTGTCCGGAGGGAGGAAGACATGGAACTTACAAAAGATGCTCTGATGCCTTTGATCGAAAGGGCTTACGACAGAGCTGTCAGCATAAGAAACGACCTTCACATGCACCCTGAGCTTTCTGAAGAAGAGGTCAGGACTTCACAGGTCATAGCGGATACTCTCCGCGCGCTAGGCATAGAGACCCGTGAAAACATCGCCGGCCACGGCGTCATCGGCACGATCTACGGGCGCGATCGCACTAGGGCCGTCGGTATCCGCGCAGACATCGATGCCCTTCCGATCACCGAGGAGCTGGCCTCCCCGATCTGCTCGCTCAATCCCGGAGTCATGCACGCCTGCGGTCACGACATGCACACGGCGATCCTGCTTGGCACGGCCATGGTACTTAATGAGATACGCGACGAACTGCCTCTGTCCGTCAGACTGATCTTTCAGCCTGCCGAAGAGACTACGGGGGGCGCCCTTCCGATGATACAGGAAGGCATCCTTAATGACATTCAGGTCGATCGTGTCATCGGCCTCCACGTGGAGCCCAGGCATGAGACCGGCGTCGTCGAATTCATCCCGGGAGTGATGAACGCGGCCATAACGGACTTCGATATCACCGTGAACGGCAAGTCCTGTCACGGCGCTCATCCGGACAAGGGCATTGATCCGATACCCTGCGCCTGCGACATGGTGCTCTCTTACCAGACGATCCTGACGAGGCGACTCGATCCGGCATCCGGTGCGCTGATCACCACGGGCTCTTTTCACAGCGGCACGGCGAACAACGTCATTTCGGACAAGGCGGAGCTCATCGGCACCATACGCACTCTGGAGACGGAGGACATGGAACTGATCAAAAGAGAATTCCCCGCCATGATCGACTCGATCGCCAAAGCTTACGGCTGCACTGCGGACATCAAGCTCAGAGACAGCTATCCTAACCTGAAGTGTGACACAGATCTTCTGGATATACTCATCAAGACCTGCGAAGGCCTGCTGGGTAAGGAGAAGGTCGTCATCAACCCGGTATCGAGCCTCGGCGGAGATGATTTCTCATACTTCTGCCATCATGCCAGGGGCTGCTATTACAACCTTGGCTGCCACAGGCCCGGAGACGAGAAGGTCTACAGCCTTCACAGCAGCGTCTTCGATCCGGACGAGAAGTGCATGCTGACCGGCATCCTCACGGAAGTGATGTCTGCGATAGAACTTATGAACAACTGATGATAAATGCTGCGCAGCGGTCTAACAACTATCCGGTGCGCTCGATCAAAAGAAAGGAGTAGCCGGAGCGTAAGGCTCGCGGCGGGATAGAGATATGAAGAGAATACTTTGCTTAATGCTCATCGTGGCCATGGCCTTCACCATGGCTGCCTGCGGCAAGGACAAACCTATCGACGAAGGGGTGCTTATTCCCACACCGACACAGACGATGGACGCTTTCCTTCAAGCTCTCAAGGCCAGGGATCTCGATATGCTCAAGGATTACTACGAGGGTGATGTAGGCGATCTGTCGCTTCTGGAAGAGATAGATGAGCCTGCGCTTTCGGGTATGGTCGACAGCATGATGGAAAAGATCCTCGACTTCGATTACACACTTGATAACGAAGTCATCGACGGCAATGAGGCCACAGTCGACGTATATTTCAAGACCTATGACTTCGCAGACATTATGGAAAAGCTCATAGCCGCCATCCTTCAGGACGCCATGGTCCTCAGCATCTCGGGACTCGATCAGGATGAACTGGAGGCGGAGATCAACGAGATCATGGCCTCCAAGTTCGAGGAGCTCATGAAGACAGCCGAGAAGGATCAAACCGTTAAAGTCACGATGCCACTCGTAATGAAGTCAAATAAGTGGCTCGTCAAGGATATCAACAAGCTCGACGACTTCACGAACGCACTTTTCGGTGGCCTGACCAAGTACGCCGAGGGTCTGGATCTCTTTGATTGATGCCATATCGTTTATGTGCGATATGACCATCCAAAGGTCCGAATACGGGCCGAAAAAGCATTGAAAACCGTCAGATAATATAGAAAACCGGAAGCTGCAGCTTCCGGTTTTCTTTTGTTATGATTCGTTTTTAATAATACTAGTATTATTTGGAGCTTCTGTCCGGGCGAAACGCTTCACAGCGTTTTCGTATCAGATCAGTGTGCTCCGGTTAGCCACCGAAGTTGATAGCAACCGCGATGACCATGAGTATAGCCTGAGCTGCAACGAGGATTCCGAAGAGCTTGAAGGCCAGCTTCCAGTATTTCTCAAGAGGAACACCGGAAAGTCCAGCAACTACTGCTGCGAAAGCGGTAGGCCAGATGATGTTTGAAAGTCCATCACCAAACTGATAAGCAAGTACTGCGATATCTCTGTTCATTCCGAGTACGTCGGCAAGAGGCGCCATGATAGGCATGGATACGGCCGCCTGACCTGAACCGGAAGGAACGAAGAAGTTGAGCAGTGTCTGCACGATGAGCATGCAGATAGCGGACAGCCAGAGAGGCATGTGTGAAAGAGGAAGTGACATTCCGTTTACAACGGTGTCGATGATTCCGCCTTCGGTGAGTACCAGCTTGACTCCACGAGCGATACCGATCATCATAGCAGCTGTGGTTGCTTCCATGAATCCGGATACCAGGAGATCTCCGACTTTGTGCAGGTTCCATCTCATGATGATAGCTGCTACTACAGCCATGATAAGGAATACAGCGCAGATCTGTGAGAAGTACCAGCCAAGCTTCATAACGCCAACTACTACTACGATAATTGCAGCAACGAGGTCAAGAAGAATGAGCTTCTGCTTGATTCCGAACTCTGCTTCGTGCTCGATAGATTCGCCTTCTTTTCTGACGAGTCCTTCGATTCCGTATACATAGGAATTTTCAGGATCTGCTTTGACCTTAGTAGCATATCTGATGATGAAGATGGATGCTATGATGATCATTACAGCGTGGCAGCAAAGACGATAGCCCATACCTGACATGTAAGGAATCTCCGCGATACCCTGAGCAACGCCAACGGTGAACGGGTTCATGATAGCGCCGGAATAACCCATACCTGCACCAAATGCGATTACCATCAAACCTGTTAGAGCATCGTAGCCCATGCCGGTGTAGATGGCGGCAAATACAGGAATGAACGGTAACCATTCCTCAAACATACCTACTGTGGAAGAACCAGCACCGATAAGAGCGAGGAAGATAGGGATGGTGATCAAGGAGCTGTTGCCCTTGAATACTTTAAGCAGAGCGCCAACAGCTCCCTCGAATGCTCCGGACTTGATGATGAATGTTACGGAGCAGTATGTGATGAATACGAGGAATGAGATGTCAGCTGCATTTACCATACCTTCATAGACCAGTTCGAACAGTCTGAAAGGTCCTACAGGAGTCGCGTCATCAACACGATGCCAGGTTCCAGCTACGGCTACGTTTCTGCCTGATTCATTCTCTACATAATCAAATGTACCAGCGGGAATGATCCAGGTAGCGATAGCGCAGATGATCATAATGGCGAATAAGATAATAAATACGTGTGGCAGATTGATTTTTTTCTTCTCTCCCACTTTAGGTCCATTACTCATTAGCTTTCCCTCCTTTTGTTAAAACGATGAATAATGCAACGAATCATAAAATGTATAATAAAGCTTGATGAAACTTTATTAGCATTATTTTTTGCGGATCAGCCGCAAAGCATTTCCAGCATCTCTTCGTAGAGTTTCTGGGTCTTTTCGAGATCCTCGATGGACACGTGCTCGTTCTTCTCGTGAGCGGTGACCGGGCCGGGGCCCAGGATGATCTTGTCACCCGGGAAGAATGATCCCTCGGTGATGCCGAAGAAAGGAGCGCCGGGCGTGCCGGTCTTCTCCTCGTACACTTTCACGAGCTCGCTCTTGTTCACGAAGGATGGGATGTCGTTGATGATCTCGTAGGAAGCGTCCACGCCTTCAAGCTGTTCGTCGATGAACTTTCTGATGATGGGATATTCCCTTTCGGAGTCGCAGATCCTGAAATCCAGATAGATCACCGTCTCGGCGGGCACCTTGTTGATGGAAGTGCCTCCTTTGATGATCCCGATGTTCATGGTGGGATAAGGCAGTCCGAAGAACTCCGTCGGATTCTTTCTGAGTTCAAGTTCGAAGTCCATCATCTTGTTCAGGAATCTCACAGCGTTCTTGTTTGAGCTCCTGCCCTCGATGGGTGTGCTGGAATGAGTGGTGGTTCCGTTAAATGTGAAGATGATCTCCAGAAGGCCCTTGGAACCGATGGCGGGCTTGAAGCCTGTGGGTTCTGCAACGATGATGTGGGGCGGGAACTTTTCATGGGCGTTCACCAGGTCGTAAACTCCCTCGAACATGATCTCTTCATCATATGTATGATAGCACTTGAAGCCTCTCTTGAGCTTAGAGAGATCGGTGTTGGTGATGGCTGCCATCCAGCAGGCCATGCCGCCCTTCATATCG
>JAFYJM010000085.1 GCA_017538125.1 Bacillota bacterium
CACTGTACCGGTCTCTCCGTTAAGTGCGTCAATCGCCTTGTCGAGAGAGGTGATGATGGCCTTCTTGTTAGGATATGCTCTTACGAACTTCATTGCTGCCTGTACCTTAGGAAGCATAGAGCCGGGCGCAAACTGTCCCTCATCGCAGTACTGAGCTGCTTCTTTGAGGCTCATGTGTGCCAGATCCTGCTGATCGGGCTTGTTGAAATTGATGGCTACCTTCTCCACCTCTGTAAGGATCATGAGAACGTCAGCGTCTACCTGCTCTGCCAGAAGTTCTGCAGCGAAGTCCTTATCGATTACCGCTGCGACTCCTTCAAGAGATCCGTCCCAGTTCTCGATGACGGGGATGCCTCCGCCTCCGCAGGTGATGACGATGGTGGATTCCCAAAGCTGCTTAACAGCATCGATCTCAACGATCTTTCTGGGGATAGGTGAAGCAACTACTCTTCTCCAGCCACGGCCTGCGTCTTCCTTCATTGTATAGCCCTTCTCCTCAGCCATCTTTTTGGCATCTTCTTCTGAATAGAAAGGTCCGATGGGCTTGGTTGGATTCTTGAAGCCGGGGTCATCCGGTTCTACTACCATCTGAGTAGCTACGGTAACTACAGGAAGGTCTTTATTTCTCTTGTTAAGAGCATACTTGAGAGCCTGCTGAAGGTGATATCCGATATATCCCTGGGACATTGCTCCGCAAACGTCGAAAGGCATTGCTGGTGTAACGTCCTTTGCAGTTTCTGAAGCGAGAAGGATACGTCCTACCTGAGGGCCGTTTCCGTGGACAACTGCCACTTCATATCCCATGTCGCTGATGTCTGCGATCCTTTCGCAGGTCTTTCTGACGACCTTGAGCTGAGCTTCTGCAGTAGGCTCATCCTTGCCTGACTGAAGAGCATTTCCGCCGAGGGCGACTACGATCTTTTCTCCCATTGTACACGTCCTCCTGTTATCTTCCGATCGTGGCTACCATGACAGCCTTGATGGTGTGCATTCTGTTTTCAGCCTCATCGAATACCTTTGAGTGTCTGGAAAGGAATACTTCGTCGGTAACTTCACGGATGTCATATCCGAGCTCTTTCTGCTCTGCAGCCATGGTCGTATCGAAATCATGGAATGAAGGCAGGCAGTGCATGAAGATAACATCGTCGTTCTCTGTCTTGTCGATCATTTCCTGAGTTACCTTGAAAGGTGTCAGCATTCTGACTCTCTCAGGGATCTGATCCTCTTCACCCATGGAAGCCCAGATGTCTGTATAAAGAACGTCAGCGCCCTTCAAACAAGCTTCATCAGAAGATACTTCGATGGAAGCTCCGGTGTACTCAGCAACTTCTCTTGCTCTCTTCAGAACGTCGGGATCGATCTGGTCGGCCAGTTCCTGAGGGCCATAGGCTACAAAGGTCATGCCCATCTTTGCGCAGCCATACATCCATGCATAAGCCATGTTGTTTCTGACGTCTCCGCAGAATACGACTTTGACCTTGTTGAGCGGTTTCGCTACGTGCTCTTCGATAGTCAGGAGGTCAGCGAGGATCTGTGTAGGATGGTCAACGTCGGTCAGTCCATTCCATACAGGCACGCCGGCATATTTGGCGAGCTCTTCAACTACTGACTGCTTATATCCTCTGTATTCGATACCGTCATAGAATCTGCCGAGTACCTTAGCGGTGTCGGCGATGGTCTCCTTCTTGCCCATCTGTGATGACTTGGAGTCAAGGAAGGTCACATGTCCGCCTTCATCGAGAGCGGCAACTTCGAATGCGCATCTTGTTCTGGTGGAGGTCTTTTCGAAGAGAAGAACTACGTTCTTGCCCTTAAGGGACTCTCCTACGAAACCGGCTCTCTTCTTGGCCTTGAGGTCATGAGCCAGATCAAGCATATAGCGGATCTCTTCAGGTGTGAAATCCATGAGTGTTAAGAAATTTCTTCCTCTAAGATTAACTGCCATTTTGTTTCTCCTTTATTATTTGATTTGAATTAGTTTAACAATAGGTGCCTTGCTGATCAAATTGTTTTAGACAGAAGACCTCGGCCCAGTCGGACCGGGGTCTCATATCAGTCTGATCAAAGATCGTCTCTGTTAACAGGGCAAGACATACATCTCGGGCCGCCTCTTCCTCTGGAAAGTTCGGCTGACGGAACTCTCAGAACCTTGATGCCGGCCTTCTCGAGAAGTTCGTTTGTCACATAGTTTCTCTCGTATGTAACAACTGTTCCCGGAGCGATGCAAAGCGTATTGGAGCCGTCGTTCCACTGTTCACGCTGGGCAGCAAGCAGATCTCCGCCGCCGCATCTGATCAGCTGTACCGCAGGAACGCCAAGCTCGAGAGCGAGGATCTTGTGAAGCTCGTCTCTTAATGCCTTGAACTGAAGCTCACCGTTCTTGTCGAGGGTCATCTCATATACGCCGAGAGGTCCTTCGATCTCCGGATGGATGGTGAACTTATCATAGTCGATCATTGTGAATACCGTATCAAGATGCATGAATGCTCTGGACTTAGGAATATCGAAAGCAAGCACTTTCTTGAAGTCGGAATTCTTCAGGAGATTTCTGGCGAAGTTCTCACATCCTGAAATGGTGGTTCTCTGTGAAAGACCCACAGCGACCATTTCTTTGGAAAGAACGAGAACGTCTCCGCCTTCGATGGAGAAGTTATCGTCAAGGTCATACCACATCTGGTCACCTTCCTTGGCGAAATCTCTTGAATACTTGTAGATATAGCGAAGGATCAGGGATTCTCTTCTTCTGGCATCCGTATGCATATGGTGGATGTTGATACCTTCTCCTACGCATGCACCCGGGTCACGGGTGAAATACAGGTTGGGCATGGGATCTGAGACGAAAGGATAATCATCCTTGACTAGGTCCATAAGTGACGTTGCGTCCTTAGTGGCAACTTCTTCTCTCTTGATACCTGCCACGACTTTTCTTACCATCTCTTCCGGGGGCATCTCGAGCAGGAACTGTGTCATCGCCAGTCTCAGGCCCTTGGAATTGATCTTGGAAAGATTGAGGAAATCGTTAACGAACTGGATCTGGATGGCCGGATCAGACATTGCCTTGCCGGCTTCCTCTACGTAGTAAACTACTTCAACGCCGTTGGCTCTCAGTGTATCGGCGAATTTATCATGTTCTTCCTGAGCTATCTTCAGGTAAGGGATATCGTCGAAAAGCAGCCTCTCGATGGTTGAAGGTGTAAGCGCTTCAAGTTCCAGACCGGGACGGTGAAGGAGCACCTTGTTCAGCTTACCGATCTCAGAAAAATTATGAATGCCTTTTACCATAACTTTTCTCCTTTCAATATAAATTATAAATCAAACTGTATCGATTTCTTTTTATATATATATTATAAAATACATAAGGTTTGTTAACAACCCTAAATTATATACTTTTATGTACATTATTATACATTGTATGAATAATAATGCAAATCTGGCTTGAATTTGAGCACTAAAAAAGCCCCGGCTCGTCAGGGCTTTTTTCCGTGAAACTGATAATAACAGACCTCCATTCGGCCGTTATAAAGTTTGCGCCTTCGATCAGCAGGCCTGCCGAAGACCTTCTCTTCTATAGACTTGTCCGACGTCAGCGCGAATAACGACCAGGTGGGATTGCCTTCGAAGAATTTCTTCCATGAATCATAGATGTGATCGATCGCTTCACGATCACCTATCCTCTCGCCGTATGGAGGATTGCTGATCATGACGCCCGAAAGCGCTCCTGTCCTGAGCGCGCTCACGTCCGCCACGCTGAACCTGATCAGATCGTCCACGCCAGCCTCTTCGGCGTTCTCCTTCGCGATCTTTATGGCAGCAGGCTCTATGTCCGAACCGTAGACCTTAAGGTTTAAATCATTTTTGATCTCTTTATAAGCGTTAGCCCTCTCCTGCTTCCACAATTCCTTAGGTACAGCGTCCCAGTCTTCAGCCGTGAAGCTCCTCCTCAGGCCAGGTGCGATGTTTTTAGCGATCATGGCCGCTTCTATCGGGATGGTGCCTGATCCGCAGCATGGATCCACAAGTATCCTGTCCGGATTCCAGAAGCTTAAACTCACCATGGCCGCGGCCATGGTCTCCTTGAGAGGTGCCTTTCCGATAAGCCTGCGATATCCTCTCTTGTTCAGGCCCTGCCCTGTCGTATCCAGGGTGACCGTCGCCAGATCCTTGTGCAAAGATATCCTTATCTCGAAGGTCGCTCCGCTTTTCGGGAAACGCTCGACAGGATAAAACTCACGAAGCCTCTCCACGAGCGCCTTCTCGCCCACCTTCTGAATGGCGGGCACAGAACTGATCTTCGATTTGACTGAGACAGCGTTCACCGTGAAATTGCCGTCCATGGGTATCCACTCTTCCCAGGAGATACCCTTCATGTTCTGAAAAAGATCTTCGAATTCAAGCACTTTGAATTCTCCCATCTTGATCTGCACTCGGTCAGCGCATCTCAGCCAAAGATTCGCACGCACCAGGGCTCTCTCGTCGCCCATGAAAGTGACTTTGCCGTCTTCTGTTTTTATTATCTTGTATCCAAGCGCTTCTATCTCGCGCCGCACTACGGCCTCCAACCCGAAGGTGGAGGCCGCTATAAGTTCTAATTTCATTATTTTACTGTTTATTGGATTCAACGAATCTCTTGATCTTGTGCGCGGTATTCTTTTCGAATTCTTCCTGGCGCACGGTGATCTTTTTTATCTTCTTGAAGAGAGGAAGATCTTCGTTTATTTCGTCTACGAACTTCCAAAGATACTCTTTGACCTTTTCCTCGTCAGCAGCGTTTTCCTCACCCAGAGCCTCTTTTACGACGTCCATATCGGGTCTGATAGAGGCGACTATTGTGTCGTCCTGTCCGACTTCATCGGCTTCGGCCCATACCATGGACTCGGCTACCGCGTCAACTCTTCCGAGATAGTATTCGAGCTCCTCGGGGAATACGTTCTTGCCGTTTCTGGTGATGATGACGTTCTTTTTGCGGCCTGTGATATAAATGAAATCCTCATCATCTGTATAGCCCAGGTCGCCTGTCAGGAACCAACCATCGACGATGACTTTAGCGGTCTCCTCGGGCATCTGATAGTAACCCAGCATGACGTTGGGTCCCTTGATGCAGATCTCACCGACTCCGTCTTCTGCCTTGTCTATGATCTTGACCTGCATGCCCGGCATAATATGGCCTACGGATGCATTTCTCATCCACTTGTGCTGGTCGGGGTTAAGAGCTGCCATAGGAGCGCACTCTGACAATCCATAGCCCTGTACTGCCACGAATCCAAGGTCATTAAAGAACTCAAGGATGGCGGGATCGATGGCCGCTCCTCCGGAGATCAGGACTCTCATCCTGCCGCCGAATACTTTGTATATGTCCTTAAGGAGCATCTTATTCAGGTCGAGGCCGATCTTCTTAGTCTTCTTGCTGAGAGTCATGACTTTCTTGACCGTAGCTTCCTTGCCCTGCTTCCTGATGTTCTTCCAGATGGCCTTGTAAAGTGCCTCGAAGATCAAAGGAACGCCCAGGAACATTGTAGGGCTCACTTCCTGAAGGTTTTTCTGGATGTATTTCAAGCCTTCGCAGTATGCGATGGATGCGCCTTTATAGATGGGCATCAGGAAATCGCAGGTGCAGCAGTATGTATGGTGGATCGGAAGGACGCTGAAGAAAATATCCCAGGGGTTAACGTTCAGGATATTGGGAGCGCTCATCAGGTCGATGCAGATGTTGGTCTGTGAAAGCATAACACCCTTGGCGATGCCGGTGGTGCCGGACGTGAAGAGAAGCACGCCCATATCGTCTGCGATGACCTCTGCGTCCAGATATCTTCTGTCTCCTGCTTTGACCATAGCCTTGCCCTCTTCGATGAGCTTCGACCAGGAATACATGTCTTCGGTATGTTCGTCGGCATTGAGATTGCAAAGAACGCTCAGCTTGGTGTCTCCGGAATCCTTGATGCGCTTGAACATATCAGCAAATCTCTTGGCAAAGAAAATGGCTTCTGACTCAGAGTTGATGATCAACTGCTTGAGTTCTTCCTCACCGAGTTCCTTGTCCAGAGGAACGACGATACCGACGCCTCCTGTGACTGCCAGATATGTGGATGCCCACTGATAGCAGGTATCTCCAATGATGGCTATGCGCTTGCCCTTAAGGCCCAGTTCCATCATGGAAGTTCCCAGTCCGTTGACCTGCTCATAGGCTTCTTTGTATGTGATCTCCTTGAAAGGTTCACCCTTAACGAACCTCTGACGAAAAGCAACGTTGTCACCATACTGCTCCACAGAAGTTTTGAACATATGCTTCAAATCAGTGATGGGACGACTCGTCCTGTAGACGTAGTACTTGTCCTCACTGTTATTTATCATATCGATGAAGGCTTCCGCCCTCTCCATTTCCATTTTTTTGATTTCCTGATACTCCATGTATTTCTCCTTTTAGGTGTTTTTGGACGATTTGTTCAAATAACTAGCCAATATAATATTGCCATAAAACAGCGGCAATATCAAGAAAACTTTTTTCCCGTTTTCATTACAAAAGCCCCTGTCCTTATGCTTGGGTCGGGGCCTGCATTTACTGTGTCGTAATGTCAGAGAGATTTTTCCATTAGAACATCGGTCTCTATGAAGCCGCTTTTAACATATGCTTTCTTTCCCATTTCAGATGCATGAAGGAAGAGCTTAGTCAGGCCGCAGTCCTTCGCTTCCTTTTCCAAAAGTTCTATCATTCTACCGGCAAGTCCCCGGCCTCTGAACTCATCGGCCGTATACATATTGGCTATGTAACCCTTCTTGCCCGTCGGATTGGTGAAAGCAGGTGGCAGATCCATGAAAATGATCGCTGCTGTAGCTACTATCTCACCATCTTCCTCGGCTACCCATTCGATGAGTTCACCGCTTTTCATTTTTTCCATGAAGAAACTTCGAAGGTTTTCATCCATGTCTGTCTCTGGATTCTGTCCTTCGTCCATCAGTTGCCTCTTACGGATCTCTGAAAGCCTGTCTATATCTTTAATGTTTGCCTTTCTGAATTCCATGTCAAACCTCACAGAATAAGTCGTTATCTGAATATAGCATATAATACGGGGCTTATGAACAACAGATATCCTAACATTGCCCAAACAAAAAAATCTTTGGTCACAAACACTGCTATAAACTCCCTGATAAGTGCTGAAGGCCAGTAATAAAGCGCTACTTTCGCACCGATCCCGGTACATTTGAGACCGGCTTTCCTGGCAAGCCTCATACATCTATAAATATGGTAGTTGCTGGAGATCAAGGCGGTTTTCTTACTGCCTTCCCTGGAGTCTATCAATGCTTTGGAATTTAATATGTTTTCCTCTGTAGTTGCCGAGCTGTCCTCCGGCATAATATCTTCTTCCGGTATGCCATGTTCCATAAGGTAATTTTTCATGGCTTCCGCCTCGCTCAGTTTCTCATCGGAGCCCTTACCGCCGCTCGGTATTATAACAGGTTTCGTCCTGCACTTCCTATAGATCTCAATAGCTTTGTCCACTCTGTTTGACAGGAGTTTGGTGAGGCGCTCGCCTTCTGCAAGCCCTGCTCCGTGGATTATTATATAGTTGAAATTCATCCTGTGGGGCATGTGCTGTATGAAAATAGAATAAATTACAAAACTAAGCACCAAGCAGCTGAAATAGAACACAGTGCAGGCCAGAAATAGATCCCACAAGCCTAATTTGCCAAAGCCTTCTGTGTTATAGATGCCCAGAGCATAAAGCACCGTGGCGATCTCGCCGATCCCAACAACTATTCCAAGTCCAAGTGACAAAAGATGGGCCAGGCAAAGGGATTCTTTGCGGATCATCTGTATGCCGTTAATGATCAGCATCAAAGGCACCATGAAAAGTGCGATCATCACTATGATGAAGCATACCAAAAGGACGTCCCCCGCATAGTCTCCGAAGAAACCCGCCAGAAATATCATGGTCACCATTAAAGCTGCCATCAGCAAAATGCTGTTAAAGTATCTCTGTGGTTTCCAGAAAGTGAGGGCGATGGTTATTATCCATACCACGGCGAATACAGGGCCGATCGCTGTTAAGTTTTCTGTGATAGTATTAATCAAATCATTACCTCAATCGATCATCTCAATTATTATATTACAAATATAACTGTTTCACAAGGCTTAAGCGACTTTCTCATTCTGCTGGGATCCATAAAGCAG
>JAFYJM010000086.1 GCA_017538125.1 Bacillota bacterium
ATCGATTAAGATCGCAATGTTTTCCAGCGAGCTTTAACGCTCGCTGGAAAACTGTAAAAGTAAGTATATTTCTAAGGAGGAAATATTAAAATGGATGCAAAAGCTTATATCGATAGCTTGATTGAAAAAGCTAGAGTTGCACAGGCTGTTATCGAAGGTTACGACCAGGCGAAGACAGACCAGTGTGTAAAAGTCGTAGGTAAAGCCCTTGCTGACAGAGCTGAGGAATTCGCAATGGATTCAGTAGTTGAGTCAAAGATGGGCGTTTACGAAGATAAAATCGCGAAGATCAGAAACAAGGCTATGTTCACATGGAAGTACCTGAAAGGTAAGCCGAGCGTAGGCATCATCGAGCGCGACAAGGAACTGGGAATCACAAAGGTTGCAAAACCGATCGGCGTTATCGGAGCTATCACTCCTGTAACAAACCCGGTTATGACACCGATGCACAATGCAATGATCGCACTCAAGGGCAGAAATGCCGTTATCATTTGCCCGCATCCTTCCGCTAAGAACGTTGGATTCAAGGCTACAGAGTGCATGAGAGCTGCTCTTAAAGAGATCGGCGCTCCGGAAGACTTGGTTCAGTGCGTAGAGCCTGACAAGGTAACCATGGAAGCATCAGCTGCAGTAATGGCAGAATGTGATGTCTGCATCGCTACAGGCGGCCCCGGAATGGTTAAGGCTGCTTACAGCTCCGGTAAACCGGCATTCGGCGTAGGCGCAGGAAACAACCAGTGCCTCATCGATACAGATGCAGATCCTGTAAAGATCGCTCCGATGATCGTAACAGGAAGAACTCAGGACAACGGCGTACTCTGCACATGCGAGCAGACCATAATCGTACAGGAAGATATGTATGACACAATGATCGCTGAGATGGAAAAGAACGACGTTCAGTACTATGACAAGAAGGAAGACGTTGACAAGCTCAGAGAAACACTGTTCCCGGGCGGAGAACTGAACAAGAAGTGCGTTGGAATGCTGGCTGGTGACATCGCTAAGCTCGCAGGACTCGAGTGCAAAGACGGCGCAAGAGCTCTGATGGCTGCATGCGACGTAGCAGGCGTTGCTGAAGATCTGAGTAAGGAAAAGCTGTTCCCTGTAATTGCTGCTTATAAGTATAAGACATGGGAAGAGGGCGTTGATATCGTAGTTGCTAACCTTGATAACATGGGTAAG
The DNA here is from genome assembly GCA_017538125.1 of Bacillota bacterium. GTDB lineage: Bacteria > Bacillota > Clostridia > Peptostreptococcales > Anaerovoracaceae > RUG754. Next base: position 1,183 of record JAFYJM010000086.1, read on the forward strand.
GGACACAGTATCTCAATGCATTCCTTCAACGACGAGCACATCGAATATGCTGCTAACAGAGTACACGTATCAAGATTCCTGGTTAACGGAATTGGTTCCGCAGGACTTGGTGGTGCAGCTACAAACAACCTGGTTCCGACAGGTACACTCGGCTGCGGTACATGGGGCGGCAACAGCATCAGTGAGAACCTTGCATACTATCATCTGATCAACGTAAGCAGAATCGCTTATACAGATGAGAGCATGCCGTTCCCAAATCCTGATGAAGTATGGGCTGACTAATTACTCGCATTGAAGTAAACCACATAAGATCTATTTGCACCTACTATCGTAATGGTAGTAGGTGCTCTAGAATATAGGAGGAAGGAATATTGGATAACAGTAAGGTTATGACAGCGGCGGAAGCCGTGGAAAAATTTGTCCATGACGGTGACTGTATAGCAATAGGCGGATTCGTAACCAACAGAAGACCTTACGTCCTGACGAGAGAGATCATCAGACAGGGACAGAAGGACCTGTACCTGGAGGGCGGCCCGTCTGCAGGCGATATGGATATGCTCATCGGAAACGGTCAGGTAAGCATCTACATCGTTTCCTACATTGCAAACTCCGGATATTCTCAGGTTTGCCGTCGTTTCCGCGCGGCAGTTGAGAAGGGCGCAAAGAAGATACTGTTCGACGACTATTCGCTGGACGTACAGACTATCGCATATCACGGCGCTGCACTGGGACTCACATACGTTCCTGTAAAGAACATGCTGGGATCAGACCTGGTAAACAAGTGGGGAATCTCCGAGGAAGAGCGTAAAAAGCACCCGAAGCTCCCGCCGAAGAAGTTCGTTATACAGGAAGACCCGTTCAATCCGGGAAGCGACCTGTGCCTGGTACCTACACCGAAGATCGATGTAGCGCTGATCCACGCGCAGTATGCTTGTCCTGACGGAACATTCCGTATCGAGGGACCCGGATTCCAGGATCTGGATATCGCTATGGCTGCAAAGCACACCATCGTTTCATGCGAAGAACTGCTTTCAGTTGAGCAGATGCACAGGAATCCCGAACTGAACACATGCGTAGGCCTCTGCGTAGACGCTGTAGTAGAAGCTCCCCGCGGAGCTCATCCTACACAGTGCTTCGGAAGATACGACTACGACGGTCAGTTCCTGCTTGAGTATGAAGAAGCAAGCAAGACGGAAGAAGGATTCCAGGCATTCATTAAAAAGTACGTTACAGACTGTCCTACTCACTGGGATTATCTCGAGACGATCGGCATCGAGCATCTCGTAAGTCTCCGTATTGATAAGGGCTATGGCTGGAAACGCGGATTGAAGAGGAAGTAGGAGGAATACATTATGGAAGCTACAAGAAAACAAATGATGGCTATTGCTCTTGCTAGACAGGTTGAAGACGGAAAAGCGTACATCGTCGGAACAGGTCTGCCTCTCGTCGGCGCAGCATTAGCTAAGAACACACACGCACCAAACGCAAGTCTCATATTCGAGACAGCGCTCTTTGAAGGAAACCCGCAGGAGGTACCTACAAGCGTATCTGACCTCCGTATCACATACGGATGTTCAGTCCTTTGGCCGCAGTACAGATACTTCGGATTCCAGAGCATCTACTCCAAGAGAGATGTCATCGCTGCAGGATTCCTCGGCGGAGCCCAGATAGACCCGTATGGAAACCTGAACTCAACGAGTATCGGTGATTACAACGATCCTGTTACACGTTTCACAGGTTCCGGCGGAGCTAACGGTATCGCCAACTACTGCAACACCATCATCATCATGAAGCATCAGAAGAGACGTTTCATTGAAAAGGTCGACTACTGCACAAGTATCGGCTGGGGCGATGGTCCTGACGGAAGAGCAAAAGTAGGTCTTGATCCAAACAAGGGACCGAGAGCAGTTGTAACTGAGCTTGGCGTAATGAAGTTTGATGAAAAGACCAAGAGGATGTATCTTGCAGAATACTTCCCGGGAGTTACCATCGAGGAGATCGTTGAGAACACCGGATTCGAACTGGATACTTCCAGAGCCGTAGAATCAGAAGTTCCATCGGACGAAGTACTGGACGTACTTATCAACAAGGTGGATCCGCTGAGAATGATGATATAAGTCAAAACTATCATATAATGAGACTGTCCCGTTATTCGGGGCAGTCTTTTTATGTGTAGAAATCGAGAAGCCGCA